>JAWLDJ010000011.1:0-46220 GCA_041686695.1 Nitriliruptoraceae bacterium
GCTGCTGTCGATGTACCGCCACGACGACCTGCTGCCCCTGGTCGACCGGTTCGCCCTCACCGGGCACTTCATCCGGGTCGATGGGCTCCGCGGCCCCGGCGGCGGCGTGAAGGCCCCGCACCTCGAGGCGCACCTCGAGCGGGTGGCGGCAGCCAACGGCGGCACGCCCGCCGAGGTGCTGCTCATCGGCGACGCGAAGGACGATGCGGCCGCCGCCGCCCACGTCGGGGCCGCGTGCGTGCTCTACGACGGGGGCTCGCACCCCCGTCACGAGCTCGCGGACACCGGTTTCCCCGTCGCCGACTCCCTCATCGACGCCGTGCGGCTCGCTGGCTGGGCGTGAGCCGGTAGCGACGGCGAGGGTGCTTCGGATCGCAACGATGTGACCTCGAACCGGTCGATGGGTTGCGATCCGGGTGCTCCGACGACCGCGACGTCGCTGTGTGGCGGAACACGGGCGGACGATGACGTGCGGTGCACCGCCGATGGCGTACTCGCCCGCCCGTCCGGGCACACGATGCGGCCCGGGTCCGGCCCTCGGGGAGCAGGCGCGGTCGGGCTGAGCTACGCCACCAGTACCGCGGGCCCGTAGCGCTCGTCGGCAGGCAGCGGCGCCGTCCCCGCCATCGCCGTACCCGCCATCCGGACACCGAGCGGGCCGGCGCGCTCGCCGGCCACGACCTCGATGTCCAGGGGCGAGCCCGGCCACCGCACCGTGAGCAGCTCGCCATCGCGCGTCACCTCGGCTCCCAGCAGGCGCCACACCCGCGCGGCCTGCTCGAGGTCGGGGTGGGCGAGCCGTGGTCCGAGCAGCCGGGCGGCATCGGCCCGGGGTTGCTCGGGCGTCGCGCCGTGGTAGGCCGCCCACGCCTCGTCGCCATACCGTGCCCAGGCCACCTGCACGATCAGCCCGCCCACCTGGGAGGGCCGCAGGAACGCCTCGTGCCAGACGTCGCCCTCGGCCGAGACATCCACCAGATCCAGTCCCGCGTCCTCCAGCGTGGCCACCGCCGGCAGGAGCGCCGGCACCTTGAGGGTCACGTGGTGCACGCCGGCCCCGTGACGGGCGAGGAAGCGCGCCGCGAAGCCGTCCTCGCTGCGGGGCTCGAGCAGTTCCAGCTTGGCGCCCCCGGCGAACCGGGCCTGCCGGGTGGCGAACCCGCCACCGGGCACCTCCCAGGCCGGTGCCAGCCACCCGCCACCGAGGTGGTCGATCCAGCGCGCAGCGGCGGCCTCGATCGCTGGCACGGCGGCGGCGACGTGGTCGGGGATGGCCTCGATCGGCACGGTCGGCTCCGGAGGTGATGGACGGCGGTCGGGGGCGTGCGCGACCGGGTGACGGCCCGGGTGGGCGCGGTGGGCCGGGCGGGAGCACGCGGTGCGGGGCGGGACGACGGGCGGCGGCACCCGGCCTGGACGCGGACCGTACGCAGTGCTCACGGCGGGGACCAACCCCACGCCACCCACGGTCCTGAGCTACCCTGGGTGCGAACACCCGTTCGGCCGTTCCCGGTGTGGAGCAGGAGGTGACGGCGTGCACCCACGGCACCCGGAACCGATCCTCCACGTGGACATGGATGCCTTCTACGCCGCCGTGGAGCAGCGGGATGCCCCCGAGCTTAAGGGGCAGCCCGTGGTGGTGGGCGGTGCCGGTGGCCGCGGGGTCGTGGCGGCCGCCTCCTACGAGGCCCGGCGCTTCGGGATCCACTCCGCCATGCCCATGGTCCGCGCCCGGCGGCTGTGCCCGGATCTGGTGATCGTCGGCAACCGCTTCGACCGGTACCGCGAGGTCTCGCGCCAGGTGATGGCGATCCTCGCTGACATCACCCCGCTGGTGGAACCGCTCTCGCTCGATGAGGCGTTCCTCGACGTCGCCGGGGCCGTGCGCCTGTTCGGCGCACCGCCGCAGATCGGGGAGTCGATCCGCACCCGGGTGCGCGAGGAACTGCAGCTGCCCTGCTCGGTGGGGGTGGGGCCCACCAAGTCGGTGGCCAAGCTGTTGTCGGACCGTGCCAAGCCCGACGGTCTCGCTCACTGGCCCGCCGAGGAGGTGGTGGCCCGCCTGCGGCCCCTGCCGGTCGGCGACCTGTGGGGAGCCGGCCCCCGCACGGTGGAGCGGCTCCACAGCTTCGGCTACCGCACCGTCGGACAGCTGGCGGACGCCGAGCTCAGGACGCTGCAGCGGGTGGTGGGGGAGGCGCTCGGCAGCCAGCTCCACCAGCTGGCCCGAGGTATCGACCCCCGTCGGGTCACGCCCTCGGAGCCGGCCCGATCGATCTCCGGGGAACGGACCTTCGCCCACGACCTCGATGATCCGGCGGAACTCGAACGGCAGGTGCTCAAGCTCAGCGAGACGGTGGGACGCCGACTGCGAGCTGCCGGGGTGGCCGGCCGCACGATCACGCTGAAGATCCGGTTCGACACCTTCGAGACCGTCACGCGCTCCAGCACGTTGCCGACGGCCACCGACCGCACCCGTGACGTGGCCACCATCGCCCTCGACCTGCTCGCCGGCCTGCGCCTGGAGCGGGTGCGGGTCCGTCTGCTCGGGGTCGGGGTGTCCAACCTCGGCGAGGGTGAGCACGCGCGCCAGCTGACCCTCGACACCGCCGCCGACCAGGCACCGAGCTCCGCGACCACGGCACGACTGGCCGATCCGCGCTGGGAGCGGGTGGAGCGGATCGCCGACTCGGTCGCCGAGCGCTTCCAGGGCGTGGCGGTGTCGTACGCCTCGCTGCTCGACGAGCAGGACGACCCCGCCGAGGTGGCGCCGCGGCGCGAGGACCGCACCCCGGGCGAGCCCCCCTCACAGGGTGCGTCCGGGACCACCCCGGCAGCCGGGACGTCCGGGGCCGGCGCGCCCCCCGGCACGTCCGAGGCGGATCCGCCGGCGCCCGATGACCGCGTGTCGCCCGATGACCGCGTGTCGTGAGGCCTGCTGGGCCTCACACCAACGGGAGGAACCGCACCCGCGAGCGCTGCCGTCGTCGGCCCTCGAGGTGGTCGGCCAGCTCCTCGTAGACCGCGTCGCCCACCATGAGCCTGAGCTCCACCGCCATCGAGCGGTACACCGGCTCCGGGCCGACGAACGCCACCTCGTCGTCCAGGCACCACCAGCCGAACTCGGCGCCACCGTCGCCCCAGTGGCCGCGCTCGTAGGCCGCGATCGTGTGGACCTGGAGGGTCCCGCCGTCGTTGGCGGTGACCTCCTCGATCGTGCGGTGCAGCGGGACCTGCCAGCACACCGTGGGTTTGTAGGCCGAGTGGTGCCGGCCGTCGGCGGCGGCCAGGTGGTGCAGCGCACACCCCTGCCCGCCGGCGAAGCCCGTCCGGTTGGCGAAGATGCACCCCCCGTCCACCACACGGGTCAGCGGCTCCCCGTCCTCGTCCTCGGTGACGACCCCGCCGGTGAGCGCGCGTGCGTGGAACTGCATCCGTTCGGCGTCGAGCCGGTCACCGACCAGCGCGATCAGCGCGGCCGCATCGTCGTCGTCGTTGAGGTAGGCCCCGTGGACGCAGCAGCCGATGGCCGGGTCCTGCTGGCCGGGGTGCACCCCCTCGCACCCGGTGCCGTAGATGCACGTGTAGGACGACAGCAGGAACGACACGTCGAAGGTGTAGCGCACCCGGTCGTCGGCCGGGTCGCGGAGCGAGACCCACTCGCGCTCGAGCATCCGCGGCTCCTCGTCGGGGTCGTTGCCGGAGCGTAGCGATGCGCGCGTAGGCTCCCGGTTGCCAGCAGCGGGTCGGATGTCACGGTGGCACAGCGGAGGACGTCGTGAGCGAGGTCAGCTACGAGGTGGTCGAGGGCGTCGCGCACGTCACGCTCGACCGACCCGACAAGCGCAACGCCATGGACCTCGAGGTGTTCGCGCAGCTCGCCGAGGCCGCGGCCCGGATCCAGGCGGACGGGGCGGTGGGAGCCGTGGTCGTCGCCGGCCGCGGTGGCACCTTCTCGGCGGGCCTGGATCTGACCACGCTCGGTGGCCTACTGACCGCAGGAAGCGAACCCGGTGCCGAGGAGCCGGCTGGTGCGCTCGACCCGGCGATGGTCGCTCGGCTCCAGGCCACGTTCACCGCCTACGAGGAACTGGACGTCCCCGTGCTGGCGGCCATCGAGGGGCACTGCCTGGGTGGCGGTATCCAGCTCGCGGCCGCGTGCCACCTGCGGGCCGTGGCGCCGTCGGCGTCGCTGTCGGTGCTGGAGTCGCGTTGGGGCCTGGTGCCGGACCTCGGTGGCACCTACCGACTGCCCCGCCTCATCGGCCCGGGCCGCACCACCGAGCTCGCCATGACGGCGCGGACCTTCGACGCCGAGGAGGCGCTGCGGATCGGCTTCGCCGAGCTCGCGCTGCCGGCCGACCAGCCGCAGGCTGCGGCTCATGAACACGCCGCTCGCTGGGCCGCCGGACCGGGCTGCGTGCGACGGCTCCCGCGGCTCGTGCGCGAGAACCTCGCCCGGGACCGTACGGCTGCGCTCGGTGCGGAGATCGCCGCGCAGGTGGCGGCCGTGTCCGGCCCCGATGTCCGCGAAGCCATCACCGCACACCTCGAGCGACGACCGCCGCGTTTCACCGGCCGCTGAGGGGCGGCAGCGCCGAGACAGCAGGTGCTGAGCGCGCTCATCGCTCGTGTGTGGTCGCTTCCGGCGAAGGGACGGTCCACGGCTGTGCGCGCCACCGAACCCACGGGTACAGTCGAGACACACGGACAGGTCAGAGGGGACATGCCGCTTTCCGAGCATGAGGAGAACGTCCTCGCGGAGATCGAGCGACAGCTCGCCGCCGAGGATCCCCGCTTCGCGTCGCGCGCCCGACGCAAGCTCAGGGTCTCGCGGGTGGGCCAGCAACGCCTCGCGATCGTGCTGGCGTTCATCGGGGTCGTCTCCGTGCTCTCCCTGGGGTTCGTCTCCTCGCCGTGGAACATCATCGTGCCCGCCATCGGCTTCGTGTTCCTGCTCGTGGGCATCATCCTCGGCGTCTCGGCGCGGCGTTCGCGCCCCGAGGACGCGCCTTCCTTCGTGCCGCCGGACGACCGCAGCTGAGCTGTTCGTCTGGCTCGTCGCCCGCTTCCCAGGGCCGAGGGGCAGGACCGAGGTCAGCGCGCCTGCCAACGGCGGCGCAGCCGGCGATGCGCCCCGCGGGCCGCGGTCGCTGCACGTCGGAGCGGGACCAGCGCCTGCTCGCGTCGTCGGACCCGGGTCAGCAGCTGCTCGGTGAGCCCATCGAGGGTCTCGACGGCGCTGGCGGCCTGCCTCGGATCCAACGAGCCGTCGAACGCGGCCGCCTGGACCAGGCGTGCCGTGGTGTCGTTGCCCCGATCGATCCAGCCCTGTGCCTCCCACCGTGCGATGACCTCACGGGCCGTCTCGTGCTCGGCCCGGTCCAGACCGACGCGTCGGGCCCCCGCGTAGAGGCGGCGCTGTGCCGCCAGCACCGCCCCTCGGGGGTCACCGGTGACCGACGCGACGCGTCGCCGACGACCGATCAGTGACCAGGTGAGCGCCGCGACCCCGAGCAGCAGCGCGGCCACCAGGACGCTCGCCAGCCACCGTCCACCAGCCCCGGTCGCCGACCCCGACTCCCCGAGGCCGAGCGGTTGCTCGGCGTCGTCGGGGAGCTCGAGCCCCTCGGGCTCGGTCGCTTCGTCCTCCGGGACCTCCGGTGCTTCGGGGTCCAGCTCCTCCCGTGCCCGCTCGGCACGCTCCGCCTCGTTCTCCTCGGGGCTGAGGTCGTCCTGGCGCGGGAGCAACTGGGTCTGGTCGGAGCGCGGTGTCGGCTCGAAGGTGATCCAGCCGTAGCCGGGGAAGAGGACCTCCACCCACGCGTGCGCGTCCCGGGTGGTCACCACGTACTCGTCGAGTCCCTCAGCGCTGTCGGGCCCGGCGGTCGCGACCCGCTCGCCCGGCAGGAAGCCCACCGCGACGCGCGCCGGGATGCCCGTCTCCCGCAGCATGACCGCCATGGCCGTGGCGAAGTACTCGCAGTAGCCGACCCGATCCTCGAGCACGAACCGGGTGAGCGCGTCCTCACCCCGCAGCGCCGAGACGTCGAGGTCGTAGGTGAAGCCACCCTCGGGACCGACGAACCAGTCCTGCAACGCCAGTGCGCGTTCGACCACCGTCTGGGCGCCGGCCGCGTCGTAGACCGCTTGCGCCTGCGCGCCGAGTTCCGGGTAGTCGCGCGGGAGCGCGGTGTGGGTGGCGAGGACCTCGGGGGGGAACTCGACCTCGGTGAGTGCCGCGAAGGACGGTGTCGGACGCTCCGCCAGGACCCGGTAGGCGGCGCCCTCACGGATCCCGATCGTGCGCGAGGCACCGGTCTCGACCTCGTCCCAGGTGGCCAGGAACCCGCCCTGGGTCGACCACACCATCTCGGTGCGGAGGGGACCGAACACCTCGACGGGCTGGTAGGGCAGTGGCACGTAGATGTTCTCCAGTTCCAGCACCTCGACGTCCACCTCCACGGCCTCGGTGCTGGCCGCCGGTTCCTCGAGCGGCAGGGGCGCATCGGCCGGGAACAGCTGGGACGGATCGGGTCGGAAGCTGGACTCGCCGGGGGGGCCGAGTCGCCAGGTCGCGCCGTCGAAGGTGTCGAGACCGGCCAACCGCAGGTAGGTGCGTTGCGCGGAGCGAACGCGGAGCACCTCGCGTTCCTCCGGATCGTTCAGGCGGTTCGTGATGTCGACGATCGGCTGGTACCCGCGGGGTGTCGCGGTGCCACCGAGCGTGAGCCACGCGTCGCCGCCGTAGGCCGGCAGCAGCCAGGGTGCGGCGGCTCCGACCGCGATCGCTCCGGTCAGCAGCAGGACCCCGCTGGCCGGCAGCGCGATCGCCTTGGGGGCGTCGTCCCGGGCGTTGACCCCCGCCAGCAGCAACAGGCCGCTGGCGGTGAGGAACGGCACCACCAGCAGCAGGGAGTCCTCGGCCGTCGTCGGGATCGCCAGCGGCACCACCCACAGGATGGTCAGGTTGAGCAGCCCGGCGGTGACGTGCCCGCCCCGCACCACCACCTCGTGCGTCAGGGCGGTGACGGCCCACCACGCGGCCGTGGTCAGCAGGACCAGTCCCGTCACCGGTGCGGCGGGTGAGGGTTCCTCGGCCAGCGCCGTCCATCCCTGGCCGACGGTCAGGCGCAGCGCGTCGAGCTGCGCCCCGATCCCGGCGTCCCAGCCCTCGCCGACCCCGAGCAGCCACGGCAGCGCGGCCAGCAGGGCCAGGGTGCTCAGCGCGACCGTGAGCAGCGATGGCAGGCGCAACCGACGCGATGCGGCGCCGACCAGCAGCGCCAGCAGTGCCGCGCCGACGGCGGGACCCCGCCACGAGGGGTCGGTGAAGACGCGGTCATAGCTCGGCACGGTGGCGAGCAGGACGAGCCCGAGCAGTGCCGTCAGGAGGAGATCGCGGCGCATCAGCGGCCCGCCGATCCGGCTGGCACGCGGGCGCCCCCGCGGCCGAGCAGCTCCCGCCAGCGCTCGTCGAGGCGCTCACCGGCCGCCAGCGTGGTCACGCGCCACCCCGCGGCCCGCAGCCCGACGATCGCCCGCTCGAGCGCCTGGTCCTCGGCCGTCGCCTCGGCGAAGGTGGGGGCGTCGACGAGGACGGCGAGGCGGCTCGCGGCACCCCGGCCGGCACGCACCAGGGCGGCGAGCTCCGCAGGGTCGGGTGTGGTGAGCACCGCGATCAAGGTGCCCTCGCCGGCCGCACCGGTGGCCACCTGCCGGAGCAGGGCGTGCAGATCCACCTCGGTCGGGGTCACGGCGGCCAGCGTCGGCATCCACGCGTCAGCCGGCATCGGCGCGGCCAGCTCACGGGTGGGACGGTCCAGCAGGGTGACACCCCGACCCCGACCCGACAGGTGGTGGAGGATGCTGGCGGCGGTGGCGACCGTGACCTCGAAGCTGCTGTTCGGGCCGGCGCCGGCGTGCCGGTGCCGGCGGATGTCGAGCAGCAGGCTGGCTCGGGGCGAGGTCGCCTCCTCCGCGCGGCGCACCATCAGCCTGCCGCGGTGGGCGGTGGACGCCCAGTGCACCGCCCGCAGGTCGTCGCCACGGACGTACTCCCGGATGTCGGCGAGGTCGTCGCCGTGGATCGTGGCGCGCCGGGGTCCGTTGGCGACGGCGCCACTCGCCCCGCCCAGCGGGACCCCCGGCGGCAGCGGCCACACGGGTGGGTGGACGGTCAGGACGGCGGTGCTGTCGATGCTCCGGCGGCGCTGGACGAGACCGAAGGGATCTCGGACCGTGACGGTCAGCGGTCCGAGCACGAAGCGGCCACGGTGGACCCCGTCGAGCTCGGTGGCCAGATCCAGCATCCGGTGGGGCACGAGCACCGGGAGGCGGTAGCTGCGGGGCTGGCCGAGGACGCCCGGGAGGGCGTCCTCCAGCCAGGCACTGGGGCTCGGGACACGCCCGGTGTTGCGTACCAGCAGGGCGATGCGGGTGCGGCCACCGAAGGGCACGACCGCCGGTTCGACGACGCGGTCGACCTCGAGCCTGAGAGGGGAGACGATGATCCAGACGACGGCGCCGACGAGCAGCACCAGCAGGCTGAGCGCCGCCACCTGCAGCTGCGGCACACCCAGGGCGTGCGCAGCGACCCACAGCAGGACCACGGCGACACCGGCACCGACCCCGCGCCTGGTCATCGACCTACTCCGTCGGCACGGGCATGCCGCTGAGCACGTCGGTCACCACATCCACCGCGGTCACGCCGGCCAGCTCGGCGTTGGGTCGCAGGATCAGGCGGTGCGACAGCACGTGGGGAGCCAGCACCTTCACGTCGTCCGGCACGACGTGGTCACGTCCGTCGATCGCCGCCGCCACGCGGACCGAGCGCAGCAGGGCGAGGGAGGCCCGGGGGGAAGCGCCGAGCTCCACGTCGTGGTGCTCCCGTGTCGCCCGGCAGATCGCGATCAGGTACCGCTCGATCGCTTCGCTGACCCGGACCGCTCGGATCGTCCGGATCGCGTGGACGACCGCGGCGGTGTCCGCGACCGGGGCCAGCTCGGCGAGCCGGTCGTGGCGACCATGGGCGCGCACGATCTCGAGTTCGTCGTCGGCCTGTGGGTAGCCGATCGCGATCCGCATCAGGAAGCGGTCCCGTTGCGCCTCGGGAAGGGGGTAGGTCCCCTCGAGCTCGATCGGGTTCTGCGTCGCGATCACCATGAAGGGACGAGCCAGCTCATGGGTCGTGCCGTCGATCGTGACCGTGCGTTCCTCCATCGCCTCCAGCAGCGCCGACTGCGTCTTCGGCCCGGCACGGTTGATCTCGTCGCCCAGCACGATGTTGGCGAAGACCGGACCGGGCCGGAACGCGAACCGTCCGGTGTCGGGGGCGTAGACGGTCACGCCGGTCACGTCCGAGGGCAGCAGGTCGGGGGTGAACTGCACGCGTGAGACCGAACAGTCCACCGAGCGGGCCAGGGCCTTGGCCAGCAGGGTCTTGCCCACCCCGGGGACGTCCTCCACCAGCAGATGACCCTCGGCGAGCAGGGTGGTCAGGGCCAGCCGTACCACGCGGTCCTTGCCCTGCACGACGCGCCGGATGTTGTTCTCGATGGCCCGCAGGGTCGTCGCCACGGCGGCGAGGTCGATCGAGGGGGGCGGGGCGTCGAGCTGCTCGGTGCTGGACACGAAGGCTCCCGGAACGCAACGCGGCGGAGGGATGTCACGTCGCGACGGCGAGGTGCGGGTCCCGGCGGCGACGTCTGGGAGCGTACCGGCGGGCGAGCGCTCCGCTCCCCGAGGACCGGGGCCCACCATCCGCGGAGCCCACGTCGGGGTCAGGGCTGCGGTAGCGTCCGTCCCGGGGTGACGAGGGGAGCCTTGAGGTGGAGCACGGGTCCGACGCCTCGGCGCCGCGCACCTCCCGGGGGGAGCGCACGCGGGCTCGCCTGCTGGCGGCCACCCGAACGGCGATCGCGGAGCGCGGGTACGTCGCAGCCCGCGTCGAGGACATCGTCTCGCTGGCCGGCGTGAGCCACGGCACCTTCTACACCTACTTCGAGAACAAGGCCGCGGCGCTGGATGCGCTGATCGGTGTCACCGCCTCGGAGCTGCAGTCCGTGGTGGACGCACCATGGGACGGGCCCGACGGGAAGGCGGCGATCGAGGCGGTGATCGGGCGGTTCGTGGCGCTGTTCGCCACCCATGCCCCGGTCGTGCGCGCGTGGCTCGAGGCCAGCGCCCACGACCCGCACTTCGCCACCCGACTGCGTGAGGTGCGTGGCGGCTACGTCCATCGCGTCGCGGAGGTGCTCGCTCCGGCACTCGCGGGCACCGGCCATGACCCGTCCCTGGCAGCGACGGCGTTGGTCGCCATGGTGGAGGGCGCGGTCACCCAGGGCGTGCGCGACCGCGGCCCGATCGCGCAGGGCGAGCTCGTGCGCACGTTGCGCAGCCTGTGGGTCGGCGGCGTGGTGCGGCTGTGCGAGGACGAGGGCTGACCCCCTAGGACCCGGGCTGCCTCCCCGAGCACGAGGGCGGCAGACCCCGAAGGTCCAGCTCCCGGTGGCGCGGGTCCGAGGCAGCCCACCGGACCCGCCCCACCTCGCACCACCGCTGTCGGCGACCGGCTGCCGGTGCGCGCGCCCGGGGCCCTCACACGCGGTCGTCGCGCGCGGCCTGCGCAGCGACGTCACCCAGGGCGGTCGTTCCGACACCCCGAGGTGTGATGTCCGGCACTGCCTCGCGTCCCTGCTCCACCTCGCTCCACGGGCTCCCTGTGGCCTCGAGCGTGCGTCTAGGCGCTTCCCGTCGCCCTGCACGGGGCCGGTGCGTTGACTTGGTGGAGTAGTGGGGCATAAAGTGGCGCGATGTGGAGCGGTCTCCCATCTCGGAGGTCGACGGTCGGCAGGTCACGGACGCGGAGACACGGAGCGCGATGTTCCTCGGAGAGCATCAGCACACGCTGGATGTGAAGGGACGGGTGATCCTCCCGGCCCGGTTCCGCGACCGGTTGTCCAGCGGCCTGGTGTTCGCCCCCTCGCAGGACCGCTGCATCGACGTCTACCCGCTGACCGACTTCGAACGGCGCGTGGAGGAGCTCCGGGCGGTGCCCCGCGAGGACCAGCGAGCTCGTGCCTACCTGCGTGTCTTCCTCGCCGGGGCCCACGAGGAGAAGCCCGACGCCCAGGGGCGGGTCACGATCCCGACGCGCCTGAGGGAGTACGCCCGGCTCGACCGTGACCTGACGGTCAACGGCGCCGACGTCAAGGTGGAGATCTGGGCGCGTGAGGTCTGGGAGCAGTACCGGACCCAGGCCGAGGATGCCTTCGCCAACCTCGATGCTCCCTTCGTGCAGGGCGCCTCGTGATGGCGGTCCTGCCGCACGTGCCGGTCCTGCTCGAGCGTGTCGTCTCCCTGCTCACGCCGGCCCCGGAGGGCGTCGTGGTCGATGGGACCCTCGGTGCCGCCGGCCACGCGCGGGCGGTGCTCGAGGCCCGGCTCGACCGCTACGGCCACGCCGAGTTGCTCGGCCTCGACCGTGACCCCGATGCGCTCGCGCTGGCCACCGAGCACCTGTCCGACCTCGCTGCCGACGACCGCGTCACCGTGGACCTCGTGCGCGCCCGCTTCGATGCGCTCCCGGACCTGCTCGAGGCCCGTGGGATCGAGCGGGTCAGCGGCATCCTGCTCGACCTGGGCCTGTCGTCGATGCACGTGGATCGCGCCGCTCGGGGCTTCAGCTACCGCAGCGAGGGGCCGCTCGACATGCGGATGGATCCGGAGCTGCCGACCACGGCGGCGGACCTGGTCGCCGAGCTCGACGAGCGGGCGCTGGCGGAGCTGTTGCGTCGGTACGCCGAGGAGCCCCACGCCGGGCGCATCGCACGTGCCATCGTGGCCGCACGGCCGATCGTCTCCACCGTGCAACTCGCCGAGGTGGTGCGTGCTGCGGTCCCCGCCGCGGCCCGCCGACGCGGGGGCCATCCCGCGACCCGGACCTTCCAGGCGCTGCGCATCGCCGTCAACGCGGAGATCGAGGCTCTGGAAGCGCTGCTGCCGAGCGTCGTGGATCGCCTCGTCCCCGGGGGGATCGCCGTCGTGATCGCCTACCACAGCCTGGAGGACCGGCCCGTGAAACGGGCCTTCGCCGCCGCGGCGACCGGCTGCGTCTGCCCCCCGGGCCTGCCGGTCTGCGCCTGCGGCCGGAACCCCGAGGTCGAACACCTCGTCCGGCGGCCGGCGCGACCCTCGCCGGAGGAGATCGCCACCAACCCGCGCGCGTCGGCGGCCCGTCTGCGTGCCGTCCGACGCCTGCCCCTGGAGTCCCCGTGAGTGCCATCACCGCCCCGCTGCGCCGCAGCCGACCGGACCTGGACGGCCCTGCCGATCGTCACCTGCGGGTCGTCGAGGAACCCGTCAGGCGCCACACGTTGGCCTACGCGGTCGTCATGATCGCGCTGTTCGCGGCGGCGGTCTTCGGGGCCGTGACGCTCAACGCGCTGGCCGCCGGGGCCTCGGTCGACGCCCGGGCTCTGGAACGCCACGTCGGCGAGGCGGAACGGGTCTACGCGCAGCTCGTCGCGGACGTGGCGACGCTCGAGGACCCGGCGAGGGTGCGCCAGGCCGCCCTCGAGCTCGGCATGGTGCCGCCGGGTCCGGTCCGCCACCTCACCCTCGAGCGCACGCTGCCCGCCGACGGTGCGGTGCCGCCCGCACGCACACCGGACGCCACCACCGACCCGCTCAAGCCCCTGCTGTCGCAGGAGCGCTGACCGATGCGTCGACCTGCGCTGCCTCGTCGTGCCCGTGTCTCGACCACGCTGCGGTCGGGGGACCAGCTCTCCGTGCGCCGCATCCGCTGGACGCTGGCGATCTTCGCGGTCCTGGTCCTGGCGACCATGGCCAAGCTGGTCGAGATCCAGGTCGTGGACGCCGCCGACCTGGCCGCGATCAGCGAACGGCAGCGGGCCCGCACGCTCGATCTGGCGGCGACACGGGGTCGGATCTACGACCGCGACGGTGACGTGCTGGCCACCTCCGTGCAGGCGGCCACGATCTACGCCGACCCGCGGGCCTTCCGCGCGACCTCGACCCCCGACGGCCTCGAGGTGCCAGCCGCCGCCGACGCCGCCGAGGTCGCCGAGGCCCTGGCCGGGGTGCTCGAGCAGGACGTCGCGACCCTCACCGAGCGGCTGGAGCGGGATCGGCACTTCGTGTACCTGGCCCGCCAGGTGGACCACGAGCTGGGGGAGGAGGTCCGGGCGCTGGAGCTGCCCGGCATCGGGGTGCTGGTCGAGCCGCAGCGGCTGTACCCGGCGGGACCGCTCGCGGGCCAGGTCGTGGGCTTCACCGACATCGACGCCAAGGGGCTGCAGGGCCTCGAAGCGCGCTACGACGGGGTGCTGGCGGGCGAGCCCGGCACGCTGCTGCTCGAGCGGGCCCCAGGGGGACTGGAGATCGCCTCCGGGGTCCGTGAGCTCGTCCCGCCGCAGGCGGGGACCGACGTCGTCCTGGCGATCGATCGTGACATCCAGCACGTGGCGGAGCTGGCCGCGACCGAGGCGATGGACCGGTACCGCGCGATCGGCGCGAGCATCGTCGTGACCGAGGTCGGGACCGGTGATGTGCTGGCCATGGCCAGCACGCCCGGCTTCGATCCCAACGAGCGTGGTGCGGAGGATCCGTCCGATCGCCGCAACCGCGCGGTCACCGACGTCTTCGAGCCCGGGTCGACCCAGAAGGCGCTGACGATCGCCGCGGCGCTGGACGAGGGGGTCATCACCCCCACCAGCCAGCTGGCGGTCCCCGGCACCATCGAGGTGGCCGGCTCCCGCTTCTCGGACTCCACGCCCCACGACGGGACGTCCTGGTCCGTGACGCAGATCATGGAGCGTTCCAGCAACGTCGGGACGATCCAGATCGCCCAGGAGCTGGGCCCGGAGCGACTCGAGCACTACCTGCGGGCGTTCGGCTACGGGCGGTCCACCGCCCTCGGCTTCCCGGGGGAGTCCGCCGGGATCCTGCGACCGCACGAGGAGTGGTGGGGTACCTCCCTGCCCACGATCGCGATCGGCCACGGCGTCGCGGTGTCGCTGCTGCAGCTGGCGAACAGCTACAGCACCATCGCCAACGACGGCGTCGAGGTCCCACCGCGGCTCGTGCTGGGCACGGTCGGCGACGATGGGCGGCTCAGCCCGGCCAGGCGCGCGGACCAGGAACGGGTGATCTCGGCCGACACCGCTGCCACCGTGCGGTCGATGTTGGAGGAGGCCGTGCACGGCGAGCACGGCACCGGTGGCATGGCGCAGGTCGAGGGCTACCGCATCGCTGGGAAGACCGGGACCGCCCGCAAGCCCAAGGCGGACGCCGTGGGCTACAGCGATCAGTACTTCGCCACCTTCGTCGGCATGGCCCCGGTCGATGACCCGCGGGTCGTCGTCGCCGTGATGATCGACGAGCCCTGGCCGTACTACGGCGGACTCGCCGCCGCTCCGGTGTTCTCCGAGGTCATGGAGGCCGCCCTGCTGGCGCTGCGTGTCCCGCCCGACGGTGCCGGCGCGGACCTGTCGACCGCCGTGCGGCGGGCCGCTGAGCAGGCGGAGCGGATCGCCGACGCCGAGGTGGCCGCTGCCGACGCTGCCGCCCGTGCCGTCGAGGAGGGCGGTCCGGGCGCCGGCGATGCCGCGGCCGAGGCGCCCGCCTCGGAGCAGGCAGCCGGGGCGCCGGCTCCCCCGTGATCGGTGTCCGTTCGCCGCACCGCCGGCCGCCGTCACCGGCGTGGGGCGCCTTCACGGAGGAGCACGCGTCCCCCGTTAGGCTCCCGCGCGAGCAGACCAGAGGTGCCCGGTCGGGGCACCTGGGCCCGCTCACCCCTCCACTTCCCACCAGGAACACCATGACCGTGACCCTCGCCGAGGTGGCCGCTGCCCTGCCGGGGGCAGGGCGCCCGGCCGGTGTGGCGCTGGATGGTGTCCACCTGGTCGACGCGACCCACGACAGCCGGCAGGTGCAGCCCGGCTGGCTGTTCTGCGCCGTCCCCGGCTCCCGCACCGACGGCCACGATCATGCCGCACCGGCGGTCGCCGACGGCGCGGCCGCCCTGCTGGTGGAACGTCCCCTGGACCTCGCGGTCCCGCAGCTCGTGGTGCCGTCGGTACGGGCGGCCATGGGGACGGCGGCGGCGGTGATCCACGGCCACCCCAGCCGACAGCTGACCGTGGTCGGGACCACGGGCACCAACGGCAAGACCACCGTGAGCTACCTGCTGGAGGGGGCCTTCGCCGCCGCTGGCCAGGGCACCGGCGTGATCGGCACCGTCGAGACCCGGGTGCTGGGGGAGCCGGTGCCGGGGGTGCGGACCACACCCGAGGGACCGGACCTCCAGCGGCTCCTGCGCCACCTGTACGACCGTGGGGTCGACGCGGTGGCTGCCGAGGTCTCCAGCCACGGGCTCGATCTGCACCGGGTCGACGGCACCCGCTTCGCCGTCGCCGTGTACACCAACCTCTCCCAGGACCACCTCGACTGGCACGGCACGATGGAGCGCTATCTGGCCGCCAAGGCGCGTCTGTTCACCTCCGCCCTGGCTGAGCGCGGGGTGGTGTTCCTCGACGGCCCCTGGGCCGAGCGCCTGCTCAGCCGCTCCGAGATCGAGACCGTCACGGTCGGCTGGGGTCCACCGCACACCCCGATGGGCCGCAGCGCCGACGTCCAGCTCGCCGACGTCCGCAGCGGGGTGAGCGGTGGGAGTGCCCGCCTGCGGGGGCTCCCGGGCGGCGACGTGACGATCAGCACGGCCCTGCCGGGGGCCTTCAACCTCGCCAACGCCGCGGTCGCCGTGGTCGCGGCGGTCAGTGCCGGGGTGGCGCCCGAGGTCGCTGCCGCGGGGGTGGCCGCCACCCCCGGGGCCCCGGGGCGCCTGGAACGGGTCGCCGCCGCCGCCGGCCCGACCGTGTTCGTCGACTACGCCCACACCCCGGAGGCGATCGTCGCGGTGCTCGACACCCTGCGTGCCGCGCTCCCGACGGGCGGCCGGCTCACGGTCGTCCTCGGCTGCGGCGGGGACCGCGACCGTGACAAGCGCGGACCGATGGGCGCGGCGGCCACCGCGGCCGACGTCGCGGTGCTGACCTCGGACAACCCCCGCAGCGAGGATCCCGAGGCGATCCTGGCGGCCGTCGTGGAGGGCGCTCACCAGGCGATCACCGCCGGGGCGGCGGCGCAGCTGCACGTCGCGCCGGACCGACACGAGGCGATCGCGCTCGCACTGGCGCAGGCGGGCGACGCCGACATCGTCCTGCTCGCCGGCAAGGGCCACGAGACGGTGCAGGAGTTCGCCGACCGGACGGTGCCCTTCGACGACCGGCGTGTCGCCGCCGAGCTGCTCGCCGACCGGGCGGTCGGATCGTGATCGAGCTCACCTGCGATGAGGTCGCGACCGCGACGGCAGGACAGCTGTCGAACCCGTCCGCCGGTGCCGTGATCGTCGATGGCGTGACCGCCGACTCCCGGCTCGTCCCCGAGGGGCGACCGCTGTTCGTCGCCTTGGCCACCGCCAGCGCCGATGGGCACGACCACGCCCGTGCCGCCGTTGCCGCCGGTGCCGTCGCGGTGCTCGCGACACGTCCGCTCGACGTCGAGGTGCCGGTCGTGGTGGTCGACGACACCTGGCAGGCGCTGCGCCGGTTGGCCACCGAGGTCCGGTCGCGTGTCGGACCGATGGCCGTCGGCATCACCGGCTCGGTGGGCAAGACCACCGTCAAGGACCTCACGGCCGCGGCCGTCGGCGCCAGCCGTCGGACCCACGCGGCCCAGGGGTCCTACAACAACGAGCTCGGCGTCCCCCTGACCGTGCTCGGGATGCCCGCCGACACCGAGGTGCTCGTCGCGGAGGTCGGTGCGCGCCGCAGCGGCAACATCGCCGAGCTCGCCCCGGTCGTGGCCCCGGACGTCGCCGTGGTCACCGCGGTCGCCCCCGCCCACCTCGGCGTCTTCGGATCCATCGAGGCCATCGCCGCCACGAAGGCCGAGCTCGTCGAGTCGCTCGGGCCCCGGGGCGTGGCCGTGCTGCACCTGGCGGACGAGCGGGTCGCCGCCATGGCCGACCGGGCGCCGCGGGTGGTCACCGTCGCCGCCGATCGCCCCGACGCCGACGTCCACGCGCGCGGGGTCGTCCTGGACCGACGGGCGCGGGCGCGCGGGACCGCGGTGACCCCGTGGGGTGAGGTGGCCTTCGCCCTGCCCGTCGCCGGCCGCCACCACGTCGTCAACGCGCTGTTCGCGCTGGCGGTCGCCGGGGAACTCGGCGTCGACCTGGGGGCGGCTGCCGCGGCGATCGCGACCGCGGAGGTCTCTCCGTGGCGTGCCGCGGTCCTCGAGTACGGCGCGGTGACCGTGCTCGACGATGCCTACAACGCCAGCCCGACCGCGGTCGGTGCCGCGCTCGAGACCCTGCGCGCGATCGAGGGGCCGGGGCGGCGCATCGCGGTGCTGGGACGGATGGCGGAGCTCGGGGCCGACGGTGCGTCGGCACACCGCGAGCTCGGGGCGCGCTGCGCGGAGCTCGGTGTGGACCACCTCCTCGTGGTCGGCGACCCGTCGGACCCCGACGCCGAGGTGGCACCGCTGGCCGTCGGCGCCCGCGCCGCCGGCGTGCCCGCGGTCACCGAGGTGGCCGACGCCACGCAGGCCGCGTCGCTGATCACGCGCCTGGTCCGCCCCGGCGACGTCGTGCTCGTGAAGGCCTCCCGCATCGTCGGCCTGGAACGGGTCGTCGCCGCCCTGGCCGCCGCTGCGGCCGACCGCGACCAGGAGGGGCCGGCGTGATCGCGGTCCTGATCGGTGCGGGGGTGGCGCTCATCGTCGCCCTGGTCGGGACCCCGCTGGTCATCAGCTACTTCCAACAGCGGGGGTTCGGGCAGCCGATCCGTGACGAGGGGCCGCAGAGCCACCAGTCCAAGGCCGGGACCCCGACCATGGGCGGTACCGCCATCGTGCTCGCCGCGGTGATCGGCTACGGGGTGGCGCACCTCGGGACGGCCTCGATCAGCCTCGCCGGTCTGCTGGTGCTCTCCACCTTCGTCGGGATGGCCATCGTCGGCTTCGCCGACGACCTCATCAAGCTCCGCATGCGGCGCAACCTCGGCCTGAACAAGACCACGAAGTTCGCCGGGCAGGCGCTGATCGCCGTCGGCTTCGCCACGCTGGGCCCGCAGTTCGCCGGGCTCCCGCGCAACATCTCGATCGTCGGTGACCTGGCCTTCGACGTCTCGACCCCGGTCTTCATCGTGTGGATGTTCCTGCTGCTGACCGGCGCCTCCAACGCCGTCAACCTCACCGACGGGCTCGATGGGTTGGCGGCCGGCTCCGCCGCGCTCGTGTTCGGCAGCTACATCCTGGTCGGGTTCTGGCAGTTCCGCAACGCCGGGGACTACCCCCTGGGCGCCGCCGAGGCGCTCGACGTCGCCATCATCGCGGCGACCGTGACCGCCGCCTGCGCCGGCTTCCTGTGGCACAACGCGCCACCGGCACGCATCTTCATGGGCGACACCGGCTCGCTTGCGCTCGGCGGGCTGCTGGCCAGCATGGCGGTGGCGACCAACACCCAGGTGCTCCTGGTGCTGTTCGGCGGCTTGTTCGTGGCGGAGACGCTCTCGGTGATCATCCAGGTGGCGGTGTTCCGCACCACGGGCAGGCGGGTGTTCAGGATGGCGCCGATCCACCACCACTTCGAACTGCTCGGGTGGCAGGAGACCACCATCATCGTGCGCTTCTGGATCCTGGCCGGACTCGGCATCGGGCTGGGTCTGGGCGTGTTCTATGCGGAGTGGATCGGCCGCGTCGGACCGCTGCCATGATGAGCGCCCCCGACCCCGCCGGCGTCCGCCCCCTCGGGGTGCGACGCGCGCTGGTGATCGGCGCGGGTGCCTCGGGTCGGGCAGCGGCGCGGCTGCTGGTGGGGGCCGGCGCGGCCGTGGTGCTCGTCGAGGAGCGGCGGGCCGACGACGCCGGACCGAGCGTCCAGCTGGCCGCCGAGACCGGCGCCGAGGTGGTGGTGGGCCGGCCAGCGGCCGAGGTGTTCGCGGGTTCCTTCGACCTGGTCGTGCCCTCACCGGGCGTGCCCGAGCACGCGCCGGTGCTCGCGGCCGCCATGGCCGCGGGGACACCGGTGTGGTCGGAACCGGAGTTGGCCCTTCAGCGCTACCCCCGGCGGCTGTTGGCCGTGACCGGGACCAACGGCAAGACCTCCACCACCGAGCTGCTCACCGCGATGTGCCTGGCCGGGGGGCATGACGCCCACGCCTGCGGCAACATCGGGCTGCCCGTCAGCGACGCGGCCGCCGGCAGCGCCCCTTCCGCCACGCTGGTGGCGGAGCTGTCGAGCTTCCAGCTGCGGTTCACCTCGGCGCTGGCACCGGAGGTGGCGGTACTGCTCAACCTCGCCCCCGACCACCTGGACTGGCACCGCGATCTCGCCAGCTACCACGCGGCCAAGGCCCGGATCTTCGCCGCCCAGACGAGCGAGCAGTGGGCCGTCGCGGGCGAGGACGACCCGGTGGTCCGACGGCTGCGCGATGGCGCCGGTTCCGGGCGTCGCGCGGGCTTCTCGACACGGGGGCCCGTCGAGACCGGTGTCGGTCGGGCCGGTGGTGGCCGGCGTGACGTCCTGGTCGCCACGATCGACGGCCGCACCGAGGAGCTCCTGCCGGTCGCGACGCTCGGGCCTGCGGGCGGTCCCGTCCCGCTGCACCGCATCGCCAACGTCGCGGCGGCGGCGACCGCAGCCCTGCTGGACGGGGTCGAGGCGGCGGCCGTCGCCAGGGCCGCTGCGGTGACCGTGCCCGGACGGCACCGCTTCGAGGTGGTGGCCACCGACGGACGCGGCGTGCGCTACGTCGACGACTCCAAGGCGACCAACGTGCACGCGGCGATGGCCGCCCTGGCCTCGGCCGGCCCCGGGGTGTGGATCGGTGGCGGGCTGGCCAAGGGCATCGATCTCAGCCCGCTGGCCGGCGCGCTGGCCGAGGTGCACGACGCGGTGGTGATCGGCACCGCCGCCGAGGAGTTGTCGCGGGTGTGCGCCTCGGCAGGGGTGCGCTGTCACCAGGCCGACGACCTGGTGGCGGCGGTGGAGCTGGCCGCGACGCTGGTGGCCCCGGGGGAGACCGTGTTGCTGGCACCGGCGTGCGCCTCCTTCGATCAGTTCGACTCCTACGCGCACCGAGGCGAGGTCTTCACCGCGGCGGCCCGACGTGTCGCCGCGAGCACCACACGTCCGACCGGTCAGGGGACACGCCGATGAGCATCGACGAGGCACCGCAGCGCCCAGCTGAGCTCCGGGCGGTCGGATCGACGGCCCGGCAGGGCCTGTGGGCCCGGCTCCAGGCGCGCTGGCGGCCGGGTTCCTGGACGGCGGACGCCACGGCCCTGACCGTCCTGACCCTGCTGCTGCTGTTGCTCGGTCTCGTGATGAGCTTCTCGGCCTCCTTCGTCCCGGCGGCGGAGGCCGGTGACCCCTTCGCGGTGTTCCGGCGCCAGGCCGCCTGGGCCGTGATCGGCCTCGTCGCCTTCGCCGCCGCTGCCCGGCTCGACCACCGGATCTGGCGCGGGCTGGCGTGGCCGATGCTGGTGCTGGCGCTGCTCGGCCTGGTCCTGTTGCTGGTCCCCGGGGTGGGCGAGACCCGCTACGGCTCCACGCGCTGGCTCGGGATCGGGCCGCTGTCCTTCCAGCCCTCGGAGCTGGCCAAGCTCTCGGCGCTGCTGTGGGTCGCCGACGTGCTGGAACGCAAGCGGCCCCGGGACGGACTGCCACACACCACCGAGCATCTGCTGATCCCGGCCCTGCCGCTGCTGGTGCTGTTGGCCGGTCTCGTCCTGGCCCAACCGGATCTCGGCACCACGATCCTGGTGGCGATGATCATCGGCGCCGTGCTGTGGGTCGAGGGCCTGCCTGGCCGCATCGTGGCCGCGGCGGTGGCGTTGGGCGGCCTGGCCGCGGCCGCGCTGGCCGTCGTCGCCCCCTACCGCATGGCGCGGATCCGTGGCTGGCTGTGGCCGGAACGGTTCCCGCTGGAAGAGGGGTTCCAGCTGCTCCAGTCCCGGTACGCGCTCGGCTCCGGGGGCACCTTCGGCCTGGGACTGGGCTCCTCACGGGGCAAGTGGCACTTCATCCCCAACGCTGACACCGACTTCATCTTCGCCGTGATCGGCGAGGAGCTCGGGCTCGTCGGCGCCCTGGTCGTGGTGGTGCTCTTCGCCGCCCTGCTCTACGTGGGGCTCAAGGTCGCCTACGCGGCCCCGGTCGGCTTCGGGCGGACCGTGGCGCTGGCCATCACGGTCTGGGTCGTGGGACAGGGCCTGGTCAACATCGGCACGGTCACCGGCCTGCTGCCGATCACCGGCGTCACCCTGCCGCTGGTGTCCGTCGGTGGCTCCTCACTGGTCTCGACCCTGCTCGCGCTCGGCATCCTGGTGGCCATCGCCCGTGACGATGGCGCGGCGCCGACCGTCCCCGAGCACACGAGAGGTCGTCCGTGACCCGTACGATCCTGATCGCCGGCGGGGGCACCGCGGGACACGTGTTCCCGGCGCTCGCGGTGGCACGTGAGCTCAACGCGCAGGCCGCTGACGTCGAGGCCGTGTTCGTCGGGGTCGCCGACCGGCTGGAGGCGCGCCTGGTGCCCGAGGCCGGCTTCGAGCTCGAGACGATCGACGCGGTGGCCATCCCCAGACGCCCCTCACCGGCGTTGCTGCGGGTTCCCGGGGCGCTCAGGGCCGGGGTGCGCGCGTGCCGTGCCCTGATCAACGATCGGCGCGCCGTTGCGGCGGTGACCTTCGGCGGCTACGTCTCCTTCCCGCTGGACCGGGCGGCTTTCCGGGAGCAGCTGCCCCTCGCGATCCACGAGCAGAACAGCGTGCCGGGCCTCACCAACCGGGTCGCCGCCCGATGGTCCGACCGGGTGGCCGTGACCTTCCCCGGCTCCGTGGTGCGCTTCCGTCACCAGGAACGGTGCGTGATCACCGGCAACCCGGTGCGCTCCGATGTCCTGCACCTGGATCGCGAGGCGCGCCGGCCGGCAGCGCTCGCCTCCTTCGGGCTCGATCCGGACCGGCGCACGGTGCTGGTCTTCGGCGGGAGCCAGGGCGCCCGCAGCATCAACCAGGCCATCGTGGCGGCGCACGGGGGCTGGGGCGACAGGAAGCTCCAGATCCTCCACGCCGCCGGTGGCGCCGGCTACACCGCTGCGGCCCGCGCCTGGGAGCAGGCCCGCACCGCCCATCCCGACGCTCCTCCCGTGAAGCTGGTCGAGTTCATCGACGACATGGCCAGCGCCTACGCCGCCGCCGACGTGGTCGTGTGCCGGGCCGGTGCCACCTCGATGGCGGAGCTCACGGTGCTCGGGCTACCGTCGGTGCTGATCCCCTACCCCCAAGCGACGGCCGATCACCAGCGCGAGAACGCCGAGGCGCTGGCACGGGCCGGGGGCGCAGCCGTGATCGACGACGAGGAACTGACCGGGCAGCAACTGGTCGCCACCCTGACGCCACTGCTCGACGACCCCTCGACCTACGACGCGATGGCGCTCGGCGCCCGTGCGTTCGGACGGCCCGACGCCGCCGCTGCGGTCGCCCGCCTCGTCCTCGAGCTCGCCCCGGAGGGACCCCCCACGTGATGTCCGCGCTGCCCCCCGACCGGCACGTCCACCTCGTCGGTATCGGCGGTGCCGGCATGTCCGGCCTCGCACGGATCCTGCTGACCCGGGGGCATCGGGTCTCCGGGTCGGATCTGCGGGACGGACGGGCGCTTGAGGAGCTGCGGGTGCTGGGCGCCGACATCGTGGTCGGTCACCAGGCCGACAACATCGGCGAGGCCGAGATCGTCGTCACCTCCTCCGCGGTCCCCGCCGACAACCCCGAACTGGTCGCCGCCGGCCAACAGGGTCGCACGCTGCTGCGCCGTGCCGAGCTGCTCGCCCAGCTCATGGCTGATGATCGGGCGGTGCTCGTGGCCGGCACCCACGGCAAGACCACCACCACCTCGATGACCGTGGTCGCGCTCCAGGCCGCGGGCAGCGACCCGAGCTTCGCGATCGGGGGGTCGCTCAACGAGAGCGGGACCAACGCGCACGCCGGCACCGACCCCACCTTCGTGGCCGAGGCCGACGAATCCGATCGGTCCTTCCTGGTCTACCGTCCCGACCTGGCCGTGGTCACCAACCTCGAGCACGACCACCCCGACGAGTTCCACGACCTCGAGTCCGTCCGCCAGGCGTTCGTCGGGTTCCTCGAGCGCCGCGCCCCCGGTGCGCCGGCCCTGCTCTGCCTCGACGATCCCGGGACGGCCTGGTTGGCGGCGACCATCGACGCGCCGGTGGTCACCTACGGCGAGGATCCGCGCGCTGACGTGAGGGTCGTCGCCGACGCCGACGCCGGCGGCGCCCAGCTGCGGATCGGTGGCACGGTCGCTGCCCGGTTCACCCTGGGCGTCCCGGGCTCCCACAACCTCCGCAACGCCGCGGCCGCCCTGGGGGCGTGCCACCTGCTCGGCGCCGATGTCGCCGCGGCGGCGGCGGGACTGGCCGACTTCGCGGGTGCCGTGCGTCGCTACCAACGGCTCGGGACCGTGGGCGGCGTCGAGGTCGTCGACGACTACGCCCACCACCCGACCGAGCTGCGGGCCACCCTGGCCGCGGCCCGCCAGCAGCGGCCGCAGCGGATCGTGCTGGTCGTGCAGCCACACCGCTACTCGCGCACCCAGGTGTTCGGCGCGGAGCTCGGTCGCGCGGCGGCCGGCGCGGATGCCGTGATCGTGACCGACGTGTACGGCTCCACGGAGGCCCCGGTCCCCGGTGTCACCGGCAAGCTGGTGGCTGACGCGGCGGCGCAGGCCGGTGCCAGCGTGCTCTACCGCCCGACGCTGCGGGAGACCATCGACGAACTCGTCGGCACCGTCCGGGACGGTGATCTCGTCCTGACCGCGGGAGCGGGCGACGTCACCAGCGTGGGACCGGCACTGCTCGAGCGGCTGCGGGCGGGGCGGTGAACGACGCCGCCCTGGACGAACTCACCGAGCGGTGCGCCGGCCGTGTCCTCGGCCAGGCAGCGCTGGCCGGCTACACGACCCTGCGGGTGGGCGGTGCTGCCCGGATCCTGGTGACCGCCGAGGGGGACGGGGACCTCGGGGTCGTGAGCGAGATCTGCCGTCGTGACGGGCTGCCCTGGACGGTGATCGGTCGCGGTTCCAACCTGCTCGTGGCCGACAGCGGGTGGCCGGGCGTCGCGATCCTGCTCGGGCGGGGGTTCAGGGGGTGGTCTGCCGACGGTCCGCTCCTGCGCGTCGGTGCGGCCGAGCCCCTGCCGTCCCTGGCGGTGCACCTCGCTGACGCCGGCTACCGCGGGTTCGCCTGGGCGTGCTCGGTCCCGGGGACGATCGGGGGAGCGGTCCGGATGAACGCGGGCGCACACGGGGCGGACATGGCCTCCCATCTGGTCGAGGTCGAGGTGTTCCGGCTCTCCACGGCCACGCGGGAGGTGTGGCCGGCCAGCGCCCTCGGGCTCGCCTACCGCTGGAGCGAACTACCGGCTGACGCGGTGGTGGTGGGCGCGACGCTGCGCCTGGCACCGGGCGATCCCGCCCAGGTCCGCGCGGAGATCGACCGGATCCGCACGTGGCGGCGCACCCACCAGCCCCTCAACCAACCGAACTGCGGCTCGGTCTTCACCAACCCACCCGGGGACAGCGCCGGCCGGCTGATCGATGCCGCCGGCTGCAAGGGCATGCGGGTCGGCGGCGCCGAGGTCTCCGAGCGCCACGCCAACTTCATCGTCACCCGACCGGGAGCGACCGCCACCGACGTCGCCACCCTGATCACCCGCGTCGTCGCCGCGGTGGAGGAGCACGCGGGGATCACGTTGCACCCCGAGGTCCGACGCTTGGGACCGGTCGTGCCCGACCCCGACCTGCCGACGACCTGGGCGGATGCCGGGTCGGAGGCGGGGGCACCGTGATCGACGAACGCATCGCCGAACGCCGGGCCGCGGTCCGTGACGACCAGCGGCGGGACCGCCTGCGGCGCACCCGACGGACGGTGCTGGTGGTCCTGCTGCTCGCGGGCCTGGTGGCGCTCGAGCGCAGCCCGCTCGTCGGGCTCGAGGAGGTCGAGATCGCCGGGACACAGCGTCTGAGCACCGCGCAGGTCAGCGACGCCGCCGACCTGGAGCTCGGGACCTCGACGCTGCGTCTGGGCCTGCAGGAGGTCATCGAGCGGGTCGAGGCGCTGCCGCTGGTCCACCGCGCCACCGCCCGGCGGACCGATCCGCTGAGCGTGCGCATCGAGATCACCGAACGGGTGCCGAGCCTGGTCGCCTCGGGCGAGGGGACGTCGCGCTACCTCGACCGCGACGGGGTCGTGATCGACGATCTCGGTCCGGACGAACGACCACGCTCGTCCCTGCCGGTGATCGCGCTGCTGGCCGTTCCCCCGCCGGTGGGGGAGTTGGTCGCGGCCGATCCGGCGTTGGCCAACGCCCACGCGGTCTGGGCCGGGCTCACGGGCTCGCTGCGCGCAGAGGTGGCGACCTACCGCGCGGCCGGGCCCGACGAGCTGACCCTGGAACTGCAGTCCGGCATCGAGGTGCGGTTCGGACGGGCGGAGCGCACCGACGAGAAGGTCCGTGCGCTGGGCGCGGTGCTCGACGACGTCGGTGACACCCCGATCGGATCGATCGACGTCCGCGCCCCGCAGGCGCCGGTGGTGGTCGCCCCGTGACCTCGCTGAGCGCACACCGCGCCGCCACGGTCGGCCCTGCTTGACCCCCGGAAGTGGTGAGGGCTACGGTCCACCAGAGGTTGACATAACTATAAACCTCAACCTGAGGTTGAACACCTTTCCAGCCACACCGAGGCGGGCGATCCCGTCCGGTCCCGACGATCAGGAGCGCCCGTGGCGGCAGCCCCAACCAACTACCTCGCCGTCATCAAGGTGGTCGGCATCGGCGGCGGTGGCGTCAACGCCGTGAACCGGATGATCGACGCCGGACTGCACGGTGTGGAGTTCGTGGCCATCAACACCGATGCGCAGGCGCTGTTGATGTCCGACGCCGACGTCAAGCTCGACATCGGGCGGGATCTGACGCGTGGGCTCGGCGCCGGCGCCGATCCCGTGGTGGGACGACAGGCCGCCGACGACCACCGTGACGAGCTCGAAGAGGTGCTCAAGGGCGCGGACATGGTGTTCGTCACCGCCGGCGAGGGCGGTGGCACCGGCACGGGTGCCGCACCCGTGGTCGCCAAGGTCGCCAAGGAGCTCGGTGCGCTCACGATCGGGGTGGTGACCCGGCCCTTCGCCTTCGAGGGTCGACGCCGCTCGACCCAGGCCGAGGACGGCATCACCGAACTCAAGGACGAGGTCGACACCCTCATCGTCATCCCCAACGACCGGTTGCTGCAGATCGCCGACGGGGACACCTCGGTGGTGCAGGCGTTCCGGCTGGCGGACGACGTGCTGCTCCAGGGGGTCCAGGGCATCACGGACCTCATCACCACACCCGGGCTGATCAACCTCGACTTCGCCGACGTGCGGGCGGTCATGAACGACGCCGGGAGCGCGCTGATGGGCATCGGGAAGGCCCGCGGCGAGGGCCGCGCGCAGGAGGCAGCCAGGCTGGCGATCTCCTCGCCGCTGCTCGAGGCCTCGATCGACGGTGCCCAGGGGGTGCTGCTGCTGCTGGCCGGCGGCAGCGACCTCGGGCTGTTCGAGGTCAACGAGGCCGCCGACATCGTCACGCAGGCGGCCCATCCCGAGGCCAACATCATCTTCGGCGCCGTGATCGACGACTCGCTCGGTGACGAGGTCAAGGTCACCGTGATCGCCGCCGGCTTCGACAAGTTCGGTGGCCACGTGGAGCAGCCGGCAGCCGTCGCGCAGCCCGCGGAGCCCGTCCCGGCGGTCGAGACGGTGCCGCTGGAGGAGCCGGAGGACGAGCCGGACGAGGTTTTCACCCCCGAACCGGTGCAGGCGACGCCGCAGCTGGTCCACGACGAGACCGAGGACGATGAGGATGACCTGGACGTTCCGTCCTTCCTGCGCTGAACCCGGTCGGCTGTGATCCCGATCCAGCGGCACACGCTGCAGCCAGGCGTCCGGGGTTGGTTCACCGGGCGGGATCGTGCGGCGCCGCCGGTGCCGATCGGTGGGCAGGGCAACCTCGCCCATCGACGACCGCATCGGCCAGCCGACCTCGCCGCCGCTCGCCGGGAGGTGGCGGCGGCGACCGGCACCGACGCCACGCGTTGGCACCTGCTGCACCAGGTCCACGGCCGGCAGGTCGGGGTGGTCGATGGGTCGGTGCCGCCCGGCCACGAGCTGCGCGGGGTGGACGCCGCCGTGACGGCGCTGCCCGACCGCGTCCTGGGTGTGCAGTCCGCTGACTGCGTCCCGGTGCTGCTGGCGGCACCCGGGGCGGTCGGGGTCGCACACGCGGGGCGAGCCGGCGTCCTGGCGGGGGTGATCCCGGCCGTGGTGAGCGCGCTGCGGCGACTGGCCGGGCAGGGTCCGCTGCACGCCGTGCTCGGTCCGGCCATCGGCGGCTGCTGCTACGAGGTGCCGGCCGAACTGCGCGAGGCGGCGGAGGCTCGGCAGCCGGGCATCGGTGCGCGCACGACCTGGGGCACGCCCTCGCTCGATCTCCCGCGCGCCGTCCACGACCAGCTCGTCGCCGCAGGGGTCAGCGTGCTCGGCGGCCCCGCTCCCTGCACCTACGAGGACCAGGCCTGCTTCAGCCACCGCCGCGAGCCCGCCAGTGGTCGGCAGCTGGGCCTCGTGGTGATGGCTCCCGCCGGCGAGGTGGCGGCATGATCGCCGCCGAGGAGCTCGCCGAGCGGCTGACCACGACACGCGCCCGTATCGCGGCAGCAGCCGCGGCGGCTGGCCGGCACCCCGCCGACGTCAACCTGCTCGGGGTGACGAAGACCCACCCGCCGGCGCTGTGCCGACTGGCGGTCGACCTCGGGGTGCAGGACCTGGCCGAGAACCGCGTCCAGGAGCTGCTCGCCAAGCGCGAGGAGGTCGCAGGCGCACGCTGGCACCTGGTCGGCCGGCTGCAGCGCAACAAGGTGCGTGATCTGATCGGGACCCACGTCCTGATCCACAGTGTCGACCGGCGGTCCCTGGTCGACGAGTTGTCCCGACGTGCGGAGCGGGCCGGTGTGGTCCAACGCCTGCTCATCCAGGTCAACGTCGGCGACGATCCGGCCAAGGGCGGGTGCCACCTCACCGAGACCGAGGAACTCGTCGCCTACGCTCGGGCTCGACCCAACCTCGCCGTCGAGGGACTGATGACCATCCCACCGATGCCGCCGCCGCAGGTGGACCCCGTGTCCGCGGCACGGCCGTTGTTCGCCGCGCTGCGCGAGCAGCGGGACGTGTTGCGGACACGCTTCCCCGAGGTGAGCCACCTGTCGATGGGCATGTCGGGCGATCTGGAGGCCGCCGTGGCCGAGGGGGCCACGATGGTCAGGGTCGGAACCGCCCTCTTCGGGCCCCGTGGCGAGGGGCCGTGGCGAAAGGACGCAGCGTGAGCGCGATGTGGAACCGGACCCTGGTGTACCTCGGACTCCGGGAGGAGCCGGAGGAGATGTACGACGAGCTGCCCGCGCGGTTCGTCCCCGAGGACGACCCCTACGCGCAGCACGCTCCCGACCGGGGTGACGCTCGTCGCCACGACCCGGCGGTGGAACACGAGGACGGCCCGCGCGAGCGTGAACTCGTGGTCTCGGGCGCACCGCAGCGGCGTGACCGACCCGAGCCGGCGCGCTCGGCGCGGGTCCACGCCGCCCGCCCGGACGTGGTCGCGGTCATCGAGGATGGGGACGATGTGGAGGACAACGTGCGGCCACTGCGCAGCGCCGATGCCGCGGCGCGGACGGTGAGTCGGGTGGCCCAGGTCGAGGTGACCACCTTCGACGACGTCGAGGCGGTCGGGGCCCGCTACCGGACCGGCCAGGCGGTGCTGTTCGAGCTGTCGGGCGCGACCGGGGGGACGCCGCGTCGTGTGGTCGACTTCGTGGCGGGGCTGACCTACGCGTTGCGTGGTGAGCTGACCAAGGTCGGTGGCCGGGCCTTCCTGCTGGTGCCGGAGGGCGCACGGGTCACCGCCGAGGAGCGTCGACGGCTGGGCGAGCTGGGCTACCGTCTGCCGGCGGGGAGCGAGACGTGATCCTGGCACAGACCGCGGTGACCGGCTCCCGGCCGGTCGCCGCCCTGCTGGTGCTGCTGCTCGATGCCTACCGCATCGTGCTCCTCGCCCACGTGATCTTCTCCTGGGTGCCCCGGTTGCCGGAGCCGCTGGTGCCGTTCCAGCTCGGGGTGCGACGACTGGTCGATCCGGTCCTGGCCCCGCTCAGGCGCGTGATCCCGCCGCTGCGGCTCGGTGGCGTCGCGCTCGACCTGTCGATCCTGGTGGTCTTCTTCGGGATCTCGCTCTTCCTGCGGCCGCTCGCCGGTGCGCTGCCGTTCTGATCCGACGCTGACACGAAAGGCCCACGATGCCCTACAGCCCCGAGGACATCGTCGCGTACGAGTTCCGTCCCAAGACCCGCGGGTACGACCGTGACGAGGTGGACGGCTTCCTCGACGCCCTGGCGGACCAGATCGAGGAGAGCGCGGCGGAACAGGAGGCGTTGCGCGCGCAGGTCGAGGCGCTCGAGGCCCAGCTCGCCGAGGCGCAGCAGAGCGAGTCGGCGCTCAAGCGGGCCTTCGTCACGGTGCAGGAGGCCTCCGACCGGGTGCTGGCGGAGGCCCAACAGGAGGTGGCGCAGCTGCGCGAGGAGGTCGACACCGAGCTCCAGCAGCTCCGCGAGCAGGCGTCGCGGGAGGCCGCCGCCACGAAGCGCGAGGCCGAGGCCGAAGCCCGCGAGCTCGTGGAGACCGCCGAGCGTGCGGCCAACGAGCAGCGGGAGCGGATCGCGGAGCTCCAGCGGCTGGACGCCGAACACCGCCAGCGGCTGCAGAGCTCCCTCGAGGAGCAGCTCGCCGCCCTGCGAGCGCTGCCCGACCCCTTCGCTGCGCTGGCGGCCGACCTCACACCGCCACCCGCTCCGCAGGCGTGGGACCACGGTGCCGGCGTGCAGGGCCAGGCGGCGGGGCACTGGCCCGACGATCCCGGCTCGCCCGAGAGCCCGGTGACCGACGGCGAGCACGCGGCGAGCCTCGAGGAGGAGGTGGCGGACCTGTGGCGGGTGCAGGACGACGTCGAGCGTGACGTCGAGCGTGACGTCGAGCGCGATGCCGAGCGCGACCTCGCCGCGTGGCCCGATCACGAGGCCGAGGAGGACACACCGACCGGCGACGACACCTCGGGTGAGGACCTCGATCGGTCGTTGCCCCCCATCGACGAGCGCTGAGCTCGGGCGCAGGCGCGGAGCTCCGCCGTCGATCCACGAGCGGTCCCGCGGCCGGGTGCGCTCAGCCCCGACGTGCGGTGCCGGCCGAACGGGCACCGTGCCGGGCGGCCCGCTCCAGCGGGTTGTCCCGGTAGCCGTACCGCGCCGACAGCCACACGTACAACGGCAACACCAGCGGGCCCAGACGTTCGGCCTGCCGCGCGTGCACCGCCTCGTGGGCCAGCAACACCGGGTCCGGCGCCGCACCGGGGCTGAGCACGACCAGCCCGACGGTGTTGGCCGACGCGCCGACGGCTCTCAGCGCGATCCGTGAGGGGCCGCCGGCGCCACGCGCCACGAAGCAGCCGAGGTCCTCGTCCCAGCGAGGTCGCTGGCCGGCCAGCAGCGCCAGCAACATCCCGACCGCCGTCAACGGCGCGGACCACGTCGCCGTGATCGCCCGACCCAGGGGGGTGCCCGGCCGGTCCGGGACCCAGCGTGCCAGCCGCTCTGCCCACGCCGGCTGCGGTGATCGCGGCGGGAGCTCGGCCGCTGCCGACGCGCGGGGCAGCGTGCCACGAGTGACCTCGCTGGCCTCCCACCGTTGGCGGGCGAGCCCGATGACGCCCGCGACGGCCGTGGCCGTGAACAGCAGCGACCACGCGCGCCGGATCACGAGCGGATCGCGACCAAGGCCGCGCCCAGCGTTCCGAGATCGATGGAGGTGCCGTCGGCCACGGGTGCCCGGTGGATCTCGGTGGCCAGGACGTCCCTGGCGATCGCCGCGTAGTGGCCACCGGCGGCGAGCTCCTCGTCGAGCGCAGCCGGGGTCACCGAGAGCACCAGCTCGATGCGGTCCGAGAGCTCGAGGCCGGCGGCCTTGCGCAGGTCGTTGATGGCCCGCACCAGCTCGCGGGCGGCACCCTCGACCTCGAGCTCGCGGGTCAGCGCGGTGTCCAGCGCGAAGGACGACGTCGCATCCCGCGCGACGGCCCAGCCGGTCCGCGGGCGTTCGATCACCTCCACCATCTCCGGGGTGATCGTGACCGTGTCCTGGCCCACCTGCAGCGACGTCGGGCCCTCGGCCAACCTGGCCGCGAACGCTGCGGCAGCCTCGCTCTCGAGCGCGCTGATCGCGGCCGCGACCTCGGGTGCGCGCTGCTGGAACGCCGGTCCGAGCGCGCGGAAGTTGGGCTTGCAGCTGCGCTCGATCAGGTCCCCGGTGCCGTCGGCGAGCTCGACGCGGTGCACGTTCAGCTCCTCGGCGATGTCGTCGGTCAACGGCGCCAGCCCCGCACGCTCACCGGCCGGCACGCTGACCAGTGCCCGGGCCAGGGGCTGGCGCACCTTCACGCCGCTGTCGTTGCGGGCCTGACGCCCGAGCTCCACCACCCGTCGGGCCGTGGCCATGGCGGTGCGCAGGTCGTCATCGCGCCAGGCGGCGGCAGCGACGGGGAAGTCGCTCAGGTGCACCGAGGTGTGCGACGGCGGCCGACCGGCCGCGCTCGCCGGGGCCACGACCAGGTCCTGCCAGAGGCGCTCGGCGAGGAACGGCACCGAGGGGGCGAGCAGCTGGGACAAGGTGGTCAGGCAGGTGTGCAGGGTGTGGTAGGCGGCCGCCTTGTCCACCGGGTCGTCGTGGACCGACTTCCAGAACCGCCGTCGGTTGCGTCGCACGTACCAGTTCGAGAGGTCCTCGACGAAGCGTTCCAGCGCCCGGGTCGAGGTGGACACGTCGTAGCGCTCCAACGCACCGTCCACGGTGTCGACCAGGGCGGCCAGCTCGGCCAGCACCCACCGGTCGATGGCCGGGCGCTCGGCGATCGGCGGCGCCGGCTGCTCGAGGTCGAACCCGTCGATCGCGGCGTAGGTGGTGAAGAAGACGTGGGTGTTCCACAGCGTCAGCAGGAAGCGCCGCACGACGTCCTCGAGCAGGTTGTGGCTCACCCGCCGGTTCACCCAGGGGTTGCCCTCGGCGAGCATCAGCCACCGCAGCGCATCGGCGCCGTGCGCGTCGATCAGCTCCCACGGGTCCAGCACGTTGCCCGCGGACTTCGACATCTTCCGCCCGTCCTCGTCCACGATGTGCCCGAGCACGGCGCAGGTCCGGTACGAGCTGTCGCCGAACAGCAGCGTCGATTCCGCCAGCAGGGAGTAGAACCACCCCCGGGTCTGGTCGATCGCCTCGCAGATGTAGTCGGCGGGGTAGTGGCGGGCGAACTCCTCCTGGCCCGTGTGGGGGTAGCCCCACTGGGCGAAGGGCATCCCACCGGAGTCGAACCAGGCGTCGGCGACCTCGGCCACGCGCTGCGCCGTGCCACCACACGCACCACAGGGCAGGGTCACCTCGTCCACGTAGGGACGGTGCGGGTCCAGCTCTCCGAGGTCACGCCCGGCCTTGGCGCCGAGCTCGGTGCGGCTGCCCACCACCTCGATGTGGTCGCAGTCCGCGCAGCGCCAGAAGGGCAGCGGGGTCCCCCAGTAGCGGTCCCGGGACAGCGCCCAGTCCACGTTGTTCTCCAGCCACCGGCCGAAGCGGCCGTCGCGGATGTGCTCGGGGTGCCAGTCGATCTGCGCGTTGTTGGCCAGCAGTTGCTCACGCTTGGCGGTGGTCCGGATGTACCAGGAGGGCTTGGCCCAGTAGATCAGCGGTCGCTTGCACCGCCAGCAGAAGGGGTAGGTGTGGGTGTAGGTCAGCGAGCGCAGGAGCAGGCCGCGGTCCCGGAGCTCGGCGGTGATGGCGCCGTCGGCATCCTTGACGAAGCTGCCCTTCCAGGGGCCGACGGTGAAGCGCCCCTGGGCGTCGACGGGGTTGAGGACCGGCAGCCCCTCGGCCCGGCCGATGGCCATGTCGTCGGCGCCGAAGGCGGGGGCCAGGTGCACGATGCCGGAACCATCGGTGGTGGTGACGAAGTCGGCCTCGAGCAGACGGTGGGTGTCCGCATCCGCGGGTACCGGCACGAAGTCGAAGGGGCGGGCGTAGCGGGTCCCCAGCAACTCGGCCCCGGTCAGGGAACGGACCACCTCGGCGTCCTCACCGAGCACCGCCTCGCGGCGGTCGGCGGCGAGCACCAGCAGCTCGTCCTCCACCCCGAAGGCCGAGGTGCGCACCAGCTGGTAGGGGATGGTGGTCCCGATGGCGCAGGCGGTGTTGGACGGCAGGGTCCAGGGCGTGGTCGTCCACACCACCAGCGCCGCACCCTCCTCGGCCAGGGGTCCGTCGGTGATCGGGAACCGGACGTACACCGAGGGGTCGTCCACCTCCTGGTAGCCCTGGGACACCTCGGCGTCCGATAGGGCGGTGCCGCACCGTCCACAGTACGGGGCGACGCGGAAGTCCTCGAAGATCAGGTCACGGTCCCACAGCTCCTTGAGCGCCCACCACATGCTGTCGACGTAGGTGGCGTCCATCGTGCGGTAGGCATCGTGGGTGTCGATCCAGAAGCCGATGCGCTCCGTGAGATCCTCGAAGGCCCCGACGTAGCGCAGCACCGACTCCCGGCAGCGGGCGTTGAACGCCTCGATGCCGTACGCCTCGATGTCGGCCTTGGAGTCCAGCCCGAGCTCGCGCTCCACCTCGAGCTCGACGGGCAGCCCATGGCAGTCCCAGCCGCCCTTGCGGCGGACGAACAGGCCCTTCATCGTCCGGTAGCGGGGGAAGATGTCCTTGAACACCCGCGCTTCGACGTGGTGGGTCCCTGGCATGCCGTTGGCGGTGGGCGGGCCCTCGTAGAAGGTCCACACCGGCGCGTCGGCCCGCTGGGCCAGACTCGCGGCGAACACCCCGTGCTCACGCCACAGGGCGAGCACCTCCGACTCCAGCGATGGCAGATCGGGTCGGGGGGCCACGCTCGGCCAGGGAGAACCCGTCGCCCCCTCGGACGTCGGATCGGAGCCCGGGGACGGTCGGTGGGCAGACGAGGTGGTGGGGGCGTCGGGCATGGGATCGGTCCTCGCGGTCGGTCGTGGCCGCCCGCTGCGGGGCGACGGTCTCGCCGTGCGTCCCGAGGGACGATGCCGGACGTCTGCCGACGCCGGACCGCGGTCCCACCCTCGTTGGTCACCCATGGGCGACCCACTCGTCATCTTCCACACCGGCTCGCACCGGGGGCCGACGTCTCGGGTCGGCGCCGTCCGTGCCTACGCACCGGGGCGGGTGACACTGGTCGTCGGCCCCGGGATCTCGTCACGGCCGCTCGGAGGTGATGGCACGGTGGACCCCACCGCCGGCTCCCACCGTCCCGGCTCGCTCGTCGTGGGGCGGCCCATCGTGCCGCGTCCTCGTCATCACGTTGGTCTCGCTGTGGCCACCCCGTGGGAGCTGCTGCGCTCACCTTCGACCGCCGTTCGATCGCCACGGGCTCGCCCGCGGCACCGGTCACATCGGCCGGTGCCGTCGCGCAGTCTACGGCGACCGTGCTGCCGGTGTGGCCGCCGCGGTCGGTGCACGCAGGGTCGAGCCCGGTTCTGTATCCTCCGCGACCTCATGGCCGTCACTCCTCTGTCCGAGAAGCAGCTCCGCGCCCGGCGCGAAGAGCTCGAGGCCGAGCGCGCGCAACTCCTCGAACAGGTCGCGGAGCTCGACGCCGAGGCCGACGTCAACAACTGGCGCGAGGGCGGGTTCGACGACGACCCGGCAGATGCGGGCTCCGCGAGCTTCGAGCGTGAGACCGCCCAGTCGCTCTCGAACCACTCCCGTGGCCTGCTGACGCAGATCGACGACGCCCTGCGGCGCATGGACCAGGGCATCTACGGGATCTGTGAGCGGTGCGGGAAGCAGATCGAGCCCGAACGCCTGGAAGCGCTGCCCTACGCGACGCTGTGCATGGAGTGCAAGCGCCGCGAGGAGACGGGTCGCTGAGCTCGTGAACGACGGATCCCTTCCCGAGCCGACGACGGACCCGGGAGCCAGCGGTGACGGGGCCCAGCTCGAGCCCCCGGCGCCGCCGCCGCACCGTCTCGCGGTGCCGCTCGGACTGCTGGTCGCGGCGGGGCTGGTCGTCCTCGACCAGGTCACCAAGCAGATCGCGGAGGCCGCCCTGGCGCCGGGCCGGTTCGTGCCGTGGATCGGCGACCACATCGGCTGGCAGCTCGTCTACAACCCGGGAGGCGCCTTCGGGATCCCGGCCCCGCACTGGCTGTTCCTGCTCGTCACGGTCGGGGTGGTCGTCCTGGTGGCCCGGGTGCTGCCACGTACCCCGACGCTGCTGGGAGCCGCCGCCTACGGCTTGCTGCTCGGTGGCGCCATCGGCAACGTGCTGGACCGGCTGCTGCGGGCCGGCGACGAGGGGTTCGGTCGGGGCCAGGTGGTCGACTTCGTCGCCTGGGGCACCTTCCCGCGCTTCAACGTGGCCGACAGTGCGATCACGGTGGGCTTCGTGCTGCTCGTGCTCGCACTGCTCCAGGAGGAGCGTCGAGCTGCCGAGGTGTTGCGTTCCGCCACCCCTGGCGAGGTGGCGCCCGAGGCGTCGGACCCGGTCGTCACCGATGCCCCCGCTGACGCTGCGGGCCGGCCATCGCCCGACCCGGCGGGCGGGGCCCCCGACGAGACCACCGGTGGCCTCCCGGACGACGCTTCGGGCGGCAGCCGGGACGACGCTTCGGGTGGCACCCCGGACGACACCCCCGGGAGCGGACCAGGCCCGCGACCTCCCGATCCCGATCCCACCGACGACGCCGGGGGACGGGGACCCGGGTCGTGAACCGGCTGGAGGTGCCCGCTGCGGCCGACGGTCAACGCCTGGACGTCTGGCTCGCCGGCCACCTCGAGATCTCCCGTAGCCAGGCCGCGGCGCGCATCGACGCCGGACAGATCGTCCTGGGCGGCGTGCACGCCCCGCGCGGGCGTCGGCTGCGCGCCGGCGAGGTGGTGGAGGTGGCGACGCCGACGCCGACGCCGACCTCGCCGCCCCCACCGTTGCCACCGATCCGGTACCGCGACGAGCACCTGCTCGTGGTCGCCAAACCCGCCGGGCTCGTCGTCCATCCCGGTCCGGGCCATCCCGACGACACCCTGGTGGAGGCGTTGGAGGCCGCCGGTATCCCGCTCGCGCCGGGGACCGAGGGGCACCGGCCCGGCATCGTCCACCGGCTCGACCGTGGCACCTCGGGGCTGTTGCTCGTCGCGTCGACGCAGGAGGCGTTCATCGGGCTGACCGCGGCCCTGGCGGCACGACGGGTCTCCCGCCGCTACCTCGCGGTCGTGGCCGGGGTACCGGAGCAGCCGCGGGGCAGGATCGAGGCACCCATCGGTCGGGATCCGCTGGAGCGGACCCGCTTCGCCGTGGTCGCAGGAGGTCGCCACGCCACCACCCACTACCGGGTCCTGGCGTCCGCCTCCGTCCCGGGGATGGACCCGCGGCGCGGGGCGGTCACCAGCCTGGTGTGCCGGCTCGGCACCGGCCGCACCCACCAGCTGCGCGTGCACCTCGCCGCCCTCGGTACCCCCATCCTCGGCGACGCCGTCTACGGCGCGCCCGCGGCGGTGTCCCGCGCTGCCGGCCTGGAGCGGCCCTTCCTCCACGCGGCCGCCATCGGCCTGGACCACCCGATCACCGGCGCACGGCTCGAGCTCTGCGAGCCGCTGCCCGACGAGCTGCGGTCGGCGCTGGAACGCACCGGCCTCCCGCTGCCGGAGGTGGCGGAGTTCGTCGGGGAGGGCAGCGACGGTGACGGACCCGCGTCCTGAGCATCTCACGACCGTGACCGTCACCGGGGTGGCGAGCCCCGTGCAGGTGCTCAGGCCTGTGGATCCTGGCTGACCTCACCGCGCCAGGCGCCGGTCTCCTCGCCGCGAGACTCGATGAACGCCTTGAAGCCCTCGAGGTCGCGCTGGATGTTCGCCGCGGTGATGCCGAGCGCCGTGCCGACCTTCTCCACGACGTCGTCGGGCTCGACGTCCATCTGCAGCGTCACGCGGCACACCCCGTCATCGAGCCGGTGGAAGGTCACGACGCCGGCGTGCCAGGTGTCGCTGCCGGGCTCGGTCGTCCAGGCGACGCGCTGGTCCGGGGTCTGTTCGGTGATCGTGGTCTCGAAGCTCCGCTCGACCCCGGCGATGTTCACGTGCCAGCGCAGCGTGGTGTCGTCGAGCTGCTCGACCCGCTCCACGTCCTTCATGAACGACGGGAACTCCTCGAACTGGGTCCACTGGTCGTAGGCGGTGCGGACCGGGACGTCGACGTCGATGGATCGCGTGATGGTCGTCATGTCGCTCCAAGATCGGGACGACCGTCAGCGTGGACGTGAGCACGCGCGACCGACAGGGGTGCGATGGCGGCCATCGGACACCTGTACGGACGCCGGGACGAGGGACCCATCCCGCTGGTCCGGCCCGGTCCCGACCGCCACCATCGTCCGGTCGTCGAGGGTCGCCTCGCGCAGGGTCCGCCCGCCTCGGGCCGGCTCCACCTCGACGTCCGAGCGGCCTGCTAGTTTCCCGTACCGCGAACCACAGGCGTGTGGTTCTTCCCCGTCACACGCCTGTGGGATCGCTGCACGAGCGGCCAGTGACAGCGCCGGTGCGCATGCCCACCGGTACCGCGCCGCGAGGTCACCGAGGTGTCCGTGTGACCGGGACGCGGTCTCGGGGCACGAGCACCGAGCAACGGCAACGACAGGGGAACCCGTGAGTAGCGACAGCTTCGCGCACCTGCACGTGCACACCGAGTACTCGATGCTGGACGGGGCCTCGCGCATCGACGAACTGGTACGGCATGTCCGCGACGACGGGCAACCCGCGGTCGCCATCACCGACCACGGGGTCCTGTTCGGTCTCGTCGATTTCTTCCGTGCCGCGCAACGCGAAGGCGTCACACCGATCCTGGGTTCGGAGCTGTACCAGGCGGTCGGGTCGCGGCACGAGCAGCGGCTCGGCGGCGCCGACAACAAGACCCGGTACTACCACCTGACCGCCCTGGCGCAGGACGACATCGGGTACCGCAACCTCGTCTCGGTGTCCACCCGGGCCTACCTCGAGGGCACCTGGTACAAGCCGCGCGTCGACCTCGAGGTCCTCGCCGACCATGCCGAGGGCATGATCGTGCTCTCCGGCTGCCTCGGCTCGGAGGTGAACCAACACCTGCTCAAGGGTGACGAAGCCGCCGCTCGGCAGACGATGAGCGACTTCAAGGACATCTACACCGCCGAGCGGTACTTCGTCGAGCTGCAGGACCACGGCATCGCCGAGCAGCGCCGGACCTGGCCGCTGTTGGAGAAGCTCGCCAAGGAGCTCGGTCTCAGGACGGTCATCTCGAACGACTCCCACTACACCCACGCCGACGACGTGCAGGCCCACGATGCCCTGCTCTGCATCCAGACGGGGTCCAAGATCTCCGATCCCGATCGGTTCAAGTTCCAGGGCGACCAGTTCTACGTGAAGTCGGCGCGGGAGATGCGCGAGCAGTTCCACGCCTACCCGCAGGCGCTGGACGCCACCCTCGACATCGCCGAGCGGTGCGAGGCGACGATCGAGTTCGATCTCGACCTGCTGCCCGCGTTCCCGTGCCCGGACGGGCTGAGCGAGGCGGGGTTCCTGCGCCAGAAGGTGTGGGAGGGTGCCAAGGTCCGCTACGGCGACCCGGTCCCCAGCGCCGTGGCCGAGCGGGTCGAGTACGAGCTCGGTGTGATCGAGCAGATGGGGTTCCCGGCCTACTTCCTCATCGTCGCCGACCTGTGCGAGTACGCCCGGTCGGAGGGCATCCGGGTGGGGCCGGGCCGCGGTTCCGCCGGCGGCTCGGTGGTCGCCTACTGCACCGACATCACGCGGGTCGATCCGATCAAGCACGGCCTGATCTTCGAGCGCTTCCTGAACCCGGCGCGCCTGCAGATGCCGGACATCGACATCGATTTCGACGATCGGCGCCGTGGCGAGATGATCCGCTACGCCGCCAGCCGCTACGGCGACGACCACGTGGCCCAGATCGTCACCTTCGGCACCATCAAGGCCAAGTCGGCGATCCGCGACGCTGCGCGGGTCCTCGACCACCCGTTCAAGGTCGGTGACGACCTCGCCAAGATGATGCCGCCGCCGGTGCAGGGCAAGGAGTCACCGCTGTCGGAGGCCTACGAGAAGTCCTCGGAACTGCGGGCCGCACGGGAGGATCCCACCTACCGCGAGGTGCTGGAGACCGCCGAGAAGCTCGAAGGGTTGAAGCGCCAGCACGGCATCCACGCCGCCGCGGTCGTGATCGGCGCGAAGCCGCTGCACGAGACCGTGCCGCTGCTCAGGACCGACAACGGCGAGATCGTCACCCAGTACGAGATGGGTGCGGCCGAGGACATCGGCCTGCTGAAGATGGACTTCCTGGGGCTGCGCAACCTCACGGTCCTCTCGGACGCCGAGCGGCACGTGGCCGCCAACCGTGGGGTCAGCATCGACCTCGACGACCCCGAGCTGCTCGGGGAGATGGACGACCCTGACACCTTCGCGATGCTGGGCACGGGCTACACCCTCGGGGTGTTCCAGCTCGACTCGACCGGCATGCAGGCCCTGGTCCGCAAGCTCAAGCCGACGCGCTTCGAGGACATCTCCGCGCTCCTGGCCCTCTACCGGCCGGGGCCGCTGGGCATGGACATGCACAACGCCTTCGCGGACCGCAAGAACGGCCTGGAGCAGGTCAGCTTCGACCACCCCGACCTGGAACCGATCCTGGGCGAGACCCACGGGGTCATCGTCTACCAGGAACAGGTGATGCGCATCGCCACCGACCTCTCGGGGTTCTCGATGGCGGAGGCCGACGCGCTGCGCAAGGCCGTGGGCAAGAAGAAGCGTGATCTCATGGAGGCCCAGAAGGACCAGTTGATCTCCGGCGGCGTGGCCAACGGCTACGACCAGGCCTTCATGGTCAACCTGTGGGGCCTGATCGAGAAGTTCGCCGAGTACGGCTTCAACAAGGCGCACACCGTGGCCTACGGGGTGGTCAGCTACCAGACCGCCTGGCTGAAGACCCACTACCCGGTCGAGTACATGGCCGCGCTGCTCACCAGCGTGAAGAACCACAAGGACAACAAGCCGCTCTACCTCAACGAGTGCCGGCGGATGGGCATCCCGGTCCTGCCACCGGACGTGAACGAGTCCGGAAGCGACTTCACGCCGCGGGGCGGGGAGATCCTCTTCGGGCTCTCGGCCGTGCGGGGCGTGGGGGAGGGGATCGTCGGCTCCATCGTGGAGGCCCGCACCTCGATGGGTCGGTTCGAGGACTTCGTCGACTTCTGCGCCAAGGTCGACGCCAGCGTGCTGAACAAGAAGACGCTCGAGAGCCTCATCCTCGCCGGGGCGTTCGCGCGGATGGGCCACACGCGCAAGGGTCTGCTGGCGGTGTACGAGACCATCGTCGATGCCGCCCTGACCCGAAAGAAGGCGGAGGCGGCCGGGCAGTTCTCCCTGTTCGATGGCCTCGGCGGCGGGCAGGAGGCGGTCGAGGAACTGGGGATCGAGGTCGCCCCGGAGGTCCCCGACTCCGAGTACGACAAGGCGCAGCTGCTGCGTTTCGAGCGGGAGATGCTCGGGCTGTACGTCTCCGATCACCCCCTGTTCGGCACGGAGAAGGTGATCGAGCGGCACGTCGACGCCTCCTGCGCCAGCCTGCGCGAACGTGACGACGGGGCATCGGTGGTGGTCGGCGGGGTCCTCACCGGGCTGACCAAGAAGTTCACCCGCAAGGGTGACACCTACCTCGTCGCGACCGTGGAGGATCTGACCGGACAGGTCGAGGTCGTCTTCTGGCCCAACACCTACCGCGCCGCGCACGAGGTCCTCAGCGAGGACGCGGTGCTCATCGTCACGGGCCGGCTCGAGGTCCGCGACGAAGCGGTCAAGCTCACGGCCAACAAGGTGGCGGTGCCCGATCTCTCGGAAGCGCTCGGGGCGCCGGTCGTGGTCTCCTTCGCCGCCGAGCAGTGCACGGCGGCGGCGATCGAGCGCCTGAAGGGCGTGCTCGCCAACCACACCGGTGTCGTGCCCGTGCATCTGCAGATCGTCGCCGCCGATGGGGGACGCCGCGTCTACCAGCTCGGGGATGCCCTGCGCGTCGAGCGGCGTCCCGGCCTGTTCGGCGAGCTCAAGGCGGCGTTCGGTCCCGAGGCGGTGGACGGTGAGGTGGGCGACCGGGTGTTCGGTGACGAGCGCGACGAGCCGTCGTGGCGACGTCGACGGCAGGGATCGGAGCTCGCGGCCAGCGGTTGAACCGCCGGCACGCGCCGGCGAGCGGCGGGTCGGAGCCGCTGTCCGGCCGGCGGCGGCGTGGCCCCTCTGGGGCGTCGGCGCGCGCCTTCGGCGCGCTCGGTGCTGTGTCGACAACCTCCGCCTGCGCTCGTTGACAGCCCCGTATGACGAACGTACGTTCGACGCCATGCTCACCCCCTCCGCCGTCACGACCTCGCCGGTCGACCCGGGTGGGTCGAACACCTCCCGGGCCCGTCGAGCCGGACGTCGCTGCGCCCACCTGGTCCCGATCGCGCGAGAGGGCGCCGGTCCGTACGGCATCGACCGCACGGGCGAGACGGCGGAGGGGGACCTGCGAGCTGCCGTCCGCACCGCTGCCGCAGCACTGCGCGAGGTCCGGTGGCTGGCTCTGAAGACCGGAGCCAGCCGTGGCGAGCTCGGGGCGCTCATCGAGCTGCTGCCGGCTCTCGACGCCGGCCACGCGGCCGCGGTGGGGCTCGCCGATCGGGTGGAGGCACAGGACCTCGCGCCCCAGCGTCCGCGATCAGGGCTGCCGGTTCCCCGGCTGCACCCTGCCCGTCGGGTGGACCGATCTCCACCACGTGCGGTCACGCACCGATGAGGGGTGGACGGTGGTGGACAACCTGGTCGCCTTGTGCCGGAGGCACCACACGGCGGTGACCGAGGGGCGGTGGCGGCTCAGCATGGCCGACGACGTTGTCGTCACGGTCCGTCGGGGGTGTGTGGTGGCGTCGTGCCGCCGCGTCCTGGGGTCGTAGGGCGCCAGGCCGAGTCGCGTCACAGCGTGCTGGCGATGCCGGTCAGCGGGCCCCATGCTCCTGGCGGTACGCGGCGATGCGCTCGAGATCCGATGGGCCCAGCACCGGTGTGCCGTCGACCTCGACGCCGGTGAGCAGTCGCACGATGTCGTCGATCGTGGCCAAGGCCACCGTGCGGAGCCCGAACTCCTCACCGAGCTCGTCCAGCGCGGATCGCTCGGTCTTGCCGCGTTCGCGTCGATCGACGCCGACGACCAGGCCCACCACCTCGACGTCGGCCTGGGCACGCAACAGCGGCACGGTCTCCCGGACCGAGGTGCCCGCCGTGGTCACGTCCTCGACGATCACGATCCGATCGCCGTCCACCGGCTGGTGGCCGATCAGCAGTCCACCTTCGCCGTGGTCCTTGGCCTCCTTGCGGTCGAAGGCCACACCCACCTCGCGGTCGTGATCGCGTGCCAGGGCGATACCGGTGGCCACGGCCAGCGGGATGCCCTTGTACGCGGGGCCGAACAGCACATCCACGTCATCGCCGAAGGCCTCCTCGATCACGGCGGCGTAGAAGCTGCCGAGTGCCGCCAGTTGGGCACCGGTGCGGTAGCGGCCGGCGTCGATGAAGTACGGCATCCGGCGACCGGACTTCGCCACGAAGTCGCCGAACCGCAGGACGTCGCACTCGACCATGAAGCGCACGAACCGCTCGGTGGTCGGCATGGCCTCCCGGTCGCGGTGGCCCATCGGCTCGCGATCGCTCATCAACGTCCTCCGGTCGACAGCTCGTCGGTGGCGTCCTCGCCCGTGCGCCGGGCTGCCACGTCCTGGTCGGTGGTGTCCGCCGAGGTGTCGTCGCCGGTGCCGAGCTCCGACCATGGCAGGGACAACTGGCGGCTGCGGGCCCGGAGCTCGCCGAGGACGAGCTCGACGACGACGTCCCAGGTGTCGGCGCGAGGTGCCGGCAGGTCGCGGTTGTACGGCTGGTCGAACACGATGGCGGTCCGACCGGCTGCCCGCAGCGAGAGGATGTTGGCGGGCGAGTCGTCCACGTACAGATCGGCGCCGACGTTCGGCTTGTCGCCGATGAAGCACAGGTCGCGGTAGGGGATGCGGTGGGCGTCCAGCCAGGCGGCGGTGTCGGCCGCCGAGGTCTCATGGGCCCAGTTGAAGATCAGCCGGTGGGTGATGATCCGGATCCAGACCCCGGCATCCGACAGTCGCCACAGCGCCTCGGAGACCCCGGGCAGCGGTGCCATGTGACGGAAGATGCGGTCCTCGAGGACCGCGCGCCGGTGTGCCTCCTCGAAGGCTTCGAAGCTCAGGCCCCACTGCGAGTAGGCGTCCATGATCGTCTGCGGCGGCATCGTGTCCGGCGCACGCCCGAGCTGGCGTGCGACGGAGCTGCGGAAGGCCCCCTCGTAGTCGGCGCACACCCCGTCCAGGTCCACCCCCAGGACGAGTGGTCCGTCTGACGGCATCACGAGCTCCAGCGCACGTCGCGGACGGTCGGTCGTCACCGGACGCTACCCGTGAGGCCTGCCGACGCGCACTAGGCTCGGATGGCGACCCGGCAGCGGCTCCGGCCGTGGGTCGCCATGCAGCCATCCCCCCGAGCCATCCCCCCGTTCCATCCCCCCGAGCCATCCCCGTCGACCCATCCCCGCACACCCGTCCCCGCGAACCCGCCCACCGCGACCGCCACGTGCCTGGAGCGACGATGTCCCTGCCCGAGCTGGATCCCGACCAGCGCCAGGCCGCCCTCGCCAAGGCAGCCCAAGCACGTCGGGTCCGGGCCGACGCGAAGCAGCGTCTGAAATCGGGGCAGCTCTCCCTGCCGCAGTTGCTGTCCGACGCCGATGGGTCCCCACCGCTGGCCAAGATGCGCGTGAGCGAGGTCCTCGAGGCGATGCCCGCCTACGGCCCCATCAAGGCCCAGCGGCTGATGGGTGAGCTCGACATCGCACCGTCACGGCGCGTGCGGGGACTCGGAGCCCGACAGCGGGCCGCCCTGCTGGCGGCTTTCGAACCTCGCTCGTGACCAGCCGCCATGGTCTGCTCGTGGTCATCGCCGGTCCTTCGGGCGTGGGCAAGGGCACCGTGCACGCGCGGGTCAGGGCGTCGTTGGCCGACGCGGTGCTGTCGATCTCGGCCACCACACGTGCGCCGCGTGCCGGTGAGGTGGACGGTGTGCACTACCACTTCGTCGATCCGGCCCGGTTCCAGGAACTGATCGACACCGGTCAGCTCCTGGAGTGGGCCGAGTACGCCGGCCACCGCTACGGGACGTTGCGGCAGCCGGTGGTCGACGCCATCCGCGCCGGGCGGGTCGTGGTCCTCGACATCGAGCTCCAGGGGGCCCTGCAGGTCAAGGAGCAGGATCCCGACGCCTTGCTCGTGTTCCTCCTGCCCCCGAGCTTCGAGGAGCTCGAGCAGCGACTGCGAGCGCGCGGGACGGAGTCCGAGGCCACACTGCAGCGGCGCCTGGCCCGAGCGCGGACGGAGTTGGCCTCCGCGCACCGTTTCGACGTCGAGGTGGTCAACGACGACCTCGATCGCTGCGTCGACGAGGTGCTCGCCGCGATCGGTCGGGCCCGGCGGTGCGCTCCCGATCTCCACGCGCCCGACCCCGGCGCGTTGGACGCCGGCTGACGGTCGGTCCCGCGGCACCGCGCCGCGGCCGCTCGATGCCCCTCAGCTCGGGACGTGTGGGGTGTGCTCAGCTGCCGGATCCCGGATCTCGAACATCCGTCGTGGCTCGAAGCCGGCGGTGCTGGCGACGAGGTTGGACGGGACGGACCGGCGACGGCGTTCGTAGGACGCCACCTCGAGGTTGTGGAGCCGCCGAGCCGCGGCGATGCGATCCTCGGTCTCGACGAGCTGCCGCTGGAGGTCCCGGAACACCGCGTCGCTCTCCAGTTCCGGGTAGGACTCGGTGATGGCCAGCAAGCCCGTCAGGCCCCTGGTGAGCTCGTCCTCGGCACGCGCCTGCTGCTCGATCGGCACCGAGCTGGGGACGGCGGCGATCGCCCGGACCCGCGCCGCGCTGACCTGCTCGAGGACCCGGTGCTCGTGGGCGGCGTAGCCCTGGACCGAGGCCACCAGGTTGGGAACCAGATCGTGCCGGCGCTGGAGCTCCCCTTCGATGTTGGCCCAGGTGGCGTCGATCGACGCCACCTGCGCCACGAAGCGGTTGTAGGAGACGACGACCAGGATGGCACCTGCCAGCAGGAGCAGCAGGACGATCGCGAGCAGTGGTTCCACGTCAGCTGTCCTCGGGGCCCGGTGGCGGCAGGTCCGGGCGTGGCGATGGCGTCGGGTGTGGCGGTGGTGTCGCGGGTGCCGATGGTGTGGTGGCTGCCGACGGCGTGGTGGGTGCCGTCGCTGACGGTCGTGCGGCCACCGGCGGTGGGGGCTCCTCGTCCCCGTCACGGGTGAAGCCCAGCGCCCGCCAGAAGGCGGGCGGGATGCGCTCCAGCAACCGGCGGAGATCCTGCACGATCGCCGGGTAGGTCTCGGCGACACCGGCCAGGCTCCGGTCGCGATGGGTCGGCTCGCCGGAGAGGACCAGCAGGTCGTCGCTGAACTCGAGGCCGCGACCACCGTAGGCCGTCGACAACAGCTCCTGCAGCCCGGCGTCGAGGAGGGTGACGACCAGCGTCCGGTCCCCTCCCTCGACCTTGAAGCGGCGGTTGAACGCCTCCGACTCCAGCTGCTCGTCGGTCCGGGTGAGCCCGACCCGGCCGAGGATCGACTCCGGCTGGATCGACACCGAACGGTGGGTGTGCACCGGGAGCTGGCACATCACGACGAGGTCCGTTCGTCGCTGGTACCTGCGCGTGGAGCGGCCGTTGGATCGGCTCGTCTGGCGACGCTCGTGGAACCACACGTAGCAGGCGACCTGACACGTCACCGGTACCCCGTTGATCGGGAGCTCGAGGGGTCCACCGACCGCCGC
>JAWLDJ010000012.1:0-44849 GCA_041686695.1 Nitriliruptoraceae bacterium
CTGGAGCGGCAGCCCGGAGGTCGGGGCGGCCGCGTCGCTGAACCTCGGTGCCGCCGTGGCCGTCGGTCTGGCCATCCTGGTCGGCGTGCCGGCCGTGGACACGCTCACCGGCCTCGACACGGGCTGGCGCTTCGCGCTGCGCCGCATCGGTGAGGAGATCCAGCGCAACTGGCTGGTCGGGGCCTCCATCGCGGCGACGGCGGCGCTCGGTGCGCTCGTGCACCCCGTGCTCGGCCTGTGGACCCTGCCGACGATGCTGCTGCCACTGGCCGCCGCCCGTGCCGGCCTGGACCGTCTCGCCCTCGGCCAACGGGCCTACGAGCAGACCATCCGGGCGATGTCGCGGTTGCCGGAACAGCTGGGCACCGTCGCGCCCGATCACGGCGTCCGGGTCGCGGAACTGGCCCGCGAGGTCGCACTGGAGCTCGGTCTCGAGGCGTCGACGGTGGCCGAGACCGTCCGGGCAGCCCACCTGCACGAACTCGGCCGTATCAAGCTCGAGCGCGAGGCCCCCGCGCCGCAGCACGAGCTCGCGAGCGCCGGTGCCGACGTGCTGCGTGAGGTCGGCGACCTGGACCGCGTCGCGGCGATCGTCGCGGCGCAGGCCGACCTGCAGCGCAGCCCACGCGACGCCGTCGGGCTCCCGGCGCGCATCATCGTCGCCTGCTGCGAGCTCGACAGCTACGCCCCCGATCCGGCGGCCCCCGGCCAGCGCCACGAGGCCGTCGTGCGCCTGGTCCGTGAGGTCGGCGACCTCGACGTGGTCGCGGCGCTGACACGCGTCCTGGACCGCACCGCGGAGCCCGAAGCCGTCGGCTGAGCCCGCTCACGGCGCCCGGTGGTCAGCGCGGATCGGAACGGCGGCGCAGCTCGGGCGTTGGCCTGAGCCCCTGCGGCAGGGGCCGTGGTGGCAGCGGGTGCCGCTCGTCGGTCCGGCGGCGCAGCTCGGGGGTCGGCCGGAGCCGTGGGCCGCGCCGCCGGGCACCGCTGGGTGGCGGTGTGCTCGTCATCAGGGCGTGGGTCATCGGGACCAGCCCGGCCGCGAGCACGAGGTCGCCGACCGAGAGGATCGAGCGCAGCCACGGCACCGGGATGATGTCGGCCAGCCACGGCAGGTGGGTCTGTGCGGTCAGCAGGGTGTGCTTGCCCGGCGGTACCGCGGCGCCCTCCATCCCGATCGCCGTGATGGCCGCGGGGTCCACCGGCATCGCCCGGTTCGCGGCCATCACCGCCGCGTTGAGCGCCAACCCCGCGGCGACGAGCCACACGCCGGGCAGCCGCCGGTTCAGCAGCAGGAAGGCCACGACCAGGACCTGGCTCGACAGCAGCAGCGACCAGCCCGCCACGCCGGCGTCCGGCAGGAGCCCCCGACCAGCAGCGACGTCGACCCCGAGCTGGATCGCCACGCCGACGAACAGGACCCATCCGGCATGGATCTCCGCGTGCGCGATCCGTTGCAGCCGTCCGCCGCGCACCCAGGAGGCCAGGACAGCGACGACCAGCACCGTGACGGTGAAGGGCACGCGGTCCTCCTGTCGGCTGCGCGGTGGGCGGGCCACGCACAGCGGATGGTGCCAGGTTCCGCGCCTAAGGTGGGGCTAGGCGGACCGGGGAGGGACCATGAGCGTCGAGGTCGAGCACGTCGGCGCGATCACGACGGTGACGATCGACCGGGAGGAGGCACGCAACGCGCTGGACGCCGCGACCCTCGACGGGTTGGTCGCCGCGTTGCGGACCGCTGACGCCGATCCCGAGGTCCGCGTGATCGTGCTCACGGGGGCGGGCGAGCGGGTGTTCTGCGCGGGCGCGGACCTGCGTTCGGGGCTGACCTCCGACCCCTCGGCGGTGGAGGGACACGAGCAGCGCGGTCTCCTGCGGCGGCTGTTCGCCACCACCGAGGCGCTCGACACCCCCCTGATCGGGCGGATCAACGGCCACGCCCTGGCCGGGGGTCTGGGCGTGGCGTTGGCCTGCGACCTGCTCGTGGCCGTCGAGGACGCGACCTTCGGCACACCCGAGGTGCGCGTCGGGCTCTGGCCGCACGTCATCTCCGCCCTGCTCGTCCAGCACCTCGGTCCCAAACGCGCCCTCGAGTGGATGATGACCGGTCGTCGCTATCCGGCCGCCGAGGCGGAGCGGCTCGGCCTGGTCAACCAGGTCGTGCCGCGTGACGGGTTGGACGCAGCGGTCGCCGACCTGGCCGCCGAGCTCGTGCGCGCCGCGCCGCTCGCGCTGGCCCTCGGGCGGCGCAGCTACGTCGAGTCGCGGGCGATGGAGCCGAGCGCCGCGATGGCCTACCTCCACGGGATGCTCGACCTGCAGGTCCAGACCGAGGACGCGGCGGAGGGGATCGCCGCGTTCCTGGAGCGCCGCGAGCCGATCTGGCGTGGGCGGTAGGCTGCGACGATGGGCGGCAGCCAGGGCAAGGGACGCGGACGGCACCAGGGGCAACCTGGTGGCGGCAAGGGCGGCGCGAAGGGCCAGCAGCCGTCGAAGCAGGCAGGGTCCGGCGGCGCCAAGGGTGGCAGAGGCGGCGGTGCGCGGAAGGCGACCCAGAAGGGCGGCAAGGGCGGACCGGGCGCCAAGGGCCAGCAGTCGGGCAAGGGCCACAAGCCGGGCTCGGGCGCCAAGGGGTCCAACCCGGCGGAGGAGCTCAAGCAGCCGCTCGAGCGGGTCCTGTCCCGGCTCCCCGCGACGCAGCGCCGGGTGCTCGAGCTGCGCATGGGGCTGGCCGATGGGCACCCGCACGATCTCGCGGACACCGCGCGCACCCTGGGCCTGTCGCTGAGCGAGGCCCGCGACATCGAGAAGCGCGCCTTCGAGCACATCCGTGAGGCGGTCCCGCTGCACCAGTTGCAACGTTTCCTCCAGGGCTGATCGGTGTCCTCCCTCGACACGCTGGCGGAGCGCCGGGCGGGCCTCAAAGGTCCTGAGCTCGACGCCCTGAACGAGGTCGTGGCGGAGTGGCAGATCCTCGCAGACCTGTCCTTCTCCGACCTGCTGCTGTTCGCCCACGACACGGAGGCGGACGCGCTGGTCGTGATCTCCCAGATCCGGCCCTACACGGCGCCGACCATCTACCAGGAGGATCTGGTCGGCCGGGTGCTGGCATCCGACGAGCGTCCGGCCGTGGCCCGCTCGTTCGCGGAGGGTCGCATCATCCGTGACGGTGATCCCGACTGGTCCAGCGGGGTCCCGGTGCGCGAGGAGGCGATCCCCGTCGTCTTCGACGGCCGGACGATCGGTGTGGTCACCCGTGAGGCCAACCTGTCGATGGTGCGCGCGCCGTCGCAGCTGGAGCTGACCTACCTCCAGGTCGCCGACGAGCTCTCCCAGATGCTGGCGGACGGCGAGTTCCCCTTCCCCGGACACAGCGTCGAGCACGAGCTCGGGCCCCGGGTCGGCGACGGGATGATGCGTCTCGATGCCACCGGGACCGTGATCTACGCGTCCCCGAACGCGATGAGCGCCTACCGCCGGATGGGGGTGACCGGTGCGGTCATGGGGCGCAACCTCGCCGATTTCGACCTCGACGACGACGCGCTGCTCGAGGCCCTGGCGGTCGGTGAGCCGTTCGAGTCGGAGGTCGAGGGACGGGGCGCGGTCGCGCAGCGGCGGTTGCTGCCCCTGACCCGGGGACACCAGGTGCTGGGCGGTCTGCTGCTGGTCCGCGAGGTCACCGAGCTACGGCGTCACGAGCGGCTGCTGCTGTACAAGGACGCCACGATCCGCGAGATCCACCACCGGGTGAAGAACAACCTGCAGACGGTGGCCTCCCTGCTCCGGCTGCAGTCCCGTCGGCTGTCCGCACCCGAGGTGCGCGAGGCCCTGTCCGAGTCGGTGCGTCGGATCTCCTCGATCGCGCTGGTGCACGAGACCCTCTCGCAGGACTCGGGCCAGCGGGTGGCCTTCGACAAGGTCGCGCACCGGCTCATCGACATGGTCACCACCGGGCTGACCGACCCGGACCAGCCGGTCAGCATGTCGCTGGAGGGCACGGCGGGCGAGCTGCCCGCCGAGGTGGCCACGCCGCTGGCGCTGGTGCTCTCCGAGCTGCTCCAGAACGCGGTCGAGCACGGGTTCGCCGACCGGGGCGGCGAGGTCGTGGTCCAGCTCGACCGCCGGGCCTCCGGGCTCCACCTCGCCGTGGTCGACGACGGGATCGGTGTCCCCGAGGGGTGGGACGTGATCAGCGACGCGAACCTCGGCCTCCAGATCGCCATGACGCTGGTGGAATCGGAGCTCGGCGGGACCCTGGAGGTCGAACGCGCCGGGCAGGAGGGCGGGACCCGTGCCGTGGCGCTGCTCCCGGTCCCGCTCGCGACGCCCTGACCCGGAGGGTCCGAGCGGCCTGGTCCGTAGGACCCCGGCAACCGACGATGCCGTCGGCACGGGCCGACGGCATCGGGTGAGCAGGTCGTGTCGTGGTCAGCTGGCCATGCGGCGGCGGCGCTGGCGTGCGCGCTTGAGCGTGCGGCGCTCGTCCTCGGTGAGGCCACCCCAGACCCCGGCGTCCTGGTTGGTGCTGAGGGCGAACTCGAGGCACTCCTCGCGGACCTCGCACGTGGCACAGATCCGCTTGGCGGCCTCCGCCTGCTCGACGGCAGGACCGGTCGTCCCGATGGGGAAGAACAGTTCGGGGTCCTCGTTCGTGCAGGCCGCGCGGCTACGCCAATCCATGTGGGGGGTCTCCCTTCGGGGTGCTCGCTCGCGCGCTCGACGGCCGTGCGAGGGGGAGCAGGTCAGAGCGGATCGCCCGGGTTCCCGGACCACCTCGTCGACCTGCCCGCGTGGCCGGAGCCGGACCGCATCGCCCGCCAGGCACGATGCTTGTGAACAGGTTCTCGAGGCGCGCGAAGGGACCGTACGTGACCCCTGAGCGGTGTCAAGGGTTCGTTCCTGATCGCGCTTGCAGGAGTGCGCGCCTGGGCGCAGGCCGCGCGTTTGTCCGGACAACAAGGTCGCTGGGCCATCGCGCAGGCGTCGGCCCGTTGCGCCCGGACGGCGTCAGGCGAGCACGCGGAGCGCGTCCGGAACCGAGGTGAACGCCACCGCGTGGTGCTCCCCGGCGTAGTCCCCGTCGACCATCAGCGGCTGTGGCGTGGGCGAGGACAGGGTGAAGGCGGCGAGGTCGTGGTGGTAGCGCACGCCGCGGGCCGTGATGTGTCGCCCGTCCCGGAAGGTGCCGCTGACGACCCCGAGCAGGCGGGGGGTGTTGGGCTTGTCGAGGGTCAGCAGATCGAGCCCGAGGTCGAACGACGCCCACGGGTGCACGCGCATCGGTCGGGGACCGAGGTAGGTGTAGGGGTCGCAGTTGCCGATCATGGAGATCGCCACCGGTCCGAGGGTGGAACCGTCGGGCAGGGTCACGGTGACCGTGGCGTCCTCGCGTCCCGCTCCCATGGCCCACTCCTGTGCGACCGACCACACGAAGGCGCCCTGGCGGAGCCAGCGCTTGGCCGCGGCGTGCTGCTCGACGTGGCGGATCACGGCGGCGTCGAACCCGTAGCCGGCGTTGAAGCCGAAGTAGCGTTCGCCGGCCAGGCCGAGGCTGATGCGGCGCGTCCGATCCGCACGGACCGCTTCGAGCAGGACCCCGGTGGCCTGGATGGCGTCGTTGGGGAGACCGAGGTTGCGGGCCAGGACGTTGGCACCCCCACCGGGGATGATGCCCAACCGCACCTCGGTCCCGGCCAGTGCCTGGAGCACCTCGTTGGCGGTGCCGTCGCCGCCCAGCACGAAGACGGCGTCCAGCCCCTCGTGCACGGCGCCCGCGGTCAGCAAGGTGGCGTGTCCGCGCTGCTTGGTGGGCTGCACGGTGAGATCCACCGCCGAGCGCAACGCCGAGGCGATGACGTCACGGACCTGGTCGTCGGTCGTCGTGGCGTTGGGGTTGAACACCAGCAGGGCGCGCACCCGGCCTCCGATGTGCAGGGGTGGCTGGCCGCGGGGACCGCTCGCGGGCCGTGGCCGTGGCGGCGAATCTAGTGCCCGTCGGCCAGGTCGAGCGCGCGGTCGAGATCGGCGAGCAGGTCGTCCACCGACTCGATGCCCACCGACAGGCGCAGCAGATCGTCGGGTACCTCCAGCGCGGTGCCGGCGACCGAGGCGTGGGTCATGATGCCCGGGTGCTCGATCAGGCTCTCGACGCCGCCGAGCGACTCCGCCAGGAAGAACAGCTGCGTCGACTCCGCGATCCGCTTCGCCGCCCCGGCGCCGGCTGCCACACGGAACGAGACCATGCCGCCGAAGGCCGACATCTGCCGGGCGGCCAGCTCGTGGCCCGGGTGGTGCGCGAGCCCCGGGTAGGCCACGTGCGCGACGGCGGGATGCTCCTCGAGCCGCTCGGCGATGCGGGCGGCGTTGCTGCTGTGGCGCGCCATGCGCACCTCGAGGGTCTTGACCCCGCGCAGGGTCAGCCAGGCGTCGAAGGGCCCGGGGACGGCGCCCACCGCGTTCTGCAGGAAGGCGAGCTCGGCGGCGGTCTCCTCGTCGGTGCAGACCGCCCCGCCGACCACGTCGGAGTGGCCGCCGAGGTACTTCGTGGTCGAGTGCACGACCAGGTCCGCCCCGAGGTCGAGCGGTCGCTGCAGGGCCGGGGTCGCGAAGGTGTTGTCGGCCACCAGGCGGGCGCCGTGCTCGTGGGCCATCGCCGCCAGCGCCGGCAGGTCCACGATCTTCAGCAGCGGGTTGGAGGGCGTCTCCGCCCAGATCAGGCGCGTGTTCGGACGCAGGCTGGCGCGGACCGCGTCGAGGTCGGCGAGGTCCACCGCGCTGACCTCCAGGCCGAAACGGGTGTGGACCTGGGCGATCTGGCGCCAGGTCCCGCCGTAGACGTCGTCGGCCATCAGCACGTGGTCGCCGGGTGAGAGCAGCCGGAACACCGCGTCCTCGGCGGCCAGCCCCGACGCGAAGGCCACCGCACGGTCGGCGCCCTCCAGGGCGGCCAGGCAGGTCTCCAGCGCCGTGCGGGTGGGGTTGCCGGTCCGGGCGTACTCGTAGCCGGTGTGTTCGCCGACCCGTGGCTGCGCGAAGGTCGAGGTCTGGAAGATCGGCACGGTCACCGCACCGGTGACCGGCTCCGGCTCCTGGCCGGCGTGGATCGCGCGGGTCGCGAAGCCGTGGCTCGCGGGGTCGTGGCTCATCGGTCACCTCGGGCGGCGAGGAAGGTCAGGACGTCTGCCTGGGTGACGACGCCGATCATCCGGCCGTCGTCGTGGACCATGATGGCAGGGTTGCCACCGGCCAGGGACCCCAGCGCGTGATCGAGCGGCTCGTCGGCACCGACGGTGGGCAGGGGTGGCTGCAGCACCTCGACGATCGGTCGCTGCATCGCCTCGCCGTCCCTGAGCGCCGCATCGAGCAGGGCGTTCTCCCGGACCGAGCCGATCACGTCCTCGCTGCGCGCGTCGTCGTGGACCCCGTCGCGGAACACCGGCATCTGCGAGACCCCGTAGGTCTGGAGCAGCTCGATGGCGGCGGCGACGTCCTCGCCGGGGTGCAGGTGCACCATCGGGGGCAGATCGCCGGACTTGGCGGCGAGCACGTCGCCGACCGCACCGGCCGCCACGGTGTGCTCGAGCAGCCCGTGCTCGGCCAGCCACGTGTCGTCGTAGAACTTGGAGAGGTAGCCGCGACCGGAGTCGGGGAGCAGCACCACGATGGTGGCATCGGCCGGTTGGGTCGCCGCGTAGCGGTGGGCGGCGACCAGCGCGGTGCCGCAGGAGCCGCCCACCAGCAGCCCCTCCTCGCGGGCACAGCGGCGTGCCATGGCGAACGACTCGGCGTCGGAGACCCGCTCCCACACGTCGACCAGCGACGGGTCGAAGGTCTCCGGCCAGAAGTCCTCGCCGATGCCCTCGACCAGGTAGGGGCGGACCGTGTCACCGGAGTACAGCGAGCCCTCCGGGTCAGCGCCGACGATCGTGACCGAGGGCTTGCGGTCCTTGAGGTAGCGGCCGACGCCGGTGGTGGTCCCGCCCGTGCCGACGCCGACGACGAAGGCGTCGATCTGCCCGTCGGTCTGCCGCCACAGCTCCGGCCCGGTGGAGAACACGTGGGTCTGGGGGTTCGCCGGGTTGAAGTACTGGTTGGGCTTGAAGGTGTTCGGCTGGGCGGCCAGCCGGTCCGACACCGAGTAGTAGGAGCGGGGATCCTCGGGCGCGACCGCGGTCGGGCACACCACCACCTCGGCGCCGTAGGCGCGCAGCAGCGCGATCTTGTCCCGGCTGACCTTGTCGGGCACCACGAACACGCAGCGGTAGCCCCGGCGGGCGGCGACGATCGCCAGACCGACACCGGTGTTGCCGGAGGTCGGCTCGACGATGGTCCCGCCCGGTCCGAGGTCGCCGGCCGCCTCCGCGGCTTCGATCAAGGCGATGCCGATGCGGTCCTTGACGGAGCCACCCGGGTTCAGCATCTCCAGCTTGGCGATGATCGTGGGCGGGACGTCCGCGGACAACCGGTCGAGCGCGACCAGCGGCGTGTCGCCCATCAGCGCGACCAGATCGGGTGCGACCTCACGGCCGCGTTCGTCGAGGTGGCGACGGGGGAGCTCGAGGGGATCGTGCTCGATCCCGATCGTCCGGTGGTAGATCGACCGGTCGGTCACATCGATCGGCGCCATCGGGCGTCCTCCAGAGGTCGGTGACCGGGACCGTGGCCCCGGGCGACGGTGCGGGCCGTGCCCGTGGGTGCCGGGCCGGCCAGGTCGGCCGCAGGGTAGGGGCCCGTGCGGCGCGGCCACCGGCGTACCGTGGTATCCGTGCGTTGTGCTCGGCTCCTGCCGAGCCCCAGGCAGTGGTGGCTGCGGGGAGGGGAGCGGGCGTGGAGCATCGACAGCAGGCGCGCTCGGTCGGGCCCCGTGGGCTCCGGATCTGGTGGCCGGCGCGCCGGCTGCTGGTGGGGCTGGTCCTCGTCGCGGCGGTGCTGGCCGGCACCCCCACCGCCTGGGCCCAGCAGGAGGACGGGGACGCGCCCTCGGAGGCCGGGGGTGGCGAGGTCATCACGGTGATGGCCCGCAACCTCTACCTCGGTGCGGATGTCGCCATCGCGCTCGACCTGCTGCCGGACCTGCCGGCCGCGGCCCAGTTCATGTGGGAGCAGGTGGCCGCCACCGACTTCGACCGTCGCGTGGAGCAGTTGGCCGCCGAGGTGGTCCGTGAGCAGCCCGCCGTCATCGGCCTCCAGGAGGCGACGCGGTGGCGCTGCCGTGGTGGCGACCTCGGCCGGCTCGAGACCGTGTTCGACTTCACCGCCGGCTTCCTGGCGGCGACCGAGGCCGCCGGGGCGCCCTACGTCGTCGCCGCGGCCGACGGGCGGCTCGCCTGGCAGCCCGGCTACCGCATCCCGGCCCTGCCCTTCCTGTCGCGGGTCGAGGACCCGACGAGCTTCCAGCCCCGGTTCTCCAGCGATCGGGCCACCTGCGGTTTCGACCTCGCCGACGCGCTGCTGGTCCGCGCGGACCTGGCCGAGCGGGTCGTCGCGGCCGGCGGGCGGGCGTTCGGGGACCGCTACAGCGTCGTCCCGACGGTGCTCGTGATCGACCGCGGCTACGCCTGGGCGGATCTGGCCTTCGACAGCGGCACGGTGCGCTTCGTCACGACCCACCTCGAGTCGTTGTGGGATCCCGACGCGGTGCCCCACGGGGCGTTGCAGGCGCGCCAGCTGGTGGCCGACCTGGCCACGACCACGACCCCGGTGGTCGTCATGGGCGACCTCAATGCCGACCCCCGCGATCCGCGGCCGGCGGGCGCGGCCAACCCCGCCGGGCAACCCGAGGCGGGCGAGGACTGCCGGGGCCAGGTCGAGGACCCGACGATCGACACCGCCCTGGCCGGGTGCAACGCCTACTGGACCCTGCGCCAGGGTGGGCTCGACGATGCCGGTCCCGACCCGCTCGACGGCGCCAACCTCACCTGGGGCTCGAGCGCCGAGCTGGCCGGTCCGGACCCCGGGCGCATCGATGCGGCGCTGGCGATGGGCAACGACGCCGGCTTCACCGACCGGCTCGACCACGTGCTGGTGCGCGGCGGCATCGAGGTGGTCGACACCCGGGTCATCGGCAACGTCTGGCCCGACGGTGCGGACCTGTGGGCCTGCGACGCCCCCGGCCAGCAGGCCACGGCCCGCGCCGCGGCACAGCGCCTGGTCGAGGCCGGGGTGCTCGCAGCCGTGCCGGACGAGCTCGGCTGCCTGCCCACCGACCATGCGGGCATCGTGGCGGAGCTGCGGCTGCCGCCCACGGGGCTGGCGGCCGCCGAGCCCCCGCCGACCGTGTGGCGCTCGCCGATCGGGCTGTGGGGCGCCCTCGGGCTGCTGCTGCTCGCGCTGCTCGTGTGGCGGGTGGGCCGACGGCTGCGACGGCGGCGCCGGGTCGTGGCCCCGGGTGCGTGACGAGCGCGGCCCACAGCCGTTGGGCTGCGGGCCGGATGCGCACCCCCGGTAGGAATCGAACCTACGCTTCCGGCTCCGGAGGCCGGTGCTCTATCCACTGAGCTACGGGGGCAGGACACGGTCGTCGACCGCGGCCGGTGACGGTACCACGACCGCCCGGCGCGCCGTTCGGTGGGGGCTGGCTGTCGGCGGGCGCGTACGCTCCTGCGGCGCTGTGTCCCCGCGGCCCCGGGGCCACGCTGCTGCCCGTCGCCGACCTCGCCCGACCAGATGGACGACGCTCTATGGCCCGCACGCCCCTGCTCGACCCCGTCCTCGCCGACCTCGATGCGCGCCTGCGTGCCGCCGTGGTCGCTGCCGCCCTGCCGGCGGCCGACCCGGACCTGGAGAAGCCCAAGCAGGCCGAGCACGGGGACTGGGCCACCACGCTGGCGCTGCGGCTGGCCAAGCCCGCCAAGCGCAACCCCCGCGAGCTCGCCCAGCTGGTCATCGACCACCTCGAGGTCCCGGCGGTCGTCGAGGAGGTCTCGATCGCCGGTCCGGGGTTCATCAACTTCCGCTTCGCCCACCGCTACCACCAGGACCTGGTCCGTCGCGTGCTGGCCGAGGGCGCCCACTACGGCCACAGCCAGGTCCCGCCGGACGAGCGCCGGCACGTCAACGTGGAGTTCGTCTCCGCCAACCCGACCGGGCCGCTGCACGTGGGCGCCGGCCGCTGGGCTGCCACCGGTGACGCGATCGCCGAGCTCCTGCAGGCCACGGGGCACGCGGTCACCCGTGAGTACTACGTCAACGACGCCGGGGAGCAGATCCGGCTGTTCGGGGAGTCGGTGGTGCTGGTCGCCACCGGCGGTGCGCTGACCGAGGAGCACTACCGCGGCCACGCCATCGCCGAGGTCGCCGAGCAGCTGCGCGCCGAACACGGCGAGACGGTCTTCGAGGTGCAGCCCGGCGACGCCGACGCGGCGGCGCGTGCCGCCCGCGTCGGGGTGCTCGGCGTGGAGGCGATGCGCCAACACATCGAGGCGGGCCTGCACGCCATGGGCGTGGACTTCGACGTGTGGTTCTCCGAGCGCGAGGGGCTGCACGAGACCGGGGCGATCGAGGCCACCATCGCCGAGCTGACCGAGCGGGGCGAGGCCTACACCGCCGACGGCGCGCTGTTCCTCAGGACCGCGGAGCACGGGGACGACAAGGACCGGGTGCTGGTCCGCTCCGACGGACGGCCGACCTACTTCGCCGCCGACTGCGCCTACCTGAGGGACAAGTGGTCGCGCGCCGACCAGCTCTACTACCTGCTCGGCGCCGACCACCACGGCTACGTCGACCGCCTCAAGGCGGCGGCGGCGTGCCTCGGGGTCCCACCCGAGCGCGTCGAGATCCGCATCGGCCAGCTGGTCAACCTGCTGCGCGCCGGCGAGCCCGTGCGCATGTCCAAGCGGGCCGGGGAGACCGTCGACCTCGACGAGGTGCTCGACGAGGTCGGCTCCGACGTCCTGCGCTACCACTTCCTGCGCCAGGGGCTCGACACCACGATCGACTTCGACCTCGCCGTGGTCACGGCGCAGTCGATGGAGAACCCGGTCTACTACGTGCAGTACGCCCACGCCCGGATCGCTTCGGTGCTGCGCAACGCCGACGAGCGCGGGTTCGACCACGGCAGCAGCGATGACGCGGACCTGTCGCTGCTGACCCACCCCGCGGAGCTGGCGCTGCTGACGGCCATGGCCGGGCTGCCGCTGGTCGTCGCCGAAGCCGCGGAGCTCAGGGCCACCCAGCGCCTGGCCCGCTACGCCGAGGAGCTGGCCGGCACCTTCCACCGCTTCTACGTGGACTGCCGGATCCTGGCACCCGCCAGCGGCCAGACGCAGGCGCCGGGCGGCGAGGTCGCCGCGGACCCGGCGCTCGGCCGGGCTCGCTACCACCTCGCCGTCGCCGCCAAGCAGGTGCTGGCCAACGCGCTGGCGCTGCTCAGGGTCTCCGCGCCGGAGAGGATGTGACCATGACCACCGGACCCTGGCCGCTCACCGCGGACCGTGACGACCACGGCGCGCTGACGATCGGCGGCGCCTCGCTGCCGGCGCTGGCCGCGGCGCACGGCACGCCGCTGTGGGTCGTCGACGAGGAGGATCTGCGCTCGCGTTGCCGTGCCTACGTCGCCGGGTTCCCGGGCGCGGAGGTCACCTACGCCTCCAAGGCCTGGTGCACGGTCGGGCTGCTCCAGCTCGTCGACCAGGAGGGGCTCAAGATCGACGTCGCCTCCGGCGGGGAGCTGCACACCGCGCTGGTGGCCGGCATCGCCCCCGAGCGGCTGATCCTGCACGGCAACAACAAGTCGGAGGCCGAGCTGGCCCAGGCGCTGGACGCCGGCGTCGGACGGATCGTCGTGGACTCCTTCGAGGAGCTCGACCGGCTGGAGCGGCTGGCCGCCGCCCGTGGCACCACGGCCACGGTCTGGCTCAGGATCACCCCCGGTATCGACGCGCACACCCACGAGTACGTGCGCACGGGCCACGACGACGCCAAGTTCGGCTTCACCCTCTCGCTGGGCCTGGCCGACGAGGCCTTCGAACGCGCCCTGGGGCTGGCCCACGTCGAGGTCGTCGGCGTCCACGCCCACATCGGCTCGCAGATCTTCGGCACCGACCCCTTCATCGCCAACGCCGAGGTGATGCTCGACCTGCTGGCGCGGTGGCGGACCGAGCACGGCGTCACCCTGCCCGAGCTCAACCTCGGCGGCGGGATGGGGATCCGCTACACCCACGAGGACCACCCGGTCGAGGTGGCCCGTTACGGCAAGGCGGTGCTCGAGACCGTGGCCGAGCGGTGCGAGGCGCTCGGCTACCCCCAGCCGCAGCTGTTCGTCGAGCCGGGACGTGCCATCGTCGGCCCGTCCACGGTCACCCTCTACGAGGTCGGCACGATCAAGCCCCTGCCGGGGCTGACGACCTGGGTCAGCGTGGACGGGGGCATGAGCGACAACATCCGCCCGGCGCTCTACGACGCGGAGCACGAGGTGACCCTGGCCAACCGCACCAGCCAGGCGGAGCCGCAGGCGGTCACGGTGGTCGGCAAGCACTGCGAGTCCGGGGACCTGGTGCGCGAGCACGCCCCGCTGCCCTCCGACCTGGCGGTCGGTGACCTGCTGGCGGTGGCCGCCACCGGTGCCTACACCGCGTCGATGGCGTCCAACTACAACCGGCTGGTGCGACCCGGGGCCGTGCTGGTGCGTGACGGAGCGGTCCGTGACCTGATCCGGCGCGAGAGCTTCGAGGACCTCGTCAGCCACGACGTGCCGCTGACGTGAGCGACGGGCCGCGCATCCGCCGCCTCGACGAACGGCTCGGGCTCTCGGTGCTCAGAGCCGGGTTGTCCCCGGTGACGCTGGTGACCTACGCGCGGGACCACGTCGCGGTGCGGACCCCGTCCCGACCGGACTTCCGGGCCGGGAACACCCTGGACCTGACCGGGGTCCCGGAGCCGACGCAGCTGCCGGCCCTGGTCGAACGCTACGACCAGACGATCGGCACCCTGGGAGCCGCTCACGTCCAGCTGCGCTGGGAGCGCCCCCTGGAGCTCGACGCGCCTCCGGCCGGCCCCACGCCGGACACCGAGGTGGTGGCGCACGCCGGCGCGCTCGGGCTGACGGTCTCGGCCGTGACGGTGCTGCTGCTCGACCGACCGGTCCCACCGGCTGGCGGTGCCGCGGTCGAGCTCGCCCCGGTACCGGCGCCCGACGGCCAGGCCGGCGGACCGGTGGACCGCCGCTGGCACGCCACCTCGGTGCTGTACCGCTACCTCGCCGGCGACACCCCCGATGACTGGCGGGGCAACGACGACGCGTTCGTGGCCTGGTCGGTGGAGCAGCAGCGTGAGCTCGCCCGCATCGGTCGCTGTCAGGTGTGGGTGGCGCTGCGTCACGGGATGCCGGTGGCCCGGCTGACCCTGCTCCACGACCGCCAGGGGCTGGCGGTGGTCGAGGACGTGGTCGTCCACCCCGCCCACCGCCGGCGGGGCATCGCCTCGGCGCTGGCCCACCGGGCGATCGCGCACCACCTCGAGGTCGATCCGAACGCCCGGATCGGGCTGGCCGCCGCCCCCGGGTCCGGCGCGGACCTGCTCGCCCGCCGCCTCGGCTTCCGTCCCCACGCCACCGTGTGGAGCGCTGCCAGCGCCCCGGCCCCGTGACCGATCCGGGGTCCGGCGACCACCTCGGGCCAGGGTCGTCCACGGGTCGGCCGGTAGTCTCGTTCGGCACCCCGTCACCCCACGCTCCTGCGAGGATCGCCCGTGGACCGCGTCATCCGCATCGGCATGCTCGGATGTGGCACCGTCGGCAGCGGCGTCGCCACGATCCTGGCCCGTGAGGCGGCGGACATCACCGCGCGGGCCGGCGCCCGACTCGAGCTGACCCGCATCCTGGTCCGGGATGCCGGTCGCGACCGGGGACTCGGCCTGCCGTCGACGGTGTTCACCACCGATGCGCACGAGGTCGTGGAGGCCGAGGACGTCGACGTCATCGTCGAGGTCATGGGGGGTCGCGATCCGGCCAGTGGCCTGATCCGGCGGGCGCTCGAGCTCGGCAAGCCCGTGGTCACCGCGAACAAGGAGCTGGTCGCCCACGAGGGACCGGAGCTCTACGCCGCCGCCCAGGCGGCCGGCGTCGACCTGTCCTACGAGGCGGCCGTGGCGGGTGCGATCCCGATCATCAAGCCGATGAAGGAGTCCCTGGCCGGCGACCGCGTCCAGCGCGTGGTCGGCATCCTCAACGGCACGACGAACTACATCCTGACCCGCATGACCGAGGAGGGGGCGGACTACGACGAGGTGCTGGCCGAGGCCCAGGCGCTCGGTTACGCCGAAGCCGACCCGACCGCTGACGTCGGGGGGCACGACGCCGCCGCCAAGTGCGCGATCCTCGCCTCCCTGGCCTTCGACACCGCGGTGCACGCCGAGGACGTGTTCACCCAGGGCATCGAGACGGTGAACGCGACCGACATCCGGGTCGCGGACCGCCTCGGGTACGTCATCAAGCTGCTCGGCATCGCCAGCGAGGTGGGCGGGCGCGTCGGGGTGCGCGTCCACCCGGCGTTCCTGCCCAAGGAGCACCCGCTGGCCAGCGTCCGCGGCTCGTTCAACGCGGTCTACGTCGAGGCCGTGGCGGCCGGTGAGCTCATGTTCTACGGCCGTGGCGCGGGCGCCGAGCCGACCGGCTCGGCGGTCGTCGGCGACGTCATCGACGTGGCACGCAACCTGCTGCAGACCGCCCGGGGGGCCACCGAGTCCCAGCACCGCCCCAAGGACCTGCGTCCGATCGGCGAGCTGCGGACCCAGTACTACGTGCTGCTCGACGTGGAGGACGCCCCGGGCGTCCTGGCCGCGGTGGCCACCACCTTCGGCGACCACGGGGTGTCGATCGCGCAGGTGTGGCAGGAGGGCGCGAAGGACTCGGCGCAGCTGGTCCTGATCACCCACCGGGCGCGCGAGGACGCGTTGCGAGCTACCGTCGCCTCGCTCGCCGACCTCCCCAGCATCCGTAGCGTCGCCAGCGTCCTGCGGGTCGAAGCCGAGGTGTTCGCCACATGAGCTCGATCGCGACGGCACGACCCGGCCAGACCCACATGTGGCGGGGCATCATCGAGGAGTACCGGGACCGGATGCCGGTGTCGGACACCACGCCGATCGTCACCCTGCGCGAGGGTGGGACCCCGCTGATCCACTCCGAGCACCTCTCGGAGCTGACCGGCTGCGAGGTCCACCTGAAGTTCGACGGGTCGAACCCCACCGGCTCGTTCAAGGACCGCGGGATGACCATGGCCATCTCGAAGGCCAAGGAGGCCGGGGCGCAGGCGGTCATCTGCGCCTCGACCGGCAACACCTCGGCCGCCGCGGCGGCCTACGCCGCGAAGGCCGGCATGACCGCCGGGGTCATCGTGCCCAAGGGCAAGATCGCCATGGGCAAGCTCGCCCAGGCGCTGGTGCACGGCGCCAAGGTGATCCAGATCGACGGCAACTTCGACCAGGCGCTGACGATCTGTCGCGAGCTGGCGGAGACCGAACCCGTCGAGCTGGTCAACTCCGTCAACCCCTACCGGATCGACGGACAGCGCTCGGGCGCGTGGGAGATCGTGGACCAGCTCGGCCGGGCGCCCGACGTGCACGTGATGCCGGTGGGCAACGCCGGCAACATCACCGCCTACTGGCGCGGCTACCGCGAGTACCACCAGGACGGGCTCGTGGACACCCTCCCGGTGATGCGCGGCTACCAGGCGGCTGGTGCGGCCCCGATCGTCCTCGGGGCCAAGGTCGACACCCCCGAGACGATCGCCACGGCGATCCGGATCGGCAACCCGGCGTCCTGGGCCTCGGCGGTGGCGGCCGCCGAGGAGTCCGGCGGCTCGATCCGGGCGGTGACCGACCCGCAGATCATGGCCGCGTTCCGCCTGGTCGCCCGGCACGGCGTCTTCGCCGAGATGGCCTCCTCCGCGTCCATCGCCGGCCTGCTCGAGCTCAAGGAGCGTGGCGACCTGGAACCGGGGCAGACCGTGGTGTGCGTCCTGACCGGCCACGGGCTCAAGGATCCCGAGTGGGCGATCGCCGACAGCGAGGAGCCCGTCACGATCGCGGCCGAGGCCGAGGCCGCCGCCATCGAGCTCGGCCTGCGCTGAGCTGTTCCGGGGTGCCGCCGCCTGGCTAGCGTGGGTGGCGGGTCGGAAGGCGGCGGTGGTGGATCGGGTCGGTGTGGTCGAGGCGGCGCTCGACGCTGCCATCGCGACCGCGGCGGTGCCCACCGAGCCGGTCGACCACGGCCTCGATCGGCCGCTCGGTCGCGCCGATGGCCCGAGCATCGCCGCCGCGTTGGCGGCCTACGAGGACCAGCTCACCTCCCGGGCGATCGACGTGCTCGCGCGTGAGCTGCGCGCGGCGGGGCGGGGGTACTACACGATCAGCTCCGCCGGGCACGAGGACGACGTCGTCCTCGGCGCGGTGACCCGCCCGACCGACCCGGCCTTCCTGCACTACCGCTCGGGGGCGCTCTTCCTCGCCCGGGCCCGCCGGGCCGGCGCGGTCCGCACCGCCATCGACGACGTGGTGTGCTCCCTGCTGGCCAACCGCGACGATCCCGTGGCCCGTGGCCGCCACAAGGTGTGGGGGAGCCGACAGCGGTGGGTCGTGCCGCAGACCTCCACGATCGGTTCGCACCTGCCGAAGGCGGTCGGCACGGCGTTGGCGATCGACCGCCGGCGTGCGGTCCGGGTGGCGCCACCGGCCTCGGCCGAGGTGCCCGACGACGCCATCGCGGTGGCGTCGTTCGGGGACGCCTCGCTGAACCACGCGACCGCCCAGACCGCGATCAACGCGGCCCGCTGGTCGGTGCGCAACGGCGCACCGACCCCCGTGCTGTTCGTCTGCGAGGACAACGGCCTCGGGATCTCCGTGGCCACCCCGCCGGGGTGGGTGGAGCGCAGCGTCAGCCACCTGCCGGACCTCGCCTACGTCCGCGCCCAGGGGGCCTTCGACGAGGTGTGGGCGGCGATCGCCCATGCCGTCGAGGTGACCCGCCGCGAGCGCCGTCCCGTGTTCCTGCACCTGGAGACCGTCCGCCTGTGGGGCCACGCCGGCAGCGACGTCGAGCAGGCCTACCGGGATCCGGCCGCGATCCAGGCCGATGAGCAGCGCGATCCGCTCCTGCGCACGGCCCGGCAGCTGCTCGGCACCGGGGCCGTCGGCCGCGCCGAGCTCCAGGGGTTGGTGGCCACCTGCCGGGCCAGGGTCCGCGCACACGCCGACCGGCTGCTCGACATCCCGCCCCTGCGGACCCGCGAGGAGGTGCTCGCACCCCTGGCGCCCCACCGACCCGAGGCCATCCGCTCGCAGGTGCGGCAACGGCCGTTGGAGGCCGACGCCAGGGCCCGCCTGCACCCGCGTGGCCTGCCCGAGACCGCCACCTCCCCCGCCGAGCGCACGCTGGCGGCCGCCCTGCGCTCCACGCTGCACGACGAGCTGCTGCGCCGCCCGGAGACGCTGGTGTTCGGCGAGGACGTCGCGGTCAAGGGCGGGGTGTACGGGGTGACCGGTGGCCTCAGGGACCGCTTCGGCCCACGCCGCGTCTTCGACACCCTGCTCGACGAGACCTCGATCCTGGGGTTGGCCCAGGGGGCGGGGTTGCTCGGCTTCCTGCCGGTGCCGGAGATCCAGTACCTCGCCTACCTGCACAACGCCCTGGACCAGCTGCGCGGCGAGGCGGCCTCGACCAGCTTCTTCTCCGACGGTCGCTTCACCTCGCCGATGGTGGTGCGCATCGCCGGGCTCGCCTACCAGAAGGGGTTCGGTGGCCACTTCCACAACGACCACGCGCTGGCGGCGATACGGGAGATCCCCGGCATCGCGCTGGTGGTACCGAGCCGCCCGGACGATGCCGCCGCCCTGCTGCGAGGTGCCCTGGCCATGGCCGCCACCGATGGTCGCGTCGTGGTGGTCGTCGAACCGATCGCGCTCTATCACGAACGGGACCTGCACACCGCCGGTGACGGCGGCTGGTTGGCGACGGTGCCACCGCCCGACACGCTGCTGCTGCCCGGCGAGGTGGGCACGCACGGTGACGGGACCGATCTGGCGATCGTCACCTACGGCAACGGCCTGCGGATGTCGTTGCGGGTGGCCGAGCGGCTGCGCACGGCAGGGCTGGACAGCCGCGTGATCGACCTGCGCTGGTTGTCGCCGCTGCCGTGTGCGGCGGTGCGGGCCGAGGTCGCCGACTGCTCGGCCGTGCTGGTGGTGGACGAGTGCCGCGCCAGCGGTGGGATCGCCGATCCGCTCGTCGCCGACCTCGCCGAGGCGCGCTTCGAGCCGCCGATCGCCAGCGTGCGTGCCGCCGACAGCTACGTCCCCCTCGGGCCGGCGGCGGAGACGGTCCTGGTCACCGAGACGCAGATCGAGGCCGCGGCGCGGACGCTGTGCGGTGGCCCCGACCCCCCGGTGGCGACCGGTCCGCCGCCCCCTGCGCCGGGGCGGCCGGGGCGCTGAGGGACCCGGGCGGCCTGGCTACGCTGCCGCCCGCCCCGTCGGGGCGTGAGCGACCGACCTTGGAGCAGCCGTGGCCGTCACCGACCAGCCGGCCGGACCCGCCTCGGCTCTGCGGCACCACACGGTGCAGGTGCCGGCGACCTCGGCCAACCTCGGGGCCGGGTTCGACGCCTTCGGCATCGCCCTGGCGCAACACCTGGTCGTGCGCTCGGTGGATCGCGATCAGCAGTCCGAGCGGGTCCGCGCCTTGGACGGCACGTCGGTGCCGAGCGGTGACGACAACCTGGTGTGGCGCTCCTTCGTCGCCTTCTGCGAGCACCACGACGTCACGGTGCCCGACGTCGCCATCGTCGCGCGGACCGAGATCCCGCTGGAGCGGGGCCTCGGTTCCTCCTCCGCGGCGATCGTCGCGGGGTTGACGCTGGCGCGTGAGCTGACCGGGGTCGTGGTCGGCGATCCGGCGGTGGTCGAGTTGGCCACCGACATCGAGGGCCACCCCGACAACGTCGCGCCGGCCGTGCTCGGGGGGCTGGTCGCCTGCGCCCGTGGTGACGACGGACAGCTGGTGATCCGGCGCGTCAACCCCACCCCGGCGCTGGCGCCGGTGCTGTTCGTGCCGGAGCTGCGGCAGTCGACCGCCTCGGCCCGCGCGGTCCTGCCGACCTCGCTGCCACGCGCCGAGGTGGCCGAGCAGGCGGCCCGTGCCGGCCACGTCCTCGCCGCGTTGACCGGTGCGTGGCCGCCGGCCCCGAGCCTGTCGGGCGACCGACTGCACGAGCCGGCCCGTGCCGGCGTCATGCCGGCCCCGGCGCAGCTGCTCAGCATCCTGCGACAGCAGGGGGTGCACGCCTGGCTGTCGGGTGCCGGACCCAGCGTGGCCGCCGTGGTGCGGCAGGGGGAGTCGACGGCGAGCGTGACCGCGCTCGCCGCGGAGCTCGGGTTCGCGACCGACGCGCTCGTCTGGGACCTGTCGGGGGCACGGTCCTGTCCGGACGGGGCCTGCGGGCTCTCGGGTCTCAGCGACTGCCCCCTCTGCCCGCGGCAACGGTTATGATCGGCGGCGTCGACGCATCGCTCGGTCACGGTCCGTCGCAGGAACGATCCGCCCGCCGTCTCAGGCCCGAGGTCCGATCGACCGCCTCACCTCCGACCCGGCTGCTGCCGGGCGTCACCGAGCCGTCGCACGCCGCCCCCAGCACCGCGTGTGGGTCCACCGGGACCCCTCCACGCACCCCGGCCCGATCCGGAGCACGCCATGGACCGCACCCTGCTCGAGAAGAAGTCCGTCGCGGAACTGCGTGAGATCGCGAGCGCGCTCGGCATGCGTGGGCTGCAACGCCTCAAGAAGGCCGAGCTCGTCGACCGCATCGTGAACTCAGCCGCGGAGGCAGGTCCGGCCGAGGAGGGCCAGGCCGAGCCCGGCCCGTCCCGGGACGGCTCGGCCGGGGGTGGCCCGTCCGGGGACGGTGCGGCCGAGGCCGGGGGCGACACCGGCGGCGCGGCTGCGGCGGCCAGCCGCGACCAGAGCCGCGACGAGGGTCGCGACGAGAGCGCCGGCGGGGACGGTCACGAGGCGGCCGCGCGCGCGGGCGCCGAACCGACGCAGGAGCAGGGGCACCGCCGGCACGAGCGCCACGGCCATCGCGAGCACGGTGGCGGCCAGCGTGACCGCAAACGTGGCCGGCGTGAGAACAACGCTCGTGGCAACAACAACGAGGATCCCGACGCGGAGGTCCGTGAGGGGGTGCTCGACCTGCTGCCCGAGGGGTACGGGTTCCTGCGGTGCACGGGCTACCTCGCCGGGTCGCAGGACGTATACGTCTCGCAGTCCTTCGTGCGTCGCTTCGATCTGCGACGCGGCGACCTGATCGCCGGCCCGATCCGGCGCAACCGCAACAGCGACAAGTTCCCGGCGCTGGCCCGCGTGGACCGGATCGAGGGGGTCGCCTTCGAGCCCCCGGCCGAGGACGGCCGGCGGCCCGCCTTCGCCGACCTGACCCCCCTGCCGCCCGAGGAGCGGGTGGTGCTCGAGCACCCCGACGGTCCGCTGGCGCTGCGTCTGATGGATCTGCTGACCCCGCTCGGCAAGGGCCAGCGCGCGCTGGTCGTGGCGCCGCCCCGCTCGGGCAAGACCACGACGCTCAAGCAGGTGGCCGCTGCCCTGGAGCGGACCGCTCCCGAGCTGCGCACGATCGCGCTGCTGGTGGACGTGCGACCCGAGGAGGTCACCGAGTTCGAGCGCAGCTGCCAGGCCGAGGTGGTCGCGACCGGCTTCGACCGGCCCGCGGAGGATCACACCCAGGTGGCCGAGCTCGTGATCGAGCGCGCGAAGCGGCTCGTGGAACGCGGGCAGGACGTGGTGGTGTTCCTCGACTCCCTGACCCGCCTGGCACGGGCCTACAACGTGGTGGTGCCCTCCAGTGGTCGCGTCCTGCCCGGTGGCGTGGACCCGGCGGCGCTCTACCCGGCCAAGCGGCTCTTCGCCGCGGCGCGCAACGTCGAGGGACCCGGCAGCCTGACCATCGTGGCCACGGCCCTGATCGGCGCCGGCTCCCGCATGGACGAGGTGATCGTCGAGGGCTTCGTCGACACGGCCAACATGGAGCTCCACCTCGACGGCGCCCTGGCCCAGCAGCGGATCCTGCCGGCGGTCGACGTCACGGCGTCGGGCACCCGCCGTGAGGAACGGCTGCTGTCCAGCGACGAGCTCGCAGCGGTCGCCCGCCTGCGGCGTGACGTGGCACAGCTGCCACCCGAGGACGGTGTCCCGCTGCTGCTGCGCCGGCTGGAGGCTGCCGGGACCAACGCCAGCTTCGTGGCCGAGCTCGAGGACGCCGGGTTGACCTGACGCCGACGCTCAGAACCAGCGGATGTCCAGCTCCGAGGACAGCGCCACCAGGACGAGCAGCGCGACCAGTAGGACGGCGCCCCCACGACGCCACAGCTGCCCGACGGTCAGCTGCGGGGTCCCCTCGTCGGGCGGCGTCGTGCGGGCGTGAGCGGCCACGGACCCGTCGTCGAGCAGGGCAGTGGCCTCCTCGAGCTGGTCGTCGGGGACGACGATCTCCGACCCGCCGTGACCGAAGGCCAGGTTCGGGTGCATCCCGCCGGTGTCGTCATTGACCACCCGCGCCTCGATCCCCCGGGCGGTCAGCATCGACGCGGCGACCTCCGCGTCGACCCGGCTGCTGAACCGCTGGATCCGAGCCACCTCGACCTCGTCCCCTCGGCGTGCGTCGCCGGCGAAGGTACGCCATGCGGGCCCGGCCAGCGTGACGCGGCACCCGCCGGGGCCGCGCAGCAGCCGCCACCGCCGTTGCCGGTCAGCACAGGCCGCCGGCCCCGGGCAGTGGGGACAGGCAGGTCGGCCACCAGTGCGCCGCGATCACCAGCGCCAGGGTGGCGCCGGTCCCGCGACGGGTCGCGCCGAGCGCCGCGATCGCGATCACGACGCCGGCGGCCAGGGCGCCGCGGTGCAGTCCCAACAGCAGCCCGCCGCCGAACAGGCCGCCGGCGGAGAAGGTCTGCAGCAGCACGACCACCACCAGCGGTGCCACCACCGTGGTCCGGGGCACGCTGATGCCGGCCGGGACCAGCCGATCGGTCAGCAGCAGCACGGCGACCAGGGCGAGCAGGTGCAGGACCAGGAGCACGAGCGAGGCGCCGGTCGCCAGCCGGACGATGCCCGTGAGCAGGGCCACACCCACCGCTGCGAGCCCGAAGGTCCGCACCAGCTCGGTGAGCGAGGTGTCGGGGGACCGGGGGAAGCCGTCCCGGCTGCGCACGCTCAGGAAGCCCACCAGCACGAGGCTGCCCGCGACCAGCACCACCAGCTCGAGTCCCGCGATGAGCAGACCGAACAGCGCATCCGCGCTCCAGAAGGCCGGTCCCAGCCGGCCGAGCACCACCGTGAGCGCGTCGGCGCCGAGCACCAGCAGGGCCAGCATCCCGGCCACCGCGGCCGGGGCCGCGAGCAGCAGCGCGGCACCGGTCGTACCCGGAGCACCGGCCACCGCGACCGGTCCCGCGGTGTCACGCAGGCCGAAGGCGGCGGCGCCGTCGCCGCGGTAGCGGGCGAGCCACAACGGCACGAGCAGGGTGAGCAGGGCGAGCCAGGCGACCCCGAGGAGCGCGCCGAGGACCCCCGAGCGGGGCACGAACGGCAGTCGTGAGACGAAGGTGATCACCGTCGGCCCGATGACGGCCACGGCGGCAGCGAGGATGACGTCGCTCTTGGCGTCGTCGGCGTCGATGATCACGCCGCTGGACGCTACCAGCCGCCCGCTGGCTACCCTGCCGCCGGATGTCGACCGGTCCCGCGCCCCGGCCGGACCATCCCAGGGGACCGACCCCGCTCGTGAGGAGCAGCTGTGCTCGAAGCGTCCATGATCGTCGTCGGTGACGAGATCCTGGGCGGCTACGTCACGGACACCAACTCGCCGCTGCTGGCCCGGGTCCTGCGTGACCACGGCGTCACGCTGCGCTGTGTGCACGTCGTCGGCGACGACGAGGCCGAGATCGACGAGGCGCTCACCATGGAGCTCGCCCGGTCGCGACCTCGTCTGGTGATCACCTCCGGCGGGATCGGCTCGACCCCGGACGATCTGACCTTCGAGGCGGTGGCCGCCAGCCTGGGCCGCGACCTCGTGACCGATCCGACGATCGGCGCCAAGGTCGATGGGGCCCTGGACTGGTCGAGGACCCAGGGCTTCGACGTCAGCGGCGACTTCGCCCACCACCTGTTCCGCATGGCACGGATCCCCGCCGGCAGCCGACTGCTCGAGCGGCCGGGTGGCTGGGCACCGGGGGTGGTGGTCGACGTCGACGGTGGCACCGACGACGACGGGGCGACGGTGGTGATCCTGCCCGGCGTCCCCTCGGAGTTCGAGGCGTTGCTCACCGAGGCGGTCGTCCCGGCCCTGGTCGAGGGCCGCAACCCCACCCCCCACGTGGCCGAGCTCACCCACGGCTACCCGGAGAGCGTGCTCAACCTCACCTTCGTGGAGGTGATGCAGCACTACCCCGACGTGAAGTTGGGCAGCTACCCGGGGCGGCCGTCGATCGTGCGCCTCAGCGGGCCGCGATCGCAGGTGGAGGCCGCTGCCGGCCGGGTCGCTGCGGTGCTGTCCGAGCTCGATGCCAGCGAGGCCGGGCAGCGCCTGGCGGCCGCGGTGGCCGAGCGCGCCGCCGAACGGGCTCGCCGGCGACCGACCGAGGAGGAGCAGGCGTGACCCGCCGACTGTTGTTCGTCCACGCCCATCCCGATGACGAGTCGTCGAAGGGGGCGGCCACGGCGGCGCACTACGTCGACGCGGGTGCCGAGGTGGTGCTGGTGACCTGCACCGGCGGTGACGCCGGTGACGTGCTCAACCCCAAGGCCGATCCGATCCCCCGTGAGCAGATGCGTGCCACCCGGGCCCGGGAGCTCCAGGCGGCCATCGCCGCGATCGGGTTCACCCGCACCCACGAGCTCGGGTACGTGGACTCCGGCTTCCACGAGGACCCCGCCGACGTCGCCGAGGGCACCTTCGCCCGCGTCCCGCTCGACGAGCCCTCCAGCGCCCTGGCCGCGTTGCTGCGCCGGGAACGCCCCCACGTCGTGGTCACCTACCCCGAGGACGGTGGCTACCCCCATCCCGACCACATCATGAACCACCTGGTGACCATGCGCGCCCTCGAGCTCGCCGAGGACGCGGACGCCGACCTCGGCGCGTCGTTCGGCGCCGACCTCGTGCCCTGGCGGGTCCCGAAGGTGTACGCCACCTCGACGTTCCCGTTGGAGCGCCTCGAGGCGTTGCACGAGGCGATGATGGCCACCGAGGGCGACAGCCCCTACACCGAGTGGCTCGAGGGCCGTCGCGACCGCGTTCCGGCGGAGACCCCCGACGCTCGGGTGCGCTGCGGGGCGCACTTCGCGCGCCGGGACGCCGCCCTGCTGGCGCACGTCAGCCAGATCGACCCCGACGGGTTCTGGTTCGGGGTGCCGCGCGAGCTCGAGGTGGAGCACTACCCCTACGAGGCCTACCGGCTGCTGCGCTCCGATGTCCTGGTCCAGCCGGTCGAAGAGGACCTGTTCGCCGGCCTCGACGTGACCGCGATCGATGTGGCGCGCGCGCGACGGGACGCCCGGGCAGCGCGCGGGGCGTGAGCGCGGAGCCGAAGCGATCCGAACAGCCGGATGGGCATCGCTCCCCGTTGGGCGTGCTGCGCCTGCGCGAGTTCCGCCTGTACTTCCTCGGCGCCTCGCTGTCGAGCATCGGCACCTGGTTCCAGAACATCGCCGCGGGGTTGCTCGTCTACGACCTGACGGGCTCGACGCTGGCCGTCGGCGCCGTCAACTTCTCCCAGTTCATCGGCTCCTTCCTGCTGGCGTCGGTGGCCGGTGGCGCCGCCGATCGCTACGACCGTCGCCGCCTGCTGATGGTCTCCCAGGCCGTCGCGGCCACGGTCGGCGGGGTGCTGGCCGTCGTGACGCTGCTCGGGGCGGTGACCCCCGCGTGGGTGATCGGGTCCTCGCTGCTGCTCGGCTTCTCGCTGGCGTTCATGGTGCCGGCGCTGCTGGCGCTGGTGCCGTTGCTGGTGGGCGACGACGACCTCGACGCGGCGGTGGCGCTGAACTCCGTGTCGTTCAACCTGGCGCGGGCCGTCGGCCCGGTCCTCGGTGCCCTGGTCGTCGAGTCGGCGGGCTACGGCGTCGCGTTCGCGCTGAACGCCATGTCCTTCCTGGCCTTCGTCGGGGCGCTGGCCCTGATCCGTCCACGGCCCCAGGTGCGCGCGGAGGGGCAGCGACCGCGGCTGAGGGACACGATCCGCCTGGTGCGCAGCGTGCCGGCCTGGTGGGCCGTGCTGGTGGCGACCACCGTGATCTCGATGTCAGCCGACCCGGTCCACACCCTCACACCGGAACTGGCGCTGGCGACCTTCGATGGGCGCCAGCTCGATGCGGGGCTGCTCGTGGGGGCCTTCGGGACCGGAGCCACCGTGTCGGCGCTCACGCTCACGGGCTGGCTCCGGCGACGTCGGCGGGCGCTCCCGGGAGCGATGCTGGTCCAGGGTGCCGGCATGGTCCTGGTCGGCCTGGCACCGACACTGACCGTGGCCTTCGTCGGCATGGCGATCTCGGGCGGTGGCTTCATCGCCGGCATCACCCGGTCGTCGGTGCGGCTGCAGACCGAGGTCCCCGACCTGCAGCGGGGACGGGTCATGGCGCTGTGGAGCGTGGCCTTCGTCGGGACCCGCCCTCTGGCGTCGCTGATCAGCGGCGCGATCGCCGAGCTCGCCAGCGCCCGGGTGGCGGCCGTGGCGGCGGCCCTGCCGGTGATGCTGCTGATCCCGTTCGTGACCGCCCGGCTGGAGACGCCGGTCACGCCGCCGGAGCCCTGACCGGCACGCGCGACCGGCACGCGCGACCGGCGTGGGTCAGGGCAGCTCCCAGGTGTGCACCGGCTCGTTGGAGCGCATGTGCTGCAGGTACCGGCGCGTCATCTCGACCAGGGCCTCGTCCCGCTCCATCGGGCCGTCGTCGAACAACCGGTGGAAGGTGTGCACCTGCCAGCTCGCTCCGGTGCGCCGCTTGAGCGCCCGCTCCTCGATGATGCCGAGGTAGTGGTCGCGGTCGCGGCGGTCCACCCCCCAGCCGTCCAGCCCGCGGTGCGCCAGGGGCAGGAGGGTCCGCAGGATCAGTTCGCTGGCGGGGACCTCACCCACGCCCGGCCAGTACAGCTGGCTCTCGATGCCGTCCCGCGCGGCGGAGCGGAAGTTCTCGGCCGCGGCGGAGAACGACAGCTGGCGGGTGATCGGCTCGTCGAGGTCGGCGACGGCACGCACCAGGCCGTAGTAGAACGCGGCGTTGGCGACCGTGTCGACCATCGTGGGTCCAGCCGGCAGGACCCGGTTCTCGACCCGCAGGTGGGGCTTGCCCCGGGCGATCGCGTAGATCGGCCGGTTCCAGCGGTAGATCGTGCCGTTGTGCAGCACCAGTTCGGGCAGGTGCGGGACGTCACCGCGGGCCAGGACGGTCTCCGGTTCCTCGCCGGCGACCTCGGGCAGCAGTGCCGGGAAGTAGCGCACGTTCTCGTCGAACAGGTCGACGATGTCGTCGATCCAGCGCTCGCCGAACCACACGCGGGGTCGGACCCCCTGGGCGGTCAGCTCCTCGGACCGGGTGTCGATCGTCTGCTCGAACAGCGCGATCCGGCTCTCGCGCAGCAGCTCCTTGCCGAGCAGGAAGGGGGAGTTCGCGCCGACGGCGACCTGGGCCGCCGCGATGGCCTGGGCCGCGTTCCAGGCGCCGGGGAACCCCGCCGGGCTCACCTGCAGGTGCAGCTGCACGGAGGTGGCGGCCGCTTCCATCGCGATCGAGGAGGCGTGCAGCGACAGCCGCTCGACCCCCTCGATCTCCAGCAGCAGGTCCTCGCCGCGGGCCTCCAGGATCTGCTCGTTCAACAGGTGGTAGCGCGGGTTGGCCGACAGGTTCTGGATCGTGACGTGCAGGTCCTTGAGCGTCGGGATGATCCCCACCATCGCGACGTGGGCATCGAGCTCCTCGGCGCGCCGGTCGGCGAAGGCGAAGGAGGTCTGCAGCTCCTCCTCGATCTCCCGGAACACGGTGCCGACCAGCTTGTGCGGCGCGAGGTTGAACTCGATGTTGAACTGCGCGAGCTCGGTCTGGAAGTCCTCGGACTCGATCCGTGACAGCAGCTCCGCGTTGATCATCATCGGTTCACCGTCGCCATCGACGACGTAGAACTCGACCTCGACGCCGATCAGCTTGCGCTTGGTCTCGAACCGCTCGTCGGCGAGCAGCTGCTTGAACACCGCGAGGTCGCGCTTGACCTTCTCGCGGTAGCGCTGACGGTCCTCGCGGGTGAACCGCGTCTCGTCGATCTCTCTCCCCAAGGGGTGCCCCCACCGCAGGTGGGCGGGATGCTACGCGTCCGGGCCTGACCGGCACAGCATCCGCCTCGCGACGGCAGCCCAGGGCGTGGTCAGTAGCCTGCCCGGTGCGGGACAGCGAGTTCCGTGCTCCCGCGCCGAGGTCGTCCGTGCCCCCTGCTGCCCATGTGCGTCTGCCGATGGCGCTGCGCCCATGGCTCGGCGCCGTGCTGATCTCCTTCTCCGGGGTCTGGGTGCGGCTCGCCGACGTGGAGGCAGCACGCTCGGCGTTGCTGCGCACCGCCTACGCGCTGCCGCTGCTGGCGGTGCTGGTGGCGATCCGGGCGGGCAGCGGCAGCGACGAGCGGCGGTGGTTCCGACCGCTGGCCTTCGCCGCCGGGCTGCTGTTCGGCGTGAACCTGGTGGCCTGGCACGGTTCGATCGGGATCATCGGCGCCGGCCTCGGCACCGTGCTGCCGAACCTGCAGGTCGTGGTGGTGGGCCTGCTCGGGGTGCTGCTGTTCCGCGAGCGCCCGCGGCCCGGGTTCTGGATCGCGCTGCCGGTCGTGCTGCTCGGCATCTGGTTGCTGTCCGCGTTGGGTCGGCCCGTGGTCACCGACGGCTCGGTGCCGCTCGGGGTCGGACTGGGTGTGCTCGCCGGGGTCACCTACGGCACGTGGCTGGTCGTGCTGCGTGTCGCTCGCGGGCGCGAGGGCGGGAGCTCGGCACCGCAGATGCTGTGGTCGCTGACCCTCGGTGGGGCGGTGGTGACCGGTGCCGTCGCCATCGCCGAAGGGGTCGCTGGGCCGGCCGGCTGGCCGGCGGACGGCTGGCTGCTGGTGCTGGCGCTGGGGTCGCAGGTGATCGGGTGGCTGCTGCTGACCTCCTCGATCCACCTCCTGCCGGCCGCCGCGACCTCGGTCGCGCTGCTGCTACAGCCGGTGCTGGCGCTGGTCTGGGGTGCTGTGCTGCTCGCTGAGCCGGTCGGTCTGCCGCAGGTCGCCGGCGCCGCGATCGTGCTGCTGGGGGTCGCCATCGCCCACCGCTCGCTGCGCACCCTGGAGGTCCAGCCCGCCGGCGCCCGGCAGGACGACCCGTGACCGATCGCCGGCCGGGGGAGCCGGTGCAGGTGCGACCGATGGTGGCGGCCGACCATGCCACGGTGGTGGCCCTCAACGACGCCGAGGTGCCCCGGGTCGGGCCGCTGGGGGCCCACGGCCTGCCGGCCCTGCTGGCGCACGGTGACCTCGCCCTGGTCGCCGAACGCGCGGGTGCGTTGGCCGGCTTCGTCCTGGCGATCGCGCCGGGCGCCGCCTACCAGAGCCCCAACTACCGCTTCTTCGAGCGCCGGGGAACCGACCACCTCTACGTCGATCGTCTCCTGACCGCGCCCGCGCACCGCCGCGCCGGGGTCGCCTCCGCGCTGTCCGACGCGGTGGAGGTCCGCGCGCGCGGCACCGGACGGACGGAGGTGACCTGCGAGGTCAACGTCCGGCCGATGAACCGGGCCTCGCTCGAGTTCCACACCGCCCGCGGGTTCGTGGAGGTGGGACGCCAGGACACCGGTGGCGGTGCGTTGACGGTCGCCCTGCTCGCCAGGACGCTGCCCCTGACCGCTGCGAACCCGGCGCAGCGCACCCCCGGACACGGGTGAGGAGGCAACGGTGGTCCCCATCGAACACCCCCGACAGGACTACCTCGTCGGCACCCTCGCTCCCGAGGACGTCGCCGAGGGGCCGCTGACGGTGGTCCGAAGCTGGCTGGACGCGGCGATCGCCGCGGAGCTGCCGGAGCCGACGGCGGTCACCCTGGCCACCGTGGACGCCGACGGCGCGCCCGACGCCCGCGTCGTGCTGCTCCGCGGTTTCGACGAGCACGGGGCGGTCTGGTTCACCAACCGACGCTCGGCGAAGGGTCGGCAGCTGGAGCAGCTGCCGACCGCGGCCCTGGTCGCCTACTGGCCCCAGCTCGAGCGTCAGGTCCGCCTGCGCGGCCCGGTCGCACCGCTGTCCGACACCGAGTCCGACGTCTACTTCGCATCCCGTCCCCGGGGCAGCCAGGTGGGCGCCTGGGCATCCGAGCAGTCCGAGCCGGTGGCGGACCGACAGACGCTCGAACGACAGGTCGCCGAGGTGGAGGCCCGCTTCGCCGGCCGGGAGGTGCCCCGGCCGGCGCACTGGGGTGGCTACCGGTTGTCGCCGCACGTGGTCGAGTTCTGGCAGGGACGTGCCTCCCGCCTCCACGACCGGATCCGTTGCACGCTGCCACCGGGTGCGGACGGCGCCCACGATGGCGTGCGCTGGCGGACCGAACGCCTCCAACCCTGACCGGGCGATGCCGATCGCGGCTACCGTGCGCGGCTTCCACCACCGCTTCGCACCCCTGCTCCGTCCCCCCGCTCCCGCACCCAGAGCCGAGGTCCACAGTGGCGTCGACCAACGGTACGTCCAACGGCGGCGCCGGCGGCGCGCGCCTCGAGCAGAAGCTCGGGCTGATCGATGTGTACGCGATCTGCACCGGCGCGATGTTCGCCTCCGGGTTCTTCCTGCTGCCGGGGATCGCGGCGGCCAACGCCGGCCCGGCGGTCATCCTGGCCTACGGCATCTCCAGCCTGCTGATGGTGCCGGCGATGTACTCGATCGCGGAGCTGTCCAGCGCCATGCCGAGAGCGGCGGGCACCTACTTCTTCATCCACCGCAGCCTCGGGCCCGTGGCCGGCACGATCGGTGGGCTCGGGGCCTGGGTCGTGCTGATCGCCAAGAGCGCCTTCGCGCTGGTCGGCATGGGGGCCTACCTCGGCCTGCTGTTCGACGTGCCGATCCAGCCGCTGGCCATCGCGTTGACCGTCGCCTTCGCGCTGCTCAACGTCTTCGGCGCGAAGGAGACCGCCCGGCTGCAGGTGTGGCTGGTCGTCACGCTCGTGGCGGTGATGACCTTCTTCCTGGCCGTCGGCGCCTTCGAGGTCGTCGTCGGCGATCCGGTCGCCAGGGGCAGCTTCCAGCCCTTCCTGCCCTTCGGCGTCGAGGGGTTGCTCGGCACGATCGGGCTGGTGTTCATCTCCTACGCCGGGCTGACCAAGGTGTCGTCCGCCGCCGAGGAGATCCGCGACCTCGACCGCAACCTGCCGCTCGGGATGCTGCTGTCGCTGCTGACCGTCGGGATCCTCTACACCGGGGGGGTCGCGATCCTGGTCGCGATCATCCCGGAGCAGGAGCTGTGGGTCGACCTCACCCCCGTGGCCACCGCCGGCGAGGCCGTGTTCTCCTGGCTGCCCGGACCGATCGGTGTCGGGCTGATCGTGATCGCGGCGGTGACCGCGTTCGCGTCCACGGGCAACGCCGGCATCCTGACCGCTTCGCGCTACCCGTTGGCGATGGCCCGCGACCGGCTGCTGTGGAGCGGCTTCGACCGCCTCGGGCGGTTCGGGACCCCGGTGCTGGCCGTGGTGGTCACCTCGGTGCTGATGATCGTCGCGATCGTGTTCCTGGACGTCGAGCGGCTGGCCAGCCTGGGTAGCGCCTTCCTCCTGCTGCTGTTCGCGCTCATCAACGTGTCGGTGATCGTGATGCGCGAGAGCCGGACCTCCTCCTACGCGCCCGGCTACCGCTCGCCGCTCTACCCGTGGATGCAGATCATCGGTGCGGTGAGCACCTTCGGGCTGATCTTCACCCTCGGGGTGTTCTACGTCGGCTTCGTGCTGGTGATCATCGGCCTGTCGGTGCTGTGGTACCGGCTCTACGTCCGCACGCGGGTCACCCACCGCGCGGCCATGTTCGGGGTGTTCCGCCGGCTCGGTGAGCAGCACGACGACAGCGTGGACGAGGAGCTGTGGGGGATCCTGCAGGAACGCGGGGTCGACACCGACGACCCCTTCGACGAGCTGCTGGCCCGCGCGATCGTGCTGGACGTCGAGGGCAAGGTCAGCCTGGAGGAGATCCTGCGCCGGGTCGCGATCCGGGTCCGCGGTCGGCTCGAGCAGGCCATGCCCGACCTCGACGACGCGCTGTCGGCCGCGACGACGCGGGCGGTGGTACCCGCCGGCGCCCCCGCGGTGGTGCACGATCTGCTCCGCCACGACCTGTCACGCCCGCTGATCGTGCTGGTGCGAGCAAAGCGTGGGGTGCGGATCGCCGGTGGGCGCCGCTTCCCGGGAAGCACGATCCCCCAGGACACCGGCGCCGAGGGTCCACGCACCCAGGCGCTGCTGTTCCTGCTGTCGCCGGAGGGCCGGCTCACCGAGCACCTGCGGCGGCTCGCCCAGCTGGTCACCACGGTCGAGCAGGAGACCTTCGGCGACCAGTGGCGGCGGGCGCACGACGAGCAGGCCCTGCTCGAGACGCTGCTGCGTGACGAGCGCTACGCCTCGGTCACCGTCGGCGCGGCCGGGGCACCGGCCGGGTTCGCGGACAAGCGGCTCAAGGAGCTCAAGCTGCCGGGCCACCTGCTGGTGGCGCTGGTCCGCCGTGGGGACCGCACGATCGTGCCCGACGGCAACACCATGCTGCGGCCCGGTGACCGCCTGACCGTGATCGGGACCCCGGGCGAGGTCGCCGAGCTGTGCGGCCCGGGGAGCGAGCGCTAGCCGCCGGTACCGTCGGGGCCACCGGACGTGCGGGCCGCCGGTCCCGCGGCCGGCACCCGTCGACCGTCGACCCCTGGGGGGTCCGTGAACCGTCTGGCCAGCTCCACCTCGCCGTACCTGCAGCAGCACGCCGACAACCCCGTGGACTGGTTCCAGTGGGGCGAGGAGGCCTTCGCCGAGGCCAAGCGGCGCGGCGTGCCGATCTTCCTCTCCGTCGGCTACTCGGCCTGCCACTGGTGCCACGTGATGGCGCACGAGTCCTTCGAGGACCCGGAGGTCGCCGCCCAGCTGAACGCCGCCTTCGTCAACGTCAAGGTCGACCGCGAGGAACGTCCCGACGTCGACGCGGTCTACATGCGGGCGGTCCAGGCGATGACCGGGCGCGGCGGCTGGCCGATGAGCGTGTTCCTGACCCCGGGTGGGGCCCCGTTCTTCTCCGGCACCTACTGGCCGCGGGAACCGGTCCACGGGATGCCGGACTTCCCGAAGGTGATCGCGGCGGTGCAGGACGCCTGGCAGGAGCGTCGTGACGAGGTCCTCGGCTCCGCGGAGCGGATCGCCACCGCGCTGGCCGATCACCGCGACGAGGAGGCGGCGGGGGAACTCGACCCGGCGATCGTCGACGGTGCCTCGACGTTGGTCGTGGAGCGAGCGTGGGACCGTGAGCTCGGTGGGTTCGGTCGCGCGCCGAAGTTCCCCCAGGCCATGACGATCGAGTGGCTGCTGGCCCACCACACCCGCACCGGTGACGGCCCGTCCCTGGAGGCGGCCGTGCACAGCCTGGACGCCATGGCCCGGGGCGGGATCCACGACCTGCTGGCGGGTGGGTTCGCGCGCTACTCCACCGATGCGCGCTGGTTGGTCCCCCACTTCGAGAAGATGCTCTACGACAACGCGCTCCTGCTCCCGGCCTACGCCCGGGCCGCTGTCCTCACCGATCGTGCGGACCTGGCACGGGTCGCCCGGTCGACCGCGCGGTGGCTGCTGGAGGACGCGCGGACCGCGGAGGGCACCTTCATCAGCGCCGTCGACGCCGACTCCGAGGGGGTCGAGGGCCGCTTCTACGTGTGGACCTACGACGACCTCGTCGCTGCCCTGGAGGAGCTGGACGTCGAGGTGGCCCGCTGGACCCGGTTCCTGGGCGCGAGCCCCGGTGGCAACTGGGAGGGCGTCAACGTCCTGCACGAGCCCGTCCCGCGGGCGGCCTTCGCCGCGCAGGAGGGACTCGAGCCGGAGGCCTTCGCCGCCGAGTGGGACCGGGTGCGCGCACACCTGCAGCGACGGCGCGCCGAGCGCGTCCCGCCGGGCATCGACCACAAGGCCCTGACCGACTGGAACGCGCTGGCGGTGCGTGGCCTGGTCCGCGCAGGGCTCGACCTCGACGAGCCGGGCTGGATCGAGGCGGCGGCCGAGGTCGCCGAGGTGCTGCACGACACGCACGTGCTCGACGGCCGGCTGCACCACGTGCGCACCGCCGGCCGCACCGCTGTGCCGGCCTTCCTCGACGACCTCGCGCTGCTCGCCCTGGCCGACCTCGAGCTGCTCTCGGCCACCGGCCAGGCCCGCTGGTACGACCGCGCCCTGGCGCTGGCGAGCGAGGCCCACGAGCGCTTCCACGACGCCAGCGGCGGTGGCTGGTTCCAGACGGCACACGACGCCGAAGCTCTGGCGATGCGACCCAAGGACACCTTCGACAACGCCCAGCCGTCGGGGACCGCGGTGATGATCGAGGTGTGCCTGGTGTTGGCGGGGCTGACCGGTGACCTCGACTGGCGACGACGGGCGGAGCAGGCCCTGCGCCTGGTCCAGCCGATGGCGGCCCAGGCCCCCACCGGCGCGGGCTGGTCGTTGCGGCAGTTCGAGGCGGTGGCCGCGGGGCCCAGGGAGGTGGTCGTGGTCGGTGACGACGGGCCGGCGCGCGAGGAGCTGGTCCAGCTCGCCCGGGCTGCCCGGTCCCCCGGCACGTTCGTGCTGGCGGTGGACGACGAGCACGGTGACCAGCTCCCGCTGGCTCGTGGCCGGCACAGCCTCGACGGCCAGCCGGCGGTCTACGTCTGCCGGGAGCTGGCGTGCGAGCGGCCCGTGACCGATCCGGCGGCGCTGGCGGGCCAGCTCGCGTCGACCGGTCCCGCCTAAGCTGGGCGCCGACCAGGAGGCTCGAGATCGAACGTGACTGGGGTGAGCGCGATCCGGCGTGGGCCGGCATCCGCAGCGAGGTCCTGTGGATCGCCAACACGCCGGTCCACGTGCTGCGCGCCGACGGCGCCTCGGCCGGCCCGACGCAGCTGCTGGTGCACGGGCTCGGCGGTGCGGCGATCAACTGGCTGGAGGTGATCGGACCGCTCAGCGAACGGGGACCGGTGCTCGTGCCGGACCTGCCCGGGTTCGGTCGCTCGCAGCCGCCGCGGGCCCGCGCCAGCCGCATCGAGCACAACCTCGCCTTCCTGCAGGTGCTGCTACGGACCGCCGGAGGGACCCGCGTCGAGGTGCACGGCAACTCGATGGGTGGGATGCTGGCCACCCTGCTGGCGGCGGCGATCCCGGAGTTCGTGTCGCGTCTGGTCCTGGTGGACCCGGCCCTGCCCGGACCCACGACCCGCCTGCGCGAGCTGGACCCGGAGACGCTGCGGCTGTTCGCACCGTTCGCGGTCCCGGCGCTGGGTGAGCGCCGGCTGGCGGCGTGGTACGCGGGCAGCACGGCCGAGGAGCTCGTCGCGGAGAACGAGCGGTTCGTCCACGGCGACCCGTCACGGGTGCGCCCGGCGCTCCGCGAGGCCCACGTCGACAACGCGGCCTACGGCAAGCGCCACCCCTGGCGGCTGGAGAGCTACGCCGCCGCGGCCAACTCGGTCGTGCGGCTCCTGCTCAGCCGGCGACGGCTCGACGAGGCCCTCGACCGGGTCACGGCCCCGACGCTGCTCCTGTGGGGCGATCAGGACCGTCTCGTCGGGTGGCCGGTGATCGAGCGCACCCTCGCGCGCCGTCCCGATCTCGAGCTGGTCACACTCGCCGGGGTCGGCCATGCACCCATGATGGAGGAGCCGGCCGGCTACCTCGCCGCCGTCATGGACTGGCTCGAGCGGTCCACCACGGCGGTGGCCTGAGTCGGCACGGGCCCGATGCGTTCCAGCCACGCGGTGACGGCGGCCGCGGTCCGGCTCGGGGCCTCGAACTGCGGGACGTGGCCGACCCCGGGCCAGGTCTCGACCAGCGCGTCGGGGACCGCGGCGGCGACCCGGGCGGCGTACCGGCTGGCCACCAGCCGGTCCTGCTCGCCGAAGATCCAGTAGCTCGGCACGGTCAGCCCGCGCAGCCGCCGCCAGTAGGCCGCGCGGCCGTTGGCGGGCTCCATCCCGAGCTGACGGGCCGCCGCCAGCACCGCCAGCCGGTGTCCCGGGTCCTGCCAGGTGGCCACGACGTCGTCGGCGGCGGCCCGGTGGTGCTCCGGTGGCAGGACGTCCGGATCGGCGAAGAGGCTGCGGACCAGCGCTTCGATGCTGCTGCGCGGCACCCGCAGCGGCGCGGCGCCGGCCCACTGGCTGGGCAGGACACGCAGCAGCGGCGCGATCGGACGGGTGAGGTCGAACCCGAGCGCCGGACCGAGCCCGACGATGCTGTGGACCGAGCGGCGGTGACGCAGCGCCACCTCCAGCGCGATCCGTCCGCCCATGGAGTTGCCGATCAGGTGCGCGGCATCCAGCCCCCGGGCGATCAGGTAGCCGTTGACCACGTCGGCGAACCACGCCATCGAGTAGCGGCGACCCACGGGCGTCGGCCGCGACGAGCGGCCGAAGCCCGGCAGGTCGATCGCGTGGACCTCGTGACGGTCGGCCAGCGCCGACACCGTCGGCAGGAAGGACACCTTGTTGGCGCCGAGCCCGTGGATCAGGAGCACGGGCGCCCCCTCACCCGCGACCAGCGTCTCGAGCCGCAGCCCCCGCACCCGGGTGTGGGTGACCTCGACGCGGGGCTGATCGGGGAGCCGGCGGAACAGCGTCTCGAAGCGGGTGGCGAGGTGGAGGTCGCCGGTGACCTTGAGCGCGCCCGCCAGGAAGGCGTCCATCCCGCGGATCCGGCCCTCGATCAGGTCGAGCCACACCCCGGCGTCGGTGCGGAAGACGACCGCGGGATCGGTGGGCGTGACCCCGGTTCGGATCGTGCAGCGCCCGTCGGCGATCCGGATGCTGGTCGGACCGGCGTCATCGAGGTCGACCAGCACGTGGACCGAGAGGCCGTCGGCGGTCAGGGGATCGAAGCGCTCGGTGAGGGTGGCGTGCGCGTCGTGGACCTCGTCACGGCGCGTCGTGCGCATCGTCATGTGGTCACCTCCCTGGCGGCACCCTAGAGCGGTCGCGCCGCACCGGCGCGCACGAACCGAAGGCCCCGGCTGGCCGGCACGCGCTGGACGAGCCCGGCGTCGAGCAGCGCCGCGAGCTCGGCGCGCGCCTCCTCCGGCGCGGCCGCCACCTCGGCGCGGTAGTCGGCGATCGTGAACGCCTCGTGCCCGCGCACGAAGTCGCGCGCCCGTGCCGGTGCGGCCGCCGGCAGGACGTCGAGCGCCCGCGCGGAGGTCCTGAGGCCCTCGGCGACGGCCTCGGCCCAGCGTTCGAGCCACACGGTCAGGTCACGTCGCAGCAGCGTGCGAGCGACCTCCTCGTGGTAGCCCAGTGGATCCGCGGCCATCGCGATCTCCGGGACGGCGAGGTGGTCGGGATCGAGCCCGCGGGCGCCGAGCACCGCCCGTGACGCCGAGCGGGCCAACCGGCCGTTGGCGGCGTCGAAGGGGTGCAGGCGCAGCAGTTCGAGGTGGAGCACGCCGCTGGCGATCAGCCCGTGCTCGCGGGCACCCGTCGAGGTCAGCCAGACCGCGAGCAGGCCGAACTCCCGGGGCAGCGTCGCGGGACGGGCCGTGCGGTACAGGATCCGGCCGGTCGCCCCGTCGTGGACGGCCTGCTCCAACCCGCGCAGCGCTCCGGCCCGCTCGGGGGCCACGAGCCCGCGGGTCAGCAGGCGATGCAGGCTGGCCAGGGCCGGCTCGGCGTCGGTCAGGAGCTCCTCGCCGGCATCGCTGTCGTCGGCCGCGAGCACCCCGAGGAGCTCGAGGGCGCCGACCAGCTCGTCCTGCGGATCGTCGAGGACCCTGAGGGTGTCCAGCCAGGTCGCCCGGCTGGCCGCCGAGGTCGCGACCTCACCGCCGTCGACGTCGACGGCGTGCTCGAGCACCGTGGCTTCGGCCTCGGCCCGGTCGGTGATGGTGTCCATGCGTGCCCCGTCCAGCCGCAGGCTCGCCCGGGCCGCTGCCAGCTGCCGGTCAGCGCGCAGGGCGGTGCGTCGCTCGGGCGGTGCCGCGAGCACGCGGGTCGCCAGGCGCTCGACCTCGCCGATCAGCGCGACCAGGTGCGGGCTGCGCTGGAAGCGCGGGGTGTCGGGGCCGCTCACCGCCAGGGGAGCAGCGCGCCCCGGGCGGCCTGGGTGGCGATGCGACCGTGCCGCCGTCCGAGCGCGTAGGTCGCGCTGGCCAGACCGGCCGCGCCGCCGATCGCGGTGGTGGTCTTGACGACCTTCTTGACCCGCTCGGCGAAGACCACGATGGGCCACCCCCGTTGGTTGGCCACCGTGGCCAGCGGGCCGTCGGGGTTGACCGCCACCGGATGGCCCACCATCTCCATCATCGGCAGATCCGAGGCGGAGTCGCTGTAGGAGTAGCACAGCGGCAGGTCGTAGCCGCGCTCCTCGGCCAGACGGGCGATCGCCTCGGCCTTGCCCTCGCCGTAGACGAAGGGACCGTCGAGCTGGCCGGTGTAGCGGCCGTCCACGACCGCCGAGCGGGTGCCGATCCCGCCCTCCATCCCGAGGGCCTTGGCCAGGGGGTCGACCATCTCGATCGGGGACGCGGACACGATCCAGCAGGCCCGGCCCGCCTCGTGGTGCATGTCGATCAGGCTCCGCGACTCGGGTCGGATGCGCTCGAGGATCTGCGGGATGGTCTCCTCGTTCAGCGCCAGCAGGTCCTCCTGCCGCGAGCCCTCCACGGCCGCCAGGATCCGGTCGCGCACCGACTCGGAGCGTTCGTCGGTGGCCCCGAACAGCTTGAAGGAGATGGCCTTCGCGCCGTCGGAGAGCAGATCGCCGAGCGGGATCATGTCGTTGCGCCAGGCGGCGATGCCGAAGTAGTAGGCGGACGAACCGCTGATCAGGGTGCGGTCCAGGTCGAAGAACGCAGCGGCTGCGGTGTCGGCCATCTCCCGGCTCCTCTCGTCGCGAGCGGGGATGCTAACGCCAGCGGCGGCGGCGAGGCGTCCCCGCCGTGCCCAGCGGCCGGACACGATCGCCTACCCGGACACGATGACCTACCCGGACACGAGATCCCCGGGACCCGGACGCCCACACGCTCCCTTCCCCGTGGAGCGTGGTGACGTCCCGATCACCGGGGACCTCGCCTGCTTCACCGTAGGCAGGGGGCGACGGCCTGTCGACCCTGCTGTCCACACCGCCTGTGGACGCGGGTGCCGACAGGTGTGGACGAGGTGTGGACGAGCGCGTGGTCGTGCCGGCCCGTGCTGGCGTGAGCGCCCTGGAACGCCCGCCAACCGGTGTTGGGGGACCGTCCGGCTCCACAGGCTGTCCACACCGTGTGGACGACGACGGGCCCCGACCGGCCCGACCTCTACGCTCGGGTGAGTGCGAGCGACGCACGGGTCACCCGCACGGTGTTGGGTCCGTGCCGCCGCTGTGCTAGCCGGGATCGTGCCGGCCGCCAGACCGCCCGAACAGCGCCGGGGATCAGGAGGGTGCCGATGACCGAACCCCGTTCGCGCCCGGCGCTGGAGCACCGGCCGGCGACCTCATCCGCGCCGCCTGTCGAGCTGCACCGCAGCGCGCGTCGGCGCCGCAGCGGGCAGGCCGCGCTGCGCGACGGCCGCGTGGTCGTGCGCATCCCGGCGGGGCTGCCACCGGCCGAGGAGGCGGCCATGGTCGAGCGCCTGCTCGGCAAGGTCCTGCGCACCCGCGCCGTGTCGGCCGCCGGGGGCGATGCGGCGCTGCGCGCCCGCGCCGATCGTCTGGCGGACCGCTACCTCGACGGGGTGCGGGCGGCCTCGGTGCGCTGGTCACCGCGGATGCAGCACCGCTACGGCTCCTGCACGACGGCGACGGGGGAGATCCGGATCAGCGACCGTCTCGCGGTCCATCCGGACTACGTGGTCGACTACGTCCTGGTGCACGAGCTCGCGCACCTGCACGTGCGCGGCCACTCGGCGGCCTTCCACGAGCTGGTCGCCCGCTTCCCGCACACCGAGCGGGCGCGCGGCTACCTCGCCGGCTACGAGGCCGGGCTGGCCGCCGGCGCCCGTCCGGTCCCCGCGCCGCGGGCGGCAGGCTGACCGGGCGCTGCGGCCGGCGGGGCCGTCACGCGCTGCCGACCGGCGGCCTCAGGCGTCGCGGTCCCCGTCGTCGTCGGGCGTGTCCTTGCCGTTCGGCCCGTCGTCGGGCGTGTCCTTGCCGTTCGGCCCGTCGCCGGCGGCCGCCAGCCGCTCGTCGGCGCTGTCCTCGTGGGGTGCCTCGCCGAGCTCGCCGAACAGGGCGCTGAGATCGTCGGGGACGTCCTCGCCCTCCGCGGTGCGGGCCAGCCAGCGCGACGGCTCGGCCAGCTCCTCCCCGTCAGGCAGGTTCTCCGGATGCGCCAGCGCCCGGTGCAGCCCCTCGGCGCCGAGCGCCTCCTCGACGGCGACGACGAAGCGTTCCCCGACCGACTCGTCATCGGGCTTGAGGTCCAACCCGAGGAGGGACTCCAGGAGCTGCTCCCCGTCGCCCTTGGCGACACGGCGGCGCCGCAGCACCTCCTGGATCCGGTCGTAGCTCGGCAGACGGCCCTCGATCGCCCGGGCCACCTCGTGGCGGGCCCACGCGCCGACCAGGCACACGACCCCCTGGAGCCGGGCGAGGATGCGCTGCTGGTCGGCGGTCGGCGTGAGGCGGAAGCTCGCAGCCCGCTCCATGGCGGCACCGAGCGCCTCCGGGTCGTCCGGATCGATGCCCAGGGTCAGCTCCTCGGCGACCTCGCGCATCCGCTCCGCGTCGACCACGGTGCCCGCTGCGAAGCGCGCGACCAGCGAGCCGACGTGGGCCTCCAACCACGGCACGGCGTGGTAGAGCCGGCGGTGGGCCGCTTCGGTCAGGGCCAGGACGAGCGTGACCTCGGTGAGGTCCAGGTCGTACCCGGCGAGGTCGTCGGCGACGTTGACCACGAGGTGGTGCGCTTCCTGGCGCGGTGCGGTCGGGATCCCGAGGTCGTACTGCCCGATCAGCTGCCGCGAGAGCTGGCCGATCACCTGCCCGGCCTGGAGCCCGGCGAGGCCGGCGCCGGCGGGCCGCAGGAGCTGGCCGGGGTCGCCGCCGAGCAGCTGCTCCAGCATCGGTCGCAGCGCGTCGGGCAGGCCCTCCATCCCGAGCATCGCCGACACGTCGGCGTCGTCGCCGAGCTCGCTGAGCTGCTCGCGGGCCAGGTCGACCATGGCGTCGGTGGCGGCCCGGGCCACGGGCTCCACCAGCGGTCGCAGCGCCAGCACGGCGGCGTTGACCCAGGTCTGGCGGGACCCGGCCACCACCGTCCCGCTGTCGATCGGGCTCGGCAACGGCGTGGCGTCCAGCCAGTGCTCGGCCAGGGCGAAGGCTTCGCGCACCCGGCGGCTCTCCTCGTCGGTGGCCGAGCGGTCGCCGTCGGCGGCCAGCTGCAGCGCGACGCGCCGCGCCAGCTCCCAGTCGACCGGGCCGGTGGGCGCGGCCGGTGGCTGGAAGCCGAACCCCGGCATCGAGCCGCCCAGCATCGCCTGCAGCTGCTGCTGCGCCTGCTCCAGCGCCCCGGGCCCCCCGAGCTGCTCCAGCATGGCGCGCAGCTCCGGTGGCAGGTGCGCGAAGGGGTCGTCGCCACCGTCGTCGGGGTGTTCGGGATGCTCGCTCACGGCGGGCCTCACTGGGATCGGTGTCTCGCTACGGTATTGGCAACGGCGCCCACGCGGCGGCGGGATGAGGGAGGGGAACGCAGGTGAGCGCGATCGCCATCACCGGGGTCGGCGGCAACCTGGGTGCACGCCTGGTCAGGCAGCTGGCGTCGGACCTCGAGCCGGAGCGGATCGTCGGCATCGACCGGTGCCCGCCGGACGGGGTCACCGCCGCGCGGTTCAGCTTCCTCAACGCCGACCCGGGCACCGCCTCGCTGCGCGATGTCCTGACCGGCATCGACGTGGTCATCCACCTCGGTGCCGTGCTCGAGCCGGTGCGCGACGACGCCGCCGTGCGCACCCGCGAGGTGGATGCCGCCCGACGGGTCGTGGAGGCCGCCGCTGCGGTGGGGGTACCCCGTGTGGTGCTGACCTCGTCGGTGCTGGCCTACGGCGCCCACCCGGACAACGACGTGCCGCTGCACGAGGACAGCGAGCTGCGCGCCACCCCCGGGCTGGCCTCCGCGGCGCACGTGGTCGAGGTGGAACGGTGGCTGGCCGACTGGCGCACGAGCCACCCGCAGCTCCAGGTCGCGGTGCTGCGGTTCGCGCTGCTGGCCGGGCCCGGGCTGGACACCTCGCTGACGCGTGCCTTCGAGGCGCCCCGGCTCCCGGCTGTGCGCGGCCACCGCCCACCCCTGCAGTTCCTGCACCCCGATGACGCCGTCGCGGCGATCGTGCACGCCGTCGAGGCGGAGCTCGACGGGCCCTACAACGTCTGCGCGGATGGCTGGCTGTCCTACGACGAGGTGGCCGCCCTGGTCGGCCGGCGGTCGCTGGAGGTGCCCGAGGAGCTCGCCTACAGCGGGGCCGCCGGGGCCTACGCGCTGCGCTTGGGTGACCAGCCGCCGGGCCTGGTCTCGCTGTTCGTGCATCCGTGCGTGATGAGCAACGAGAAGCTGACGGCGACCGGCTGGCAGCCGCGCCACAGCAACCGGGACGCGGTCGCGTCCCTGGCCACCGAGCACGCCCCCTTCGTGACGATCGGCCGGGTGCGGGCGCGGTGGTCGACGCTGTGGCAGGCCGGGGTGGCGGTGACGGCCCTGCTGGCCGTCGGTGGGTGGCGCTGGGTGCGTGCCCGCCGCCGGCGTGCAGGGGCACCCGATCCGGGCTGCCAGGGCTGAGACTGCCAGGGCTGAGCTCGTCCAGGTCGTGCTCAAGGTGGCCCGCCGGGCGGCCGATGCTCTGGGCACGGTGTCCCGGTGGCACCGCTGGCTGGGACGCAGGAACGGAGCAGGCGATGACCTACGCGGTGCACCACGTCGACGCGGCTGACCACCCGCAGCTGGAGGAGTTCCCCTCGCTGGAGGCCGGTCTCGCGCGGGTCGAGGCGCTGCGCAACGACGGCGAGGTCTCCGAGGTCAGGGTGTTCAAGGAGATCCCGATCGAGGTCCGCACCTACTACCGGGCCGTGGCCGTGGAGGACCCGGCCGTCGCCGAGGTGACGGTCGGACCCGCTGAGGGCGCCGCTCCACCGCCGGTCGACCCCGGGCCGTCCGGTCCTGCCGAGCAGGCGGAGAGGGACCGGGCCGAGGGTGAGGACCACCGCTTCCAGACCGCCACGGAACCGCCATCGGGCGCGATGGTCATGGCACCCCCGCCGGTGGCCACGCCCCCCGAGGTGGCCGAGCCGGTCGCGGCGGCCGAGACCGAGCACCGGCGCCCGCTGTTCGGGCGCGGCTGACCCGGCGCGACGGCTGACCCCGCGCGACCGCTGACCCGGGTCTGCGCCGGATGGCCGGCCGGTAGCCTGACGATCGCACGTGGTGCTCCGACCGGGGGCCCCCGTGCCCGGAGGTCGTCGTGGCAGGCGCGGGCGTCACCGCACGTCGTCTGCTGCTCGTGTCGCTGTTCGTGCTCGTCGGCCTCTCCCTGGCCGTGCTCGCCCGGGGGCTCGTGCCGTGCGAGGTGCTGGCCGCACAGCCCGAGTGCCAGGTGGCCGTGCAGCCGGGACCGGTGGAGGACACGCTCGACCTGATCTCGGTGACGGGTGCGGACGTCTTCCCGCCATCGCAAGGCTCGCTGCACCTGACCACGGTCGCGGTCCAGGAGGATCTCGGCTTCGCCGGTTGGATCGGTGCCCGCACCGACCGCTCGGTCGAGGTCGTCCCTCGGGATCGGATCTTCCCGCCCGGGTTCGACCGTGACGAGGTCGCCGACCTCAACGCCGCCGCGATGCGCGACAGCCAGTTGGTCGCGACCATCGTCGCCCTGGAGGCGCTCGGCTACGAGCTCGAGCCCGACGGTGCGCTCGTCGTGGCCGTGCAGGACGATGCGGTGACCGACCAGCTCGAGGTCGACGACGTGATCACCGCGATCGACGGCGAGGGGGTCCGCGAGAGCACCGAGGTGGTCGAGGCCGTGCGTGCCCGCTCGGTCGGCACGCAGGTCGAGCTGGAGGTGCGGGGCGCCGGGGGGGTCAGGACCATCGAGGTGGTGCTGGGGCCGAACCCGGACGATCCGGACGTGCCCTACATCGGTGTGCTGTTGACCACAGAGGTGGACCTGCCGGTCGACATCGAGGTGGATGCGGGTGCGATCGGCGGCCCCTCCGCGGGGCTGTTCTTCGCGCTGTCGCTGCTCGAGCTGCTCGAGGCCGAGGACCTGATCGACGGCCGCGTCATCGCCGGGACGGGCACGCTCGGTCGGGACGGCGCCGTCGGTGGCGTCGGCGGGGTGCCACAGAAGATCGCGGGGGCGAGCGCACCGAGGGACGGGTCGCCGCCCGCGGAGGTCTTCCTCGTCCCCCGGGACAACCTCGACGACGCCCGCTCCGCTGCGGTGGCCGCTGACGTGCTCGTCATCCCGGTCGACACCCTCGAGGATGCCCTCGTCGCGCTCGAGGACCTCAGGGCGGGCCGTGAGCCGACGGACAGCCTGTTGCTGGCCGGCCCCTGATCACCGGGGGATGGCGGCGGCACGCACGGAGCTGTGGGGCGCCGCGCGTGAGCGTCGGACGGCGGCCGTCGCTA
>JAWLDJ010000013.1:0-42560 GCA_041686695.1 Nitriliruptoraceae bacterium
GAAGAACTTGCTGGTCACCACGTACTCGTGCCGTCGCCAGCCGAGCTGCCGGATGGCATCGCCCATGATGCGCTCCGACTCCCCGCCGGCGTACACCTCCGCGTTGTCGAAGAAGTTGACGCCAGCCTCGAACGCCGCGGCCATGCAGTCCTTGGCCCGGTCGACATCGAGCTGGCTCTTGAAGGTCACCCAGGATCCGAAGCTCAAGGCGGACACCTTGAGCCCGGAGTTCCCCAGGCGGCGGTACGGCATCTCCACGGTGCGCTCCTGTGTTCGGTCGATCGGTCACGGCCGCACGCCACGGCCGGCATGCCACCGAGGCTACGCCACCGTGACCCGACCGCCGGGTCCGCACCGCCAGGCAGGACCGAGCGGCGTCCCGGCCGGTAGCGTGGTGGCCAGGGCGGACGGCACGTCCCACCGTCTGGGACGGGAGCGGCTCGTACCGCCCGACCATCCCGGCTCCGGAGGTACTCCATGGCCCGTGTGCTCCTGACCGGTGCGACCGGCTTCGTCGGCGGACGCGTCGCGGGCCGGTTGCTGGCGTGGGACCACGAGGTGGTCGCACCGGTGCGCACCTCCTCGACCGACCTGACCACGCTGGGCGCCGAGCAGCACCTCGGCGGCTTCGACGCGGTCACGCCGCAGCTCCTGGCCGACATCGAGGTGATCGTCCATGCCGCGGCCTCGGCGGGCCCGGACCTGGCCACGGCCACGGCGGCGAACGTGGACGGCACCCGACGGCTCTGGGAGTTGGGCCGGCGCGTCGGGGTCCCGCGGTTCGTCCACGTGTCGACCACCTCGGTCTACGCCCCGCACCCCGACGCACCCATCGTGGACGAGGACGCGCCGCTGGTCGGCGACGACGACGAGGACGCGAGCCCCTACGCCCGTACCAAGGCCGGCGCCGAGCGGCTGCTGCTGACCGCGGGCACACCGAGCGAGCTCACGATCCTGCGACCGCCTGCGGTGCTCGGCGCCGGAGCGACCTCCACGTGGGGACGGCGGGTGCCGGCCGCGATCCGCGACGGCCGAGGGTTCCCCCAGCCCCGCGCCGCGACCTTCGCCTTCGTCCACGTCGAGGACCTCGTGGACGCCGTCCTCGCCGCGACGGGGGTCGGTGCCGGGGCCGACGGCGAGGTGGCGGGCCACCGCGCGAGCGGTCCGATCGTCGCCAACGTCGTCGGGGGGCACGTGACCGTCGGTGACTACCTCGATGCGGTCGTGGACCTGCTCCCCACCGAGGTGGCGGTCCGGCCCGGGACCGACGAGCCGGCCTGGACCGGCCGGTACGCGACCGACCGGCTCCCGCGCCACCTCGGCGTCGCACCCCACCGCAGCTTCCGCAGTGCCATGGACGAGATCGCCGCCGACTGGGCGGAGCGCCCCGACGACCAGGAGGTCCCCGGATGACCACCCACCAGCCCGTCCGCGGGGGGTGGCGTCGCACCGTGCCGGCGCAGTTGACCCCCAGCCAGCTCGAACGCCTCCGCGGTCTGATCGAGGATCCGGACACCTGGGTGCTGCGACGCGCCTGGGACAGCTACGTGCTCGACGGCGAGCCCGGCCGCCTCGTGGATCCCGCGACGCTGTCGACGGGCCATCTCGTCTCCGCGCTCGAGTGGCTGCGACAGCAGCGGCACCCGCTGTACCGGGTGCTGGAGGGCGGCCAGCGGGCACCGGAGGGCTGGCTGGAGTCGCTGCCGCTGTACCAGCGTCTCACCGAGCTCGTCCAGCGCTGAGGCCTCTCGCTGCCCGCGGGGCTCGGGGCGCCCCGCCCTCGAGCTGCCGTGCGCCGGTGCGCCGGGCCCCCGATGCGGCAGGCGCGCCCCTGGGTACCGTGGTGCTCCGCGACGGACAGGCGCAGCATGGCACGCGAGATCGAGGTCGGACCCGCAGACGAGCTGGTGCCAGGGACCGTCCGGCGTGCCGGCCGGTACGCCGTCGGGAACGCGAAGGACGAGCGGTTCGCGGTGACGCGCCGGTGTCGGCATCTGGGTGCCGATCTGGCGGACGGTGCGATCGACGGCCAGGGGTGCCTGGTGTGTCCGTGGCACGGCGCCAGCTACGACGTCACCAGCGGCCGGATGCTGCGCGGCCCGCAGGGGGTGTTCGCGAAGGTCCCGGGGCTCGGTGCCGGCTTCAAGCTGCTGACCAGGGTCCTGCCGCTCGGTCGGGGTGAGCTCGTCGAGCGAGAAGGCCGGGTGTTCGTCCGGTAGCCACCGGCCGGGCCCGCCCGGTCCGTCGTACACGCGACCGGTGGTCAACCGTGCTCGTCGGCGCGCTCGGTCACGGCCGCAGCGCGTCCGCCGCTCGCTGCAGCGCCGCCACCCAGCGGTCGGGAGTGGCGGCCTTGCGACGCAGGTGATCGGCGACCTCCGGGTGCGGCAGGATCAGGAAGCGGCCGTCCCCGAGCGCGGCGAGCACCTCCTCGGCGACCTGTTCCGGGGTGAGCACCGGACCGGCCGCTCTGACGGCCCGCCCCGCGATCCCGGCGTCGGCCTCCTTGAGCAACGCGGTGTCGACCCCCTGCGGGCACAGGGCGGCGACCTGGATGCCACGGCTGCCGTAGGTGATCGCCAGCCACTCGGCGAAGGCCACCGCCGCGTGCTTGCTCACGCTGTAGGGCGCGTCGCCGATCATGGTCAGCAGCCCGGCCGCCGAGCACGTGTGGACGAACGCGCCGGCACCCCGCTCCAGCATGCCCGGCAGCGCGGCCCGGGCGGCGTGCACGTGGGCGAGCACGTTCACCTCGTAGCTGCGCTGCCAGCTCTCCATGGAGGCGTCGAGCCCCTCCCCGGTCCCGACCCCGGCGTTGGAGACCATGATGTCGAGCCCACCGAAGGCCTCCTCGGCCACCGCGACCATCGCGGCGACGGCGGCAGGGTCGGCGACGTCGACGGCGTGACCGACGGCCGCGGTCCCCGCCGCCGTCAGCTCATCGGCCAGCCGCTCGGCGCCGGGCCCGTCGAGGTCGGCGACCAGCACCCCGCGGGCGCCCGCGGTGGCCATGGCCCGGCTGATCGCCGCTCCGATGCCGGCGGCGCCGCCGGTCACCACGACGCTCGCCCCCTGCGGTTCCACACCCCGCTCCCTCGCTCTGCGAGCACGGCACGCTAGCGCCCGCTCACACCAGCGGGAACAGGATCGCGAGCATCCAGGCCAACAGCACGGCCATGGCGATCCCGCCGGCCCAGGGCCGCTGGACCGGCAGCCACGCGACGACCGCCACCGTCAACAGCACCGGGATGAGCGGGAGGAGCAGCAGGAGGAAGCCGAGCGATGGCACGGCCACCGCCGCAGCGGCGAACCCGCCCGTCGTGACCACCGCCAGCAGCGTCCACCAGCCCAGAGCACGCCAGCCCCGCGCGCCCTGCAGCGTGGCGCTCAGGGCCACCGACCACGGCAGGAGCAACACGACGAACAGCGCGAACCACCCGGCGCGCGGCCCACCGGGCAGCGCGGGGAGCCAGACGCGGGACCCCAGAGCCGCCAAGGCCGCCGCGAGGAGCAGCACCAGCACCGCCGCCCACCCCAGGTCGCGTCCGGTTGGCGTGCCGGGTCGGGGCCCGACCCACAGCCAGATCCCCCCGGCCACCAGGAGCCACGCGGCGAGCACGGGCGCGACCAGCATCCCCCCGAACCCTGCCAGCTCGACCGCAGCCCCGAGGATCGCCAGCACCGTGGTCGCCGCGAGGGCCCCCGCGACAGCCCCCAGGACCCCCCGGCCCGTGGCCTGCGACCCGCTCCCACGGTCGGTGAGGCCCGGCGCCACGACCCGCCACAGCGCCACGACGGCGACCAGGTGCAGCGCCCACCATGCCAGCAGCGGCACACCGCCCCCGGCCGGTGTGGCCGGCAGCCCGAAGCTCTCGGCGAACCAGGCGGTCGCCTCGGCGTACATGGCGGAGCTGAACAGGATGCTCACGTGCTCCACCCCGGCGATGACCACCAGCTCCCGACGTGGGGCGGTGGTGGTACCGGTCGTCGCGCCACCGGCACGCTCCAGCAGGTCACGGGCGTTGGCGACGAAGCGTGGCTCACGCTCCCCGGCCAGCAGGAGCAGATCGTTCGGCAGCTGCGGGCTCACCTCGGCGTCCGTCGGCGACACGGCGACCACCGCGGTGATGCGGTCGGGGGCCCGCACCCCCGCCGCCATCGCCGCGCCCGAGCCCATCGAGTGACCGAGCACACCGACCGGCGCCGAGCGGACCCCCTCGCTCGCCTCGAGGGCCTCGGCGGCGATGAGCACGTCGCGCACCAGTCGGTCCCCCTCGTCCTCGGTCGGCAACGGGGCCCGGTTGGCCCCGTGCCCGGCCAGATCCGGGACCGCGACGGCGAACCCGGCCTCGGCCAGGGCCAGCGCCGTGGAACGCATCAGCTGGCGCGAGCCGGAGAACCCGTGGGCGACGACGATGCCGGGCGCCTCGACGGCGCCGTCGGGGACCAGCAGGTCGATCGGCACGCCGTCGCGCTCGACGGTGACCAGCTCGACCGCTGAGGTCGCCGCCAGCACCTGCCACCAGGCCACCGCGATGGCGGCGAGACTGAGCAAGGTGACGAGTCGTCGGACCAGTCCGAAGCGCGTCGGGCGGTCCAGGTCGAGCGGTGTCAGGGTGCTCATGCCGCCTCCGCATCGAGCGCCGCCACCAACGCGGCCGGCAGTGGTGCGGCACGTGCGTCCCGGTCGAGCGTGGCCGTGCGGACCCGGGCGCGTACCAGCACGGCCGGCCCTCGTCGGATCTCCTGGCGGAACCAGACCGAGGCCCGACGGCGTTCGAGCACGCGACAGGTGACCTCCAGCTCGTCGCCGGCGACCGCCGGTGCGAGGAACCCGACCTCGAGCCCCACCACGACCAGCTGCGCCCCGGTCTCGGCGGCCAGTCGCAGGAGATCGAGACCACGCGCGGCCAGCAGGTCGATCCTCGCCGCCTCGAGGTAGCTCAGGTAGATGGCGTGGTTGACATGACCGTAGGGATCGAGCTCGTGGAAGCGGACACGCACCATCGTCGACACCGGCCACCTCCACCACGCTCCCCGGTCGGGCCAGGCTAGGCGGGCCGAACGGGCAGGGCACGGGCGTATCCTCGGGCACTGCCGGTGCGATCCGATCCCGACCAGGTGGCCCGTCGTGCGCAACCAAGCCCAGCTCATCGCCTACGCGGACCGGCTCGCCGGTGACCTCGCGGGGCTCGGGGCGTTGCTGACCGGCCCGCTCGAGGGGGCGTTCGGCGGGGTCCACCTCCTGCCCTTCTTCGACCCGATCGACGGTGCCGACGCCGGGTTCGACCCCGTCGACCACCGCGAGGTCGACCACCGCCTCGGGACCTGGGACGACGTGCGGGCGATCGCCCGGACCCACCCGGTGATGGCGGATCTGATCGTCAACCACGTCTCGGCGCGCTCGCCGCAGTTCCAGGACTTCCTCGCCAAGGGGGCCGCCTCCGAGCACGCGGCGTTGTTCCTCACCCTGGACCGGGTCTTCCCCGAAGGCGTCAACGAGACCCTGCTCGGCCGGCTGTACCGGCCCCGACCGGGGCTGCCGCTGACCGCCGTGCAGCTCGGCGACCGCACGAAGCGCGTCGTGTGGACGACGTTCACCTCCGAGCAGATCGACATCGACGTGCGCTCCGCCGCCGGGACCGCCTACCTGGACGCCATCCTCGATCGCTTCGGGGACAACGGCATCCGCGTCGTGCGCCTCGATGCGGTCGGCTACGCCATCAAGACCCCCGGCACGTCCTCGTTCATGACCGAGGAGACCTTCGCCTTCATCGACGACCTGACCGCCCGCGCCCGTGCCCGCGGGATGGAGATCCTGGTCGAGATCCACGGCTACTGGCAGCGGCAGCTGGCCATCGCCGAGCGCGTCGACTTCGTCTACGACTTCGCGCTCCCGCCGTTGGTGCTGCACGCGCTGTACGCCGGCACCGCCAGCCGACTCAGGCGCTGGTGCGAGGTCCGGCCGCACAACGCGGTCACGGTGCTCGACACCCACGATGGCATCGGGGTGATCGATGTCGGCCCCGACATCACCGACGTCGCCGGTCACCCGGGGTTGCTCGACGCCGAGGAGATCGACCAGCTCGTCGAGGGCATCCACGAGCACAGCCACGGGACCTCCCGGCTGGCGACCGGGGCCGCAGCGTCCAACGTGGACCTCTACCAGGTCAACTGCACCTACCTCGACGCCCTGGGGGGCGACGAGGACGCGTACCTGCTGGCACGCGCCCTGCAGGTCTTCCTCCCCGGCGTGCCGCAGATCTACTACGTCGGCCTGCTCGCCGGCCACAACGACGTCGAGCTGCTGCACGCCACCGGTGTGGGGCGCGACATCAACCGGCACTACTACGCCGAGGCGGAGGTGAGCGAGGCGCTCGGGCGGCAGACCCCGAAGCGGCTGCTCGCGCTGCTGCGGTTCCGCAACCACCACCCGGCCTTCGGTGGGAGCTGGAGCCTGGCGCCGGCTGGTGACGACGACGCGGTGCTGACGATGAGCTGGCAGGCAGATGGTGAGGTGGCCGCCCTGACGGTGGACCTCCGCCAGCGGACCCTGGTCGTGACCTCCACCCTCGACGGCGACCAGCACACGGTCACCGACCTGGCGGACCTGCCCGATCCTCGGCCCGATCCTCGGCCCGATCCGCGGTGAGCACGGCAGCGGTCACCGCCGACGGGTGAGTGCGTGGCACGCGATCGCGCCGGCGGCCGCCACGTTCAGGGAGTCGACCTCCGCAGCCATCGCGATCCGAGCGGTCAGGGTGGCGCCGCGCAGCGCTGCATCGCTGAGGCCCGGGCCCTCCGCACCGAGGAGCACCGCCAGCCGGTCCCCCGCCAGCGACAGCTCCTCGAGCGGCGGCGCGCTCGGGTCCGGGGTCAGCGCGACGGTGGTGACGCCGTGGCCGTGCAGCAGCTCGAGGCCGGCGGCGGTGGCGCTCACGCGGGCGAAGGGCAGGTGGAGCACGTGCCCCATCGAGACCCGGACGCAACGACGGTAGAGCGGATCGGCGCAGCCCGGCGCCAGCAGGACCCCGTCGATCCCGAGCCCGCGAGCGGTGCGGAACAGGGTGCCGAGGTTCTCATGGTCGTTGAGGCCCTCGAGCAGGAGCAGCTGCCGCGCCGTGGCCACCACGTCCTCGGGGGCCGCCGGCGGCCGACGCTCGCCACACGCCAGCACGCCCTGGTGGAGGCGGAAGCGGACCACCGCCTCGAGCACCGCCCGGGTGACCACGTACACCGGCGCCGGCGAGCGGTCGACGACGTCCGCCATGGCCGGCAGACGCTCCTCGGCCACCAGCACGGACCGCAACGGGTAGGGCGAGGAGACCAGGGCCCGGACCGGGTTCGGGCCCTCGGCGATCAGCACACCGTGCTGGTGCTCGTAGCGCTTGCGCAGCGCCGCATCGGTCAACGCCGCGTAGTCGCCGAGCCGGGGATCGCCCGGGTCGTCGATCCGCACCGGCGGCACCGGCGCGGGTCGTGCCACCGCCTCGTCGGCACGGTGACCGGGGTCACCGTTGCCGGTGTCGTCCGCCACGGTCAGCCACCGTGCTTGCGCCGTCGTTCGTCGGCCTCGGCCTGCGCCATGGCGGCAGCCTCCTCCGGCGTCGGCGCCGTCCCGCCGAGGTGCGACGGCAGCCACCACCCGTCCTCGGGGCCGCTGGGGCGCTGCGGGTAGCGGCGTTGGGCACGGTCGACCAACTCCCCGATCGCCGCCATGAGACGCTCGTGCACCACCATCGGGTCCTCGTCGGGGGCGTAGACCACCGGCGGGCCGAAGTCGATGCTCACCGCCGTCCCACGCGCGGCGGTGAACTCCCTGCCCTTGGTGAAGATGCGCTGGGTGCCCCACAGCGCCCCGGGGATCAGCGGTACGCCGTTCTCGAGCGCCATCCGCGCCGCCCCGGGCCGTCCGGCCAGGGGCACGAAGGACCGGGAGATGGTGCCCTCGGGGAACATGCCGACGACGTCACCCTCGGCCAGGGCGCCGGACACCTCCCGCATGGTGACCTCGGTATCGCCGCCGCGCGCCACCCGGATGTGCCGCATCCCACGCATCAGCGGTCCGACCGTGGGGTTGTCGAACACCTCGGCCTTCGCCACGAAGCGGACACGGCGACCCCGCTGCCGGGCGCCGTAGCCGGCGAAGATGAAGTCGAGATAGCTGACGTGGTTGGTGGCCAGGACCGCTGGCCCGACCCGCGGGACGTACTCCGCACCGGTCACGCGGATGTTCCAGCGCAGCAGCGAGAACATCGACAGGCTGGCACCGACCGCCGTGGCGTACACCGGGTTGCGCTTCACGTCGTCCTCCCACGACCACCTCGTCGGGCACCCTAGCGGCCCACGAACGTGGGACCGATGGCCCCTGCGGTCGGGGGCCGACGCTCTAGCGTGGGCGCGGTGCCCTACCCGGTGGGGCCCGGCTGTGCCAGCCGACCGCTGTGCCAGCCGACCGCTGACATCCGACCCACCAGGAGCTCTCCGTGCCGTGGACGGCTGATGACCTTCCCGACCAGCATGGTCGGACCGTACTGATCACCGGAGCGACGTCCGGCCTCGGTGAGGCCTCCGCGGTCGCGCTGGCCACCCGGGGCGCCCACGTGATCCTGGCCACCCGGTCCTCCCAGCGCACGGTGGCGGTCATGGACCGGATCCACCACCGCGCCCCGGCGGCCTCGATGGAACACCAGTTGGTCGACCTGGCGGACCTCGCCAGCGTGACGGCGGCGGCCGAGGCGCTGACACGACGCCACGACCACCTCGACGTCGTCATCGCCAACGCCGGGATCATGGCGCCACCGCTGCGCCGCACCGTGGACGGCTTCGAGCTCCAGATGGGGGTCAACCATCTGGGCCACTTCGCCCTGATCGGTCGGCTCCTCCCGCTGCTGCTGGCGGGAACGGCGCCGCGGGTCGTCCTGGTCTCGTCCACGGCGCACCGGATGGCGCGCCTGCACATCGACGACCTCAACCTCGAACGCCACCGCTACCAGCGCTGGGTGGCCTACGGCAACTCCAAGCTGGCCAACCTGCTGCACACCCTCGAACTCCAGCGTCGCGCCGAGGCAGCCGGCCACGACCTCACGGCCGTCGCCGCCCACCCCGGCTACGCGGACACGGGGCTGCAGACCACCGGGCCGACCATGCAGGGTGGCCTCAGCGGCCTGGTGTCGGGGGTGGGCTCGCGGATCGGGAACCTGCTGTTCGCCCAGCCGGCGTCCCAGGGTGTGCTCCCGCAGCTGTACGCCGCCACGGCACCGGCACTGCCCGGCGCCTCCTACTGGGGGCCCGACGGTCCTGGTGAGGCTCGCGGCTATCCCGCTCCGGCCGCGCGCTCGACGGCGGCGCAGGATCCCGCTCTCGCAGCCGCCCTGTGGCAGGCTTCCGAGGAGATGACCGGCGTGACCTACGACCTCGGGAGCGCACCGTGACCCCTGGCGACCTGACCCTGCTGCGTCACGCGATCGAGCTCGCCCGCGAGGCGCGGGACGCCGGCGATCAGGCCTTCGGCGCGCTGCTGGTCTCCGGTGAGGGCCAGATCCTGGCCGAGGACCGCAACACCGTCGTCGCGGACCGTGACGTCACCGCGCACGCCGAGCTGAAGCTGGCCCGCTGGGCCTCCCGCAGCCTGGACGTGACCGAGCGCCGCCGCGCCACCGTCTACGCCTCGGGGGAACCCTGCCCGATGTGCGCGGTGGCGCAGGCCAACGCGGGCCTCGGGCGGCTGGTCTTCGCCTTCTCCTCCCGTCAGCTCGCGCAGCTGACCGGCGATCCCGGCTGGCGCCTGCCCGTGCGCGATCTGTTCGACCGGCGAGGCCTGGACATCGTCGTGGAGGGACCCGCCACCGAGCTGACCTCGGAGGTGACCGCCCTGCACGTCCCGGCGTGAGGCCAGCGACACCGTCGCAGGAGCCGGCGGCAGGTGGCGCCGGCCCTCCGTCCCCTCAGCTGGTCCCGGCACGACCGGGGACCGGCTGGGTCCAGCCGTGACGGTCGACGACCTCCGCCCGCTGGATCGCGAGCAGCGCCTCGCGCAGACGACGGGTCACGGGCCCGACGGTGCCCTCACCCAGGGTGAAGCGCTGGTCGTCGTGGATCAGCGTGCCCACCCCCGCCAGGACCGCGGCGGTCCCCGCGAGGGCGGCCTCACCGGGCCAGGCGAGCACCTCCTGGAGCGTGACGGGCCGTTCCTCCACCGCCAGACCCAGGTCACGGGCGATGGTCAGCACCGAATCCCGTGTCACCCCGTGGAGGAAGGAACCGTCGAGCTGCCGGGTCACCACGCGGTCCTGGTCGAGCAGCAGGAAGTTGGCCGCCCCGGTCTCCTGGACGTCGCCACCCGGCGCGAACAGCACCTGGTCGGCCCCGTACTCGGCCCGGGCCTGCCGCGTCACCCCGAGCGCCAGGACGTAGTTGGCACCGGCCTTGGCCTCCCCGAACGCCGGCGTCGTGCGCGGCAACTCGGTCTCGACCTTGAGGGTCAACGCCCGGTCACCCCCGGCGAAGTAGTCACCCACCGGCGAGGCCAACACGACCAGCAGCGCATCGGTCGATGGCGCCGCCGCCGCTCCGATGTTCGGATCGGTCCCGAGCAGCAGTGGACGCAGGTACAGCGCCCCGGGCGGCGAGGGGACGACCTCGAGGTTGCCGATCACGGCCTCGACCAGCATCTCCTCGAGCAGCTCCAGGGGCGGGAGCGGCAGGTGCAGCAGGCCCGCGGTGCGCTGCAGACGCGCGGCGTGACGATCGGGACGGAACAGGCGCACGGTCCCATCGCTGCCCCGGTGGGCCTTGAGCCCCTCGAAGCAGGCGCTGCCGTAGTGCAACGCGTGGGCGAAGGGGTGGATCGCCAGCGTGCCCGTCGGCTCGCTGCGGGCCGGACCGAAGCTGCCCCTGACCGCCTCGGCGACGACCATGATGGGGGCGGGCACGGTCCCGAAGGCCGGTGCCGCCGTCGAGGTGGGAAGGGTGGACACGAGCAACGCTTCCGTCGGCCCGACGCACCGCCGCCGGGATCGTGGCGCGGCACGCTAGCCGCGACACGCGCCGAACCCGTATCGTCGCGGCCCGACCACCCCTCCACGACCACGGAGCCCTCCCGTGCCCACCGAACGCGACCACGATCTCGTGCTGCTCGGCGCCACCGGGTTCACCGGCCAGCTGGTGGCGCACCACCTCGCCGGCCGCGTCGGGTCACGGCGCTGGGCGATCGCCGGCCGCGACCGGCAGCGGTTGGAGCAGGTGGCGGCCGCGGTCGCCGCCGACGGCAGCCCTTCCCCCGCCATCGAGGTGGTGGACGTCGGCGACCTGGTGGGCCTGCTCGACCTCGCCGGACGCACACGGGTGCTGGCCACCACGGTCGGGCCGTACGCGACGCTCGGTGAACTGGTCGTCCAGGCGTGCGTGCGCCAGGGGACGCACTACGCCGACATCACGGGCGAGCCGGGCTTCGTGTCCCTGCTGCGCGACCGTTACGACGCCGACGCCGCCCGGCAGGGCATCAAGGTCGTGAACTGCTGCGGCTTCGACTCGGTGCCCCACGACCTGGGGGTGCGGTTCACCGTCGACCACCTCCCCGACGACGTGCCGCTGACGGTGCGCGGCTACGTCAGCGGCCAGGGCCGGCTCAGCGGAGGCACGGCCCGCTCGGCGCTGCAGGCGATCGGGTCCCGAGCGCTGCCACGGCCGGACCTCGACCGGCCCTCCGGTGCCGAGGTCAAGCGGCGTGTGGCCGCGCTGCCGGCACGGCTGCACCGCGTCGAGGAACTGGGGGCATGGGGGGTCCCGATGCCCACCATCGATCCGGTCATCGTGCTGCGCTCGGCGCGGGTGTTGGACGGCTACGGCACGGCGTTCCGCTACGGCCACTTCGCGCGGGTCCGGCGCCTGCCGACCGTGGTCGCCGGGGTCGGTGCACTGGGCGTGGCGAGCGCGCTGGCCAGCATCGGCCCGACGCGCTCGGTGCTCGAACGGCTCCTGCCCGACCCGGGCGAGGGGCCGGACGAGGAGACCCGTGCCCGCAGCAGCTTCTCCGTCACCTTCCTCGGACGCGGCGGGGACCAGACGGTCACCACCCGGGTCTCGGGCGGCGACCCGGGCTACGGGGAGACCGCGAAGATGCTCGGCGAAGCGGCCCTGTCGCTGGCCAGTGACGACGGCCCCGATGCCGCGGGGGTGCTGACCCCGGCGGTGGGCCTGGGGGCGCCGTACCTCGACCGCCTCATCGACCAGGGCCTGCGCTTCGAGGTCCTGTCCTCCTGACCGGTCGGGGCACCCCTGGTGGCCGGCATCCACGGCGAACGGAGCCAGCAGGTGGCCGAGCGAGAGCGGTGTGACCTGGTGCTGGGCGGTGGCGGTGTCCGCGGTGTGGCCCACATCGGGGCCATGACCGCACTGGAGGAGGCCGGCTACGACGTCATGCGCGCCGCCGGCGCCTCGGCCGGGGCGATCGCCAGCGCCTTCGCGATCGCGGGGGTCGGACCCACCACCCTGCGCCAACTGTTCGAGGAGCTGGACTTCACCCGGTTCGCGCTCGCCGACGTCGTGGCACGACTCCGGGACCGGCGGGCGGTCGACCTCCTGCTGCGCCGGTTCACGGACGATGCGAGCGATCCCACCCTGTGGATCACCGAGATCCTCGAGGGTCAGGGGATCGAGACCTTCGGCGATCTGCGGGTCCCAGAGGTGGCGGACGACGCGCCGATCGAGGACCGCTACCGGCTGGTGGTGCGCTGCCTCGACGTCCTCCACCGTCGCATCGTCCGGCTGCCGTGGGACTACGGACGCTACGACCTCGACCCCGATGCCCAGAGCGTGGCGCGGGCGGTCCGGGCGTCGATGTCGATCCCGTTCGTCTACGACCCGGTACGGATCGGCAACCGTGACACCGGGGCACAGGCGTTGCTGATCGACGGCGGACTCAACTCGGGCTTCCCGGTGCGCGTGCTCGATCGCCCCGGTGGCCAGCCGCCACGCTGGCCGACCTTCGGCATCCGGTTGCTGCCCCGACCCCCGGCATCCGCGGAGCTGCCGAGCTCCTCCCTCGAGCTGGCACGGATGGTGATGGACTCGCTGCTGGACACCAGCGACCAACTCGCCCCGAACGACCCCTGTGACGAGATGCGGACCGTGCGCGTGGATCTGTCCGGCGTCTCCACCCTCGACCTCGATGCCGATGAGCAGTACGACCTGTTCAGCGACGGCTACGAGGCGATGCGCGACTACCTCGACGGGTTCAGCTTCGAGGCCTACCTCGAGCGCTGCCGGAGCTGAGCCGGCTCAGCGCGGCTCACGCGCCGCCGGGGGCACCGCGGCTTCGCCGGGGAGCCGGCGGACCCGGGAGCCGTCGCGCAGGCCCGCTGCCCGCAATCGCCGGACCAGCTCTGCCGCAGCGACCGGCTCCGCGCCCAGGGCGATCGCCCGCTGCCGCACCTCGCTGGGGATGTCGTAGTGATCGCCCTGGTACCACCGGCGTTGCAGCCCGAGCCTGGCCGCGAAGGCATGCAGTTCGGCCTCGGACCGATCACTGACCAGGTGCGCGAACCGGCGACCACGGTGCGGCCAGATGGCGGCATCAACCAGGATGGTCATGCGGACCCTGCCGCAGCGACCCGGGGCGCGGACGACCGGGGGGCGAGCCAGCGGCGCAGCAGGACCAGCGCCACCACGCCGGCGAGCCCGGCGGCACCGAAGGTGGCACCGAACCCGCCCCGGGCGGCGGTGACGCCCAGGAGGGCCGGCCCGATGAACGAGGCGAGGTCGAGGAACAGCGTGAAGGTCGCCATGACCTGGGCGCGCTCGCCATCGGCGACACCCTCGACGGCCGCGAGCACCATCGACGGCGCGAAGATGGCCGTCCCGGCAGCCAGCAGCAGCGCGCTCGCGTACAACCCGGCGGGCGTGGCCCACGACGCCATGGTGGCCAGTCCGACGATCACCAGCAGCAGCGCGGCGGAGGCGCTGGTGACCGCACCGAAGCGGTCGGGCAGCCGGGCACCGAGGAGCCGAACGGCCGCGACCGTGCCGGAGGACAGCAGGAACAGCGGGGCGACGACCGTCAGCCCCAGGTGGTCGGCGTACAACGGCACGAACGCCAGGAACCCGATGAACCCCAGGGAGCCGATCCCGAAGACCACCCCCGGCACGATCGCCGCCGGATGCAGCAGGCCACGCACGACCGTGCGGGCCGATCGCGGTTCCGCGGGCATGACGGTGGCGGCACCGGCGACCAGCAACGACCCGAGACCGCTGGCGAGCCACACCGCCGCGAACGAGCCCCGGGACAGCAGCAACTCCCCACCGAGCGGGCCCAGCCCGAAGCCGAGTTGGACGGCCACCATGGTGTAGCTGGAGGCTTCGCCGTATCGGCCGGCCGGGGCGAGATCCAGGGCCCGGGTCGTGGTCCCCACCACCACGGCGGCCTGTCCGGCCCCGGCCAGGGCGCGCAGCACCAGCAGCAGGACGAAGGTGTCGACGGCGAGGTGGCCGAACAGGGCCAGCGCCGTGAGCACACCGCCACCACCGATCAGCACGCGGCGTCCGAGGGCATCGCCCAGGCGCCCGATGAGCGGACGGACCAGCACCGCCGCCAGGGCGTGGACGGCGAACACGACCCCGACCGCCCCCGCACCTCGACCGAGCTCGTCCACGACGTAGCGGGGCAGCACCGGCAGCGTCGCGCCGAACGCGAGGAAGGAGGTCAGGGTCGTGACCACGACCAGCCGGAAGGGTCGTGTCAGCAGAGGCGCCCGGATGCTCACACCGCGCACGCTAGCGAGCGTTCCCAGCGCGTCGAGAGGGGGGGCGGGGCGCGCGCGGCAGCGGTAGCGTGTCCAACGCAACCGGGCGGAGCAGGAGAGGTCGACGTGGCGACGGACCACTCGACGCGTGCCGGGCCGACCAGTGCGCAGACGCGGCCGCCGAGCGCGATCCGTGCCGAGCTGGCCGATCTCCGACGGCACCTGGTGGAGACCCCACCCCACCACGGCGCCGGGGTCAGGGAGGTCCTCACGGCGCGGATCGCCCTCCTGGAGCGCGAACTCGCCGCCGCCGACGAGTGACCACGGCAGCGCGACCGTGGCGGACGCAGGAGGACACGTGAGCTTCGAACCCCGTGGCAAGGTCGCGGTCGTCACCGGTGCCTCCAGCGGCATCGGGGCCGCCACCGCCGCTCGACTGGCCCGGCTCGGCATGACCGTCGTCGCGGTCGCCCGCCGCGAGGACCGGCTCGAGGACCTGGCCAGAGCCCATCCCGGGATCCGACCCTACGTGGCCGACGTCACCGACCAGGGCGCGGTCGATGCCCTGGCGGCCTGGGTGGCGTCCGAGCACGGGGCCTGCCACGTGCTGGTCAACAACGCCGGTGTCCCCGGCGGCAGCTTCCGCACCCGCGACGACCTCGACGACACCCTGCACACCATCGAGGTGAACCTGGCCGGACCGATCCGGTGCATGGCCGCCTTCGTCGAGCTGCTGGAGTCCTCGGCCCCCGCGCGCGTGATCAACGTGGCGTCGGTGGCCGGCAAGCTCGGGGTCGGTCCCGCTGGCTACGCCGCCAGCAAGTTCGGGCTGGTCGGGCTGAGCGAGGCCACCGGGCTGTCGTGGGCACGCCGTGGCATCACGGTGTGCGAACTGAACCCGGGGTTCATCCACACCGAGGGCTTCCCGAAGGCCAGCCTGCGCGCCGGGCGTCTCAGCCACCTGGTGGGGACACCGGAGGACGTCGCGCGCGCCGTGCACGAGGTCATGCTCTCCGGCGCCCCGGAGCGGACGGTGCCACGCTGGTACCGCGTGGCCGTGGTCGCCCGCCATGCCGCGACGCCGCTGTACCGCACCCTGATCGGCCGGATGGGCCGCGCCTCCGGGGCCCGCGACCGGGACCGGTGAGCCGGGGCGGGTGGCCCCTCACCCCGGCGGTGGTTCCAGACCGGCCACGCGCAGGGCGCTGGCGACGTGGCCGGCCGCCGCACCGTCTCCGGTCGGCGGGAAATCGCAGGCAGCCAGGCCCTCGGCCAGGACCCTGGCGAGCCCGGCCGGATCCTCGACCCCGCTCGGGTAGCTGACCAGCGCGAGGGCATGAGCCGGCTCCAAGGGGTCGCGCAGCTCGAAGTGCCGGCCGCTTCGATCCCACACCACCACGGGGTCACGCTCGGTGTCGAACCAGATGTCAGCCGTCTCACGCAGCCCGGGCGCCGGCACCTGGCGGCTCCTGGACACCGGGAACCGCTCAGTCCTCATCGACGACCGCGTCCAGATCGATCAGTCCGCCCGCCGCCGCCAGGGCACCGGCCGTGGCCACCGCCCGTTCGTAGACGACCCTGAAGTAGTGCTCGGCGACCGCTTCGTGCCCGGGCAGCGGTGGCAGCCCCAGCGAGCGCGGCACCGCGGCCGGGTCGTCGGTGATGCGCACATCACGTGCCATCGCCGGGAGCAGCTCGGGCTCGCCCCAGAACCCCGCCGCGTCGTTGCGGCCCGGGGCCTGCTCGCGTTCGGGAGCGCGGGGCCGCTGGCGCGCCTTGCGGTTCCCGGCCCGCTTGCGCTGCCGCTTCTGCCCGCCACCGCCGGAGCGGGCATCGTTGGCGGTCCCACCGGAGGTGCGATCGGGGGCCTCGCCGGCCCGCTTCGGTCCCCGGCCGCGGCCACGCTTGCGGCGGGCGCGGTTGCGGTTGCCGTCGCCCCGGGGACCGGCGTCGGGACGGTCATCACGACGATCGCTCATGCGGCATCACCTCTGGCGGCGGGTACGGGGACATCCTCGGTCAGCACCGCGTTCGGATCGATGCCCAGGGCACGGCGCAACTGCCGTTCGTCGAGGTCGCCGACGGAGCTGGACTTCGGCAGCGCGATGTCGGCGATCTTGCGCTTGCCGGCCACGACCTCCTCCACCCGCTCGTCGACGGTGCCGGGGCACACCAGGCGGTGCGCCACCACGGTGCGGGTCTGCCCGATGCGCCAGGCACGGTCGCGGGCCTGGTCCTCCACCGCCGGGTTCCACCACCGGTCGTAGAGCACGACGTGGCTGGCGGCGGTGAGGTTCAACCCGGTGCCGCCCGCCTTCAGCGACAGCACCAGGGCCCCAGGTCCCTGCCCCGACTGGAACCGCGCGATCATCCGGTCACGAGCCCCCCGCGCGAGTCCGCCGTGGTAGCACTCGATGTCGACGCCGGTGCGCCGGGTGAGGTGCTTGGCGAGCTTCTCGCCCCAGCTCGCGAAGTGGGTGAAGATCAACATCCGCTCACCGGACTCGAACACGTTCTCGACGATCTCCTCCAGCCGCTCGAGCTTGCCCGAACGGTCGTCCAGCGGTCCGTCGTCGCCGGTGTAGGCCGCCGGATGGTTGCAGATCTGCTTCAACGCCGTGATGGCCGCCAGCACCGCTCCCTTGCGCTTGGTGGTGTCCTCCTCGGCGGAGGTCACCACCAGATCGTCGAGGACCGCCTGGTACAGCCCGATCTGCTCCGCGGTCATCGGGCAGTGGTCCAGCGAGTCGATGCGATCGGGCAGCTCCGCGGCGATCACCGGCTCCGCCTTGGTCCGACGGAAGACCAGCACGCCGTTCAAGGTGGTCAGCGCCGACTCGGCCCCGTTGCCCTTGGTGGCGATCTGCTGCATCTGAGAGACGAAGGTGGCCCGGTCGCCGAGCAGGCCGGGGTTGGCGAAGTCCAGCAGCGCCCACAGGTCACCGAGCCCGTTCTCGATCGGCGTGCCCGTCAGGACCACGCGGGTCCCGCCCTCCAGCCGGCGCAGCTGCTGCGCGGTCTCGCTGGCGGGGTTCTTGATCACCTGGGCCTCATCGAGGACGATCCGGCTCCAGGAGATGGCGGCCAGCGCCTCCACGTCGCGCAACGCGGTGCCGTAGGTCGTGAGCACGACGTCGGCGTCCGCCGCCTCGGCAGCCACCTGGTCCGCGTCGGCACGGTTCGTGCCGTGGTGGACGACCACCTCGAGGTCGGGGACGAAGCGGGCGGCCTCGCTGGCCCAGTTGCCGACCACGGCCGGCGGCGCGATCACCAGCGCCGGCCGCGTGTCCTGGTCACGATCACGCAGGAAGGCCAGCAGGGTCGGCGTCTTGCCGAGGCCCATGTCCAGGGCCAGGATCCCGCCGAGCCCGGCCGACTCCAGGAAGTGCAGCCACGCCAGCGCGTCCGCCTGGTAGCTGCGGAGCTCGCCTTCGAAGCCCTCGGGTGAGGCGGGTGGCTGCTCGGGGATGGCGGCGGCGCTGTGCAGCAGATCGGCGGCCCAGCCTTCACCTTCGAGCTGGATCGGGCGGCCGAGAGCGGTGCCGTCCAGCCCGAGGGCGTAGCGGAGCATGTCCGCCCCGGACAGCTTCGTCCTGTTCGCCCGCTCCTCGAGCGCTGCTGCCGCCGCCTCCAGATCGGCGTGCTCGACGGCGACCCAGCGCCCCTGGGAGCGCACCAGCGGTCGGGACTGGGAGGCCAGCTCGCGGATCTGGGCGGCCGTGAGCTCCTCGTCGCCGAACACCGCCGACCAGCGCACGTCGCTGAGCTGCTGGGCGCCGACGGACCGCTCCTGGGACCCGAGCGAGGTCAGCTTGAGCTGGGAGCTCGGCTTCTTCGTGGACAGCGGCGGCACCCGGACCTCGAAGCCGGCGTTGGTGAGCACGGAGCCGGTCTGGGTCATCAGCTCCCACGCCTCGTCCTGGCTGAGGATCACCTCGCCACGACGACGGTCCTTGCCACGTTCCAGGGGCGAGTACAGGCCCTCGAGCCGTTCGAGCTCACGCTTGATCAGCTCCTTGCGGTCGTGGTTGGCACGCGACATGGCGGCCTCGACGGCCTCGTCCTTGCGACGACCCCCGGGGACCAACGTCCGCAGCAGCCATGCATCGCCGGTGTCGGGCGGGTCCAGCTGGACGATCAGCTCCAGCTTCGAGGCCCCGGTCACCCCCTCCGCCCATGACTCGAGACCACGCCGGATCTCCGTGCCCTGGGCATGCGGGGCCTCGAAGGTCGAGCCGTCCAGGCGTCCGAGCGCGGCCTCCGCGATCTCCGCGGGCCGCTGCGGTTGGGGTGGAGGTGCCGGGACCTCGACCCTTCCGGCCGCGTCGCGACAGATCGCGTCCACGAAGCCGGACACGATCGCATGGGTCACCGTGCGGGCATCGCGACGTCCCTCGAGCGCGGCCACGGCACCGGGCATCGCCTTGACCAGGCCGGTCAGCTCGTCGTGGTCGATCAGGGTCGGCTCCCACCGCACCGCGAAGTAGGAGCGGTTGGCCGGGGCATCGCCGACCTTGCGCAGCTGCGGGACCATGCGCCCCTGGGCGACGAGGCGGACGGCCAGCGCTGCGGCCAGCCCGATCCAGGTGACGCTCGGCGCCAGTTCCTCGTCCGCATGGGTGTCGGCCAACGCCACCAGCCACCCGAGCGTGTCGTGGACGTCCGCGGTCAGGCTCTTGGCCGACCCCCCGGACGGCAGCGCGACCGGCTCGCCCTCACCGAAGGCGTCGGCCGGTGCCCCGGCAGCGGCCAGACGGTCGGCGACCGACGACACGGGCTCCGGCTCGGAGCCCCGGCCAGCGCTCCAGGCCACGATGTTGCCGCGGTGCCAGGACAGCTGCAGCCGCGGCGGGCTCGGTGCAGGCTCCACCTCGACCTCGGGGCTCTCCGGCACCTCGTGGTCCTGCGCAGCGGGGTCGCGCTCCGCCTGCGCCGGCTTGCCCGCCGGCGCCGAGGCCGCCCGTGGATCCTCGCCGGTGAGCCGGGTGAGCGCATCGTCGATGCGGTCGCGCTCCTCTTCGAAGTCCGCCAGCACCAGGGTGCGCTCGGGTCCGGTGACCTCGCGCTCCAGGCGCTGGATCGTGCGGCCGACATCGCGACGGAGCCAGCGCAGTGCATCGATCCACCCCTGCTCGTCGCTCGACAGGAGCGCGACGTCATCGTCCGAAGCGAGGCCGTCGAGGTGTGCCTGGGCGAGCTCCCGGAGATCCTCCGGGGTCAGCCTTCGGCCACGAGCGTGAGTGGCGATGGTGATCCCTCCGTTGGCAGGCGGCCTCCAACGCCGCGGCGCGGCGGGAGGTCGGAACGAGCGGTCGGTGACGGCACGGTGGTGGGGCCGTCACTGTCCGGTCCTGCGGCCACGGTGGACACCGCGCCGCGGACGCAACGCTGGCAGACGGCGTGGGGCGGTCGTGCCGTCCGCTGCCCCGTCGGCCGGTACGTCATCGCACCGTGGGGCCGCCGGGACGACGGAACCCGCTGGATCGAGGAGCGGCAGCCATCCGGCGTGCTCGACCCCGACGATGCCCTGGCCGCTGGACGCGGTCGGACGCCTCGGTTCCGTGCTGCCGTGAGCGTAGCGCGCCTCCTGGCGGTGTGCCCGGGTTCGTCGCACCTGAGCGACCCAGCCCGCTCGTCGACCACGAGGCCTCCCGCGGCCGGCTGACCGCGGTGTCGTGATGGGCCTGCCGGCTCAACCCACCGCGGGCAGGGCGGGATTGTGCTCGACAGGTACCTGCTCACCCGGTGCCACCTCCCCCGGGGGCGTGCCGTCGCCGAAGGGGCGACCACCGAGCTCCTCCCGGAAGTGCGGCGTCGCCCAGCCCGTCAGATCCGGTCCCAGCGGCACGATGCCGGTCGGGTTGATGTCGGTGTGAACCTCGTAGTAATGGCGCTTGATGTGCACGAAGTCCGTGGTGTCGCCGAACCCCGGCGTCTGGAACAGATCCCGGGCGTAGGCCCACAGGACCGGCATCTCCGTCAGCTTGGACCGGTTGCACTTGAAGTGATTGTGGTAGACGGCGTCGAAGCGCACCAGCGTGGTGAACAGCCGCACGTCGGCTTCGGTGATGGTGTCGCCGACCAGGTACCGCTGCGTGGCCAAGCGGTCGGAGAGCTGCTCCAGGCGGGCGAACAGCGCCGCGTAGGCCCGTTCGTAGGCCGGTGCCGTACCCGCGAACCCGGCCTGGTACACCCCGTTGTTGACGTCACGGAAGACCACCTCCACGACCTCGTCGATCTCGTCGCGCAGCGACTCCGGGTACAGCTGCGGCGCACCCTGGCGATGATGGGCCGCCCACTCGGTGGACAGGTCGAGGGTGATCTGCTTGAAGTCGTTGGTCACCACCGCACCGGTCGGGACGTCGACGATCGCCGGCACGGTGATACCGCGCTCGTAGCCCGGCACCCGGGCCTCGTAGGCGTCCTTGAGCCGCGGGATCCCCAGGACGGGGTCGACGCCGCCTGGGTCGAGGTCGAAGGTCCAGCTCCGCCAGTCGTGGGTCGGGCCGGCGATGCCCATCGGCAGCACCGGCTCGAGGCCGAGCAGGCGGCGCACGATCACCGCTCGGTGCGCCCAGGGACACGCCCGACTGACGACGAGCCGGTAGCGACCGGGCTCCACGGGCCAGGCGGCGTCCACCGGCGCGGTGATGCGGTCGTCGAGGTAGCGCATGTCCCGTTCGAACTCGTCCTCGATGTAGCCCCGGCCGATGCCCTGCGTGTCGGGATCGGCGTCATGCGCCGCGGTCGTCGGCTGGGTGGTCACGGGGGCTCCTGGGGGCGGGGACGGACGGGGGGCGAATCAGGGTTCGGTGCCCCCACCGGTGGTGTCCGGGTTCCCCGCTCGAGGACGGCCCTGGTCGGCCGGCTCGTCCCGGGCAGGCCACCGGCGACGTGCCCCGGCAACGTCGCTCGCGCACCGCAAGCCGGCGCGGTGCGCTGTGGGTCTGCCGGGTGCCGCCGAGCGGGGCCTGCGGCGGGCGCTGGTAGCGCACGCTTGGGCGGGCGCTGGTAGCGCACGGGGTGGGCACCACCTCGCTGCCTGCGACAGACTGCGGCCGTGGCCACCACCCTGCAGCTCTCCTTCACCTCGAGCGCCGACGACGTCAGCCAACTCCCCCCGAGCCCGGCGGAGGTGGCGGTCGCCGGTCGCTCCAACGTGGGCAAGTCCACGCTGGTCAACGCGCTCGCCGGACGGACGAAGCTGGCACGGACCTCCAAGCACCCGGGGCGGACCCAGCTGCTGAACTGCTTCTCCACCCCGCGTGGCGCCACCCTGGTCGATCTGCCCGGCTACGGCTACGCCAAGGTCGCCGCCACCGAGCGCGCGGCATGGCGCCGGCGGATGGAGCGCTACCTCGTGGTGCGGGAGCCGCTGGTCCGCACGCTGCTGCTCGTGGACGGCGAGGTCGGACCGACGTCGCTGGACGCGGAGATGATCGCATGGCTACGCCACCAGGAGCTCGCCTTCGAGCTCGTGGCGACCAAGCACGACAAGGTCCGCTCCTCGCGGCGGGACCGACGCCGACGGGAGCTCGCCGAGCGCTGCGGCGTCCACCCGAAACAGGTCCTGTGGGTCAGCGCCGAGCGCGGCACGGGGGTCGATCGTCTCCGCACGCGTGTCGCCGAACTGCTGGGCGAGACCGCTCCCGCTCGCTGACGCGCCCCGGCCGGGACCGCACCCGCTCGTCGACCGGGTCTCAGCCGGTCACCCCCGACGCGGGCCGGCCGGAGGTCACCGCGAGCAGCACGGTCAGGTCCTCGAGCGCACCGTCGGGCGCCGGCTCCCCTGCCGCCTCCTCCTGGGCCGACCCGCCCGCGTCTCGGCGACCGGGTTCCCGTGTGCCCTCCCGGGCCGGCGGGCCCACGGCCTTGCGGTCACGGCTGCGCTCGACCGCCGCCTCGAGCACCGCGCCGAGCCGCTCGACCAGCTCGTCGCGTTCGCGCCGGGTGAGGGTGAGCCCGAGACGGGTCAGCGCGATCACCTGTTCGTCGCTGGCGGCGAGCAGTTCGTCGACGGCGACAGCGCGCAAGGCACCGACCGTCGCGTCGGTGCCGGCCAGCTCCCAGGACCGCCCGGTGGCCCGGTAGGGCTGCTCCCGCGAGCCGCGCGGACCGGGCCGAGGGGCCAGCGGCTCGAGGAACCCCTGCGCGAGCAGCGGCCGCAGGTGGTAGTGGATCGTGCCCGGGGTCGTCGCCAGCACCTCGGCGAGCTCCTTGTTGGTCATGGCGCGCTCGCGGCACGCGAACACGATCCGAAGCCGGGTCGGGTGGCCGAGCGCCTTGGCTTCGTCAGCGGTCATCGGCCGGCGTGCCGCCGGCGTCGGCGGCATCGGCGGCCGGTCGTCGTTGCCCACGGTCCCTCCACCCCGATCGGCACCGCACCGGCGCCGTCTGCGCATCGGCGCACCAGTGTGCCAGGCCGACCCTGCTGGCCACTTGACGTCTCTCAACCGGTCGTGCGAAGCTGGCGGATCCCTGCCGCACCGCCGCGCACGACCCGGGTTGAGCAGACCCGCACCCAGCCCGAGCCCGAGGACGGCCGTGTCCGCCATCCCGCCACCGCGTGCCCCCGGCGCCGGCCGCTGGCGCCGCCGCGCCGCCGGGCTCGACGATCGCTACTGGCGACTGTGGTCCGCGGTCGCGAGCTCGAACCTCGGCGACGGCCTGGTCTCCCTCGCCCTGCCCTGGCTCGCCTCGCTGGTGACCCGCGATCCGCTGGCGATCTCGGGTGTCGCCCTGGCCAGCCGACTGCCATGGCTGCTCTTCAGCCTGCACGCCGGAGCGCTCTCAGACCACTACGACCGGCGGTGGTTGATGGTCATCGCCAACAGCCTGCGGGCGGCGATCGCACTGGCCGTGAGCGCCGCCGTCGTCCTGGAGCTGGCCTCCCTGCCGGTGCTCTACGCCGCCGCCTTCGGACTCGGCATGTGCGAGGTGGTGTTCGACAACACCTCGCAGGCGCTCCTCCCCGCCCTGGTGCCTCGCGAGCGACTCGAGCGGGCCAACGGCAACCTGATGGGCGCGCAGCTGGTCATCCAGGACTTCGTGGCGCGACCGGTCGCGGGCGCGATGGTCGGGTTCTCGCTCTCGCTGCCCTTCGCCCTCGACGGAGCGACCGCCGCGGTGTCCGCCGCGCTGATCTTCTCGATCCGGGGGTCCTTCCGCGCGCCCACCGCCGCCGGGGTGACCACCCCGACCATGCGGACCCAGATCCGCGACGGGCTGCGGTGGCTGTGGCACCACCGGCTGCTCCGCACCCTGGCGATCGCCCTCGGGCTGATGAACGGGGTCAGCGCCGCGATGATGGCGACCTTCGTGCTGTACGTGCAGGAGATCCTCGAGCTCGATGGCCTCGGGTTCGGTCTGCTGCTGGCGACCGGCAGCGCCGGTGGGCTCCTCGGCAGCCTCCTCGCGCCAACGCTCACCGCCCGGTTGGGAGGAGCACGCGCGCTGCTGCTGGCCGTGCTCGTGCCGATCGGGGGCTCGGCGGCGATCGCGCTGACCTCGCTGCCGGCCGTCGCCGGGATCGCGTTCGCTGCCTACTCGTTCACGGCCGTGGCGTGGAACGTCGTCACGGTGTCGCTGCGACAGACGCTGATCCCCGACCCGCTGCTGGGCCGGGTGAACAGCGTCTACCGGTTCTTCGGGTGGGGGATGATGCCGATCGGCACCCTGCTCGGCGGTGGGCTGGTCCAGCTCGTCGAGGCCACGGCCACGCGTGAGCTGGCCCTGCGCGCACCCTTCGCCGCCGCCGTCCTCGTCCACGCGCTGTTGCTCATCACGGTCTCGCCCCGGTTGACCCAGCGCGCGCTGGACGAGGCCCGCGCCGCAGCGCCCACCACCTCCTCGACCTCCTGAGCCGCCGCTCCCATGCTCCCCGGCCGCCGGCCACCCCGGCCTTTCGGGCCGACGCGGGCGGGGCCGCTCCCCGGCCGCCATCGACCGGACAGCAGCCCCTCGCAAGCCACGTTGGCGCGATGGGGTAGCGGGCCGGCCAGCGATGGCCGGCCCACGTCCCCGACCCCACCCGCACCGATGCCGAAGCGCTGGCCCGACGCCGATGCCGGGCCGGCGGAACGCACCGACCGCAGCGTGCGATGGCTGCACCCGGGCGTGCACCCATCCAGCACCGGTACGCTTGACCGTCTCCCCCGCCCCTTCCCACCACCTCGGTGCCCCGGTGACCTCTCCCACGACGGCGGTCCGCTCGGACCTGCGCAACGTCGCCATCATCGCCCACGTCGACCACGGCAAGACCACCCTGGTCGATGCGATGCTGTGGCAGTCGGGTGCCTTCCGCGCCAACCAGGACGTCGACGAGCGGGTCATGGACTCCGGCGACCTCGAGCGCGAGCGCGGCATCACGATCCTCGCCAAGAACACCGCGGTCGTGCTCCCACAGCCCGACGGCGCCGAGGTCATCGTCAACGTCGTCGACACCCCCGGACACGCCGACTTCGGCGGCGAGGTGGAGCGGGCGCTGGCCATGGTGGACGCGGCCCTGCTGCTGGTCGATGCGAGCGAGGGTCCGCTGCCGCAGACCCGCTTCGTGCTCCGCAAAGCGCTGGAGTCACGCCTGCCGGTGCTCATCGTGGTCAACAAGATCGACCGTCCCGACGCCCGGATCGCCGAGGTCGTGGACGAGGCCTTCGATCTGCTCATCGACCTCGGTGCCGACGACGAGCAGATCGACCTGCCGATCCTCTACACCAACGCTCGGGAGGGCACGGCGACCCTCGACCTCGACCGGCCCGGGACCGACCTCGGGCCGTTGTTCGAGACGATCATGACCCACGTCCCGGCCCCCACCTACGACCCCGACCACCCCTTCCAGGCACTGGTCACCAACCTCGACTCCTCTCCCTACCTCGGCCGGTTGGCGCTGTGCCGCATCCAGAACGGCCGTGTCCGCCGCGGGGAGACGGTCGCCTGGTGCCGGGAGAACGGCGAGGTGGAGCGGGTCAAGCTCTCCGAGCTGTACCTCACCGAGGCACTGGACCGCGTCCAGGCCGACGAGGCGGGCCCGGGCGATCTGATCGCGGTCGCCGGGATCGACGAGGTGACGATCGGCGACACCCTGGCCGACGTGGACGACCCCCGCCCGCTACCCCGTCTGACGGTGGACGAACCGAGCCTCGGGATGACGCTCGGGGTCAACACCTCGCCGTTGGCCGGACGCGACGGCAAGCAGCTCACGGCACGCCTGATCCAGGCGCGCCTCGAGCAGGAGCTGGTCGGCAACGTCTCCCTCAGGGTGCTGCCGACCGAACGTCCCGACACCTGGGAGGTCCAGGGCCGCGGTGAGCTCCAGCTCGCGATCCTGGTGGAGACGATGCGCCGCGAGGGCTTCGAGCTGACCGTCGGCAAGCCGCGGGTGGTCTCGCGCGAGATCGACGGCCAGATCCACGAGCCGTTCGAGGCGCTGTCGATCGACGTGCCGGAGGACTACGTCGGGGTGGTCAGTCAGCTGCTCGGCCTGCGCAAGGGCCGTCTCCAGCAGATGGTCAACCACGGCACGGGCTGGGTCCGCCTCGAGTACCGCGTGCCCGCCCGGGGCCTGATCGGGTTCCGGACCGAGTTCCTCACCGAGACGCGCGGGACCGGCATCCTCCACCACGTCTTCGATGGCTACGAGCCCTGGCAGGGCCAGCTGCGCACCCGTCCGAACGGCTCGCTGGTGGCCGATCGCCAGGGCCAGGCCACACAGTTCGCCCTGCTGAACCTCCAGGAGCGCGGCCAGATGTTCATCGCACCCGGTGCCGAGGTCTACGCCGGGATGATCGTCGGCGAGAACGCACGCGCTGAGGACATGGACGTCAACCCCGCCAAGGAGAAGAAGCTCTCCAACGTCCGTTCCGCGACGGGCGACGAGCTGGTGCGTCTCGCGCCCCCCCGAGCCCTGTCGCTGGATCAGGCGCTCGAGTTCATCCGCGAGGACGAGGCGGTCGAGGTCACCCCGAGCAACGTGCGGTTGCGCAAGGTCGAGTTGGACCCGGCGACCCGCGCGCGGGCAGCCAAGCGCGCCAAGGCCGGTGCCGCCCCCAGCTGAGCCGGAACGCTCCGGCGCGCGGGATCGCCAGCACGGGACGTCCGCGAGCGCACCGTTGCTGCGGACCACCGGTGCCGCCGGGCACGCCCCTGCGCGTCACGCTCAGCGGCGTCCCGAACTCGCCGACCGGCGGGGCGGGGTCGGGGTCGGCTGGTCGGTCGCCGCCGGGCCACCGCCACGCCCACCGGTACGCACCCGGTTGACGAGCACCAGCACGCCCGCGAGTCCCGCTGCCGACACCGTCAGCACCAGCAGGCCGGTGAGGTCGTCGAGCAGGGTCTGGAACCAGATCATGGCCACACCCAGCACCACCATCAGGGAGCCGCCGATCAGCTTCAGCGCCCGCCCGTGCCGTTCCTCGAGGCGGGTCACCTGCATCGTGGCGACGACGATGCCGAACAGGACCAGCTCCAGACCGACGTAGACCAGCAGGTACAGGCCCAGCAGGCCGGCGAACTCCGCATCGCGCCCGATGCCCAGGGTCTGCAGCGAACCGGTCCAGATCACCGGGAAGCCCATGGTGCAGGGCAACTCGACCACCGCCACCCCGGCCGCCAGGACCACGGTGGTCAGCAGCACCGCCGGCAGCGGCCGCTCACCATCCCGGATCTGGCGCCCACCCCGGTAGATGCGGGGTTTGTAGCGATCCGGGATGGTGAAGGAGAGCCCCTGTTTGTACGCGAAGTAGTCCTTGATGTTGACGGCCCCCACGAGCAGGGCGATGGCGCCCACCACCCACGCGATCGCCGTCACGCCCGAGAGCAGGTCGACGACGGTGAACACCCCGACGATGAAGGCGCCGTAGATCGCGGCGGTGACGGCCAGGAACGTCGTGCCGACCACGATGATCCGCCTGCGGGTCGCACCGGCGTTGAGGACCATGGCCAGCAGGATGGCGAGCACCCACAACGAGCACGGGTTGAACCCGTCCACCAAAGCGATCAGGACGGTGATGCCCAGGGCAGAACGCCCCTCCAGTCCCACCTCTCCGATCACCGGCAGCGACAAGCTCGTGTCGGTCGGCTCGCTGACCTGCCCGGCATCTGGGGCCGGGGGCTGGTCGTCTTCGATGTCGCTGCCGGCGCCGTCGGGGGCCGCCGCGACGAGGGTGGCGACCGCTCGGGTGAGGTCCCGGGCCACGTTCTCGTCGAAGCCGATCCAGACCCGATCGCCGAGGATCGCGGTGGGCACGCCCGAGGGGGTGTGCCCACGGGCGCGCAGCTCCGTCTCCCACCGCTCCCTCGCGGCCGGGTCATCCGACACCTCGTGACGAGCGACCTCCAGTGGTGGCGAGAAGGTCGCCTCGAGCTCGTCGAGGTAGCCCTCCATCTGCCGGCAGTAGGGACAGGTCGCGGAGCCGAAGAACAGCAACTCGATCCGGCCCTCATCGGTCAGCGCCGCCGCCAGGTCGTCGGGGACCGCAGGCTGGCTGGTCGAGCCCGCATCGTCGGCCGCCGTCGCCGCACCCGATCCGGGGACCGGCAGCACGACCATGGTCACTGCGACGGCGAGCAGCAGCAGCACACGCCACGGACGAGCCAGCCAGCCATGCTCGAGGACCCTGGGCACCCACACACCTCGCCGCCACACGTGTCCGGACCCTGACAGCATCGCCGCGGGCAGCGGCCCTCATCGGGGGCGACGGACCTGTCCTGGCCGGGTCACTCTCCCCTGCCCGGTCGGTCGTGGCGCAGGCGGCGGTTCAGTAGCTGCCGGCCACGTATGCCCGCAGGTGATCCGCGGTCTCGGCGAGCGCGTCCAACCGGGAGCGCACGACGTCACCCACGGAGACGATGCCGACCAAGCGTCCCTGATCGAGAACCGGGATGTGACGGTGGCGCCCCTGGGTCATCAGCGCCGCGACGTCGTCGACCCTGGCCGCACCGGTGCAGGTGGGGGTATCGGTGCTCATGATCTCCGCGACCGGGGTCTGGAGCACGTCGCTGCCGTGGGCCGCGAGCGCGTGCACGACGTCGCGCTCCGAGACCAGCCCGACGACGCTGTCGGCGTCGTCCACCAGGACCACGGCTCCGATCCCGCGCGAGCGCAGCAGCGCGGCGGCCTCGGCCACCACCGCACAGGATCCGAGCGTGACCACGGTGGTGCCCTTGTCGGTGAGGATGTCGCCGATCGTGCCGCTCATGGGGCCTCCTGCGCGTCGTGCCCCATCCTGTCACGTGTCGGGCACACGGTCCAGACCGGATCGCCCGGGCGCACGAGAGGTCAGCGCCTCACTGCCCCGCTCTCACTGCTCCTCGTGTCACTGCTCCTCGTGTCGGACGACCACGACCGGGCAGGACGCGTGGTGGACGCACTGCTGGGACACCGAACCGAGCAACAACCCGCGGAAGCCGCCGAGCCCACGGGAGCCGACCACCAGCAGCCCGGCATCCTGGGAGCGCTCGATCAGGATCTGGGCCGGGCGTGCGCCGGCGATCACCTCCTCGGTCACCACCGGCTCGCTCTCCTCGGTCACCACCGGCTCGCTCTCCTCGGTCACCCCCGGCTCAGCCTGCACGGTCGAGCGCACCGCGGTGAGCACATCGTGCAGCATCCGCTCGGCACGCTCCTGAGCGAGGTGGTGGCGCTCCTCACGCCAGCGCGCCTCGGCCTCGCTCAAGCGTGCGGCCGTGGGGCCGTCGGGGGCGTAGGCGTAGGAGGCGGCGTAGGGGGTGTGGGGCGCCTCGGTCTCGTAGGTCGTGACGAGGTGGAGCGCATCGCCGGTGCGCACCGCCTGACGGTAGGCCCAGGTCAGCGCGTCGAAGGCGGCAGACGAACCGTCCACCCCGACCACGATGCTGCCGGCCCCCGGCTGCCGTCCATGTGTCATCGTGCTGCCTTCCCTCGTCATCGCCCCGTGAGGTGCCACCTGTGCCGTGCCACCAACCGTGGCGTTGAACCTAGCGTTCCATCTCGACCCGACCCCTGCCTACGGACGGTGGTCCCCGACCCGCTGGTCGACCGACCTACCACCGCGGTCGTGCACGCGAGCGGTCGGTGGGCGCAGTCGGTGCCGCCGCGTTCGGCCGGGCGTGCCACGGTGGCGGTGCGCTCACCACCTCGCGAGGAAGCGCCGGACCATCGCGAGGTAGGCGAGCGGGTCCTCGTGGCGCGGGGCATGCCCCGTGCCCGGCAGCCGCTCCACCTCGGCGTGCGCGATGCCCGCCTGCAGGGCCGCGGCCGCGGCCGGGGTGAGGGCACCGCCGCGCTCGGTGTCACCGTGCAGGACGAGGACCGGACAGGTGACCGATGGCAACAGGCGGGGCCAGTCGAGCGCGCCGTTGGAGCGGTGCTGGTCCTCCAGCGCCAACGGCACGTAGGGGCTGAGCCGCTGTGTCGACGCCGCCCATCGCTGCACCGTCGCCTCCGACCAACCTGGTGCGGCCTCGCGCTGGATGGCCACGAGCTCCTCGTGCGTGCGCCGCTTCAGCGCCAGGATGGTGCGGCGCAGCGACGCGGTACGTGCCAGGTCCGCCGCGCTCGGTGGGGACGGACGGCGCCACCACGGCGGCGGATCCTCCAGCACGATCCCACCCGGCAACCCCGGGTGGAGGGCCGCCAGGGCCAGTGCGGTGACCGCCCCCATCGAGTGCCCGAGCAGGGCCGGTCGACGCAGCCCGAGCACGTCGAGCACCCCGACCACGTCGCCGACGTGCTCGGACGTGCCGTAGCCGCTCGGGGGCGCAGCCGAGCGCCCGTGCCCGCGGGCATCCAGGAGCACCACATCGTGGTCGCGAGCCAGGTCGTCAGCGATCTCCGACCAGCACGGCCCGTCGTCCCCGATGCCGTGGAGCGCCACCAGCGCCGGCGCCGCCGACGGGCCGGCACGGGCCACGTGCAGACCGAGCCCACCGACCCGCAGCACCCGTCGCCGCCAGGTCACCACGGTCGGTTCCTTCCCGGCGCCGCGCAGCCGCAGGATCCGAGGTCCCATCGGTCGCGACGCGGGATGGACGCTAGGCGAGCGGCCCGGCCGCGAGGTGGACGGGAGGCCAGCGGGCGTGCCACGATGAGGCCCGCCGACGAGCGGCCCCGCCGCGATGCCCGCAGCCCCGGAACCCGACGACGCCATCGGCTGCCTGCTCGGTCTCGCGCTCGGCGACGCCCTGGGCGCCCCGTTCGAGGGCCGCGCACGGGTCGACCCCAGCGAGGTCGACCGGCTCGTGGCCGGGGTCGGCGACCTGCGCTGGACCGACGACACCCACATGGCGCTGACGCTGGCCAGGGCGCTGGCCGCACACGGGCTCACGATCGACACCGAGCAGCTCGGCGATCGCTTCGCCGCGGCCTACCAGCGTGAGCCGTGGCGCGGCTACGGCAGCGGGCCGCCCCAGGTGTTCGCCCTCGCGGCCCGGGGATGCTCCTACCCCGAGGCAGCCGCGCGACTGTTCGGTGGCGGCGGCTCGTTCGGCAACGGCGGCGCGATGCGCTGCGCTCCCGTGGCCATCGCCGGGTTCCCCGACACCGTCGCCATCGGGGAACTGGCCGCCGAGCAGGCCAGGGTGACCCACAGCCACCCCGAAGGCCTGGACGGCGCGGTGCTGCTGGCGACCGTCGTCGGCCTCGCGCTGGCGACCCCCGCAGACCAGCCGCTCCAGCTGACGGCCGCGGAGCTCGACGTGACGAACCTCCGCTCACCGGCGCTGCAGGCCGCCTGGCGTCGGCTGCTGGCCGCCGCTGGGCACCCCGACGGCGGTCCACCATCGCCCGCCGATGAGCTGCTCGCCCTGGCCGAGGGGTTCGGGACCTCGGTGCCCGCCCGGGAGTCGGTCCCCGCCGCGGTGGCCATCGCCCTCGGTGGCGGCGACGGTGTCGTCGAGGTCATCCGTGCGGCCATCAGCCTGGGCGGTGACACCGACACGGTCGCCGCGATGGCCGGGGCGATCACCGGCGCCCACCTCGGGGCGGCGGCCATCCCCTCGCAGCTGCTGGCGCGGCTCGAGGCCCGAGAGCGGATCACCGGGTCGGCGCTCGCACTGGTCGAGGCGGTCCGCTCACGGCGGGGCTGACCGTCACGGCCAGCAGCGGCGTCCTCCGGGTGCACGTCGACGACGGACCGGGCACCCCCTCATCGCGGAGGGACGTCGCGCCGAGGTGGCTGGCAGCACGGGAGCTGCTCGGCACCGAGCGGGTGCTGGAGATCGGTCCCGGGTCCCACCTACCCGCGCGACCTCCGGCGACCACAGTGCGGTGTCGATCGGCCCCGTTGCACGACGAAGGCCGGTGCGTGGTGCGCACCGGCCTCCCCTCGATCAGGACCACTCAGCCTTCGGTGTCCTCATCCCCGTCGAGTTCTTCCTCGACCTCTTCCTCGACCTCTTCCCCGGCGTCTTCGACCTCCTCGCCGGCGTCGTCGATGGTGTCCTCGACGGTGTCGTCCTCGGTGGTGCAACCACCGAGGACCAGGGCAGCGGCTGCGAAGGCGGCAGCGACGGAACGCAGTTGACGTGTCATGATGTCCAGACCTTTGAAGTGGGATGAACGCGCCGGTGCGGCGTGCGCTCACGAGGGTTCGGGACGGCTCGGTCGATCATCCTCGGACCCCATCGCACTAGCAGAATAGTACGGGCTCGCCGTAGGGGCGAAACCCGACGTCGGTGTCCGAAGTGCCGTGCCTGCTCCCGCTCGCTCGCACGACCCGGGCGGGGTTGACCCACCCCGTCACCGACGGCGTCGACGTACTGCCCAGTGCCAGCAGGTCCCAGTGCGCGCGCCGCAGGGCGCTCGCGCGCAGCGCCACAGCCGGTCACTCGCTCGTCCCGGCGGTCCGCTCCGCGCCCCCGGGGGAGCATCATGACCTCCGGCCCTGGCCGTGCCCGCACGCCACGGCAACCTGGGGTCCGACGGAGGCCTCTCGCACGTGCGCCACGCGGCAAGCGACCCCGGTCGCCGACGACGTGTGCGCCTGCGAGCGAGCCCCGAGCTCGCGACCGCCGAAATGTCCGGACATAAGGGGCGGCGAGGTACCATCGACCCACCTCGCCCGGAGATCGTTGCCGTGCCGATCCGACCGAACCGGTGGGTGCTCGCCATCGCCGGCACCGCCTCGCTCGCTGCCGCCGCGATCCTGTTCCTGCCGGCCGACGAGGCGCTGCCCGGCATCGTGCGCGACCCCGCGCCGAACGTCCAGGGCCTGTCCTTCGACGACGTCTGGGAGCGCGACAGCCCGGCCCGTGCTGATCTGGTCCCCGCCGACGGCGAGGTGACGGCGGCCTACTTCGGTTACCTCTCCTGCCCCGACATGTGCCCACTGACGATGGGTGACCTCCGCCGTGCTCGGCAGTTGCTGGGCGAGGAGTTGGCGGCCAGAACGACCGTTGCCTTCGTCACGCTCGACCCGGCCAGGGACGGCCCCGAGGAACTGCAGCGCTACCTCGGCCTGTTCTTCGACGACGGGGTACGTGCGCTCACGGCCCCGGACCCGGTGTCCCTGGACGAGGCCACCGAGCGGCTGGGCGTGCGTTACGAGGTGGCGGAGCCGCCCGACGGCGAGGCGGACTACGAGGTGACGCACTCCGCCATCACCTACGTGATCGACGACCGCGGCGAGGTGGTGCGTGAGCTGCCCTTCGGCACCACCGCAGAGGAGTACGCCGTGGTCCTGCGTGCTGTGCTGCAGGACACCACCAACTGATCCCGCGGCCGTCGTGTCGACGGTCGCTCGCCCGAAGGAGCTCCCATGCCCCGCCTGCTCTCCCTGCGCTCGAGTCTGGTCGTCGTCGTCCTGATGGTCACCGCTGCCGTGCTGGCCGCCTGCGACGGCTCTGGAGGCGAGCTCGAGGTACGCGACGCCCGCAGCCGCATGTCCCCGATGCTGACCGGGGTCGGCGCCGTCTACCTCGACATCAGCAACGACACCGAGGAGGGCGAGCAGCTGCTCGGGGCCTCGGTGGCGCCCTCGGTGGCAGCGCGGGTCGAACTGCACGAGACCTTCGATGCCGACGCCGGCCATGGCGGGATGGATGATGACGGCATGGCCGACGAGGACATGGCCGACGAGGACATGGCCGACGAGGACATGGCCGACTCGGGCGAGATGGACGGGGCGACCACCGAGCCGACCCCCGAAGGCTTCGCCATGATGGGCATGCGGGAGATCGACGCGCTGGACGTCCCTGCGGGAGAGATGGTGTCGCTGGAGCCGGGGGGCTACCACCTGATGCTGCTGGAGCTCGCTGACGACCTGCTGCCCGGCGAGAGTTTCGACCTCACGCTGGAGTTCGCGGACGCGGGCGAGATGACGGTCACGGTCGAGGTGCGGGAGGACGTGTGAGCCGGTGACCGCCGCCACCGTTGGCATGGACGTCGTCGAGGTGCTCCGCGGCACGACGGCGGGGCCGGTGCTGGTGGCTGCGGGAGCCGCCGGCGGTGTGGCCGTGATCGCGACCGTGGTCGCCGTCGTGGTGTGGTGGCACGACGGCGCCGCACGACGGGGCGCCGAGGTAGGCGACTCGTGGCGGACACAGCGCGTGCCTCGCGTCGACGGTGTGACCGTGAGCCTCGCCCTGGCGCTGGCCACCTCGACGCTGGAAGCCGGGCTGCTCGTGGTCGACGGGGCGGGAACGGGAAACCGGTGGTTGGTGGCCGTGGCGGTCCGCCTGGCGGTCCTCGCCGCGGTGGCCGCGGTGCACCGCGACGGCCTCCGCCACCAGCGGCCGGCCCTGCCATGGACCGTCCGGGCCGGGCTGGTGCTGGTGCTGCTGGTCACCGCAGCACTCGGCGCGCCGGCCACGGCGCTGTCCGGCCGGCTGTGGTGGGCCGCCACGGGGGTGGTCGGCCTCCTCGTCCTCGTCGGGGTGCTGTGGGGGGTCCTGGTCGCGGCGGACCGCCTGGCTCCCGCCGGCGCAGCCGTGGCGCTGATCGTCCTGCTCGGCGCTCCCCTGGCGGTCTGGAGCGCGCCCGACGCGGTGCCGCCGCACCACCAGGAGCGCGTCGTCGTCGACGGGATGGTGCTGGACCTCACGTTCGCTCCCGTGCAGGTCGGCACCAACGAGGCCCACCTGTACGCCTTCGACCGTGAGGGCCGCTCGGTCCCGGTCACCGACGTCCACCTCGCCGTCGCCGGCGTCCCCGGCTCCGAGCATCCCATGTTCGAGGTGAGCCCTGACCACCACCTCTCGTACGCCCTCCAGCTGCCGGCCGGCCCGCCCTGGACCGTGTCGGTCACCCTGCGCGGAGCGGACGAGCGCCACCGCGAGGTGACACTGCACCTCGACCGACCCTGAGACGCCGGAGGCACCGACGGTGACGAACCACGAGGACGGCCCCGCTGCCGGGTCGAATGTCCACTGGCGGACGGTACTGCTGGGTCTGGTGCTGCTGGCCAGCGCCGCCGTGCTGCTGGTGACGATCCAGTCACAGCGCTCCTCCGAGGTGGTGCGGGTCGAGGTCGCTGCCGGCACCGCCGAACGGATCACGGCGGGCGAGTCGATCGAACTGCTGCCACCGACGCTGGAGGTGTCGGTGGGTGATCGCCTGGAGATCGTCAACGACGACCAGGTCGTCCATCAGGTCGGTCCCTACACCGTCGCACCGGGCCAGACCCTGCGCCAGAGCTTCACGTCGCCGGGCACGTTGGAAGGCGCATGCACGCTGCACCCGAGCGGTGCCATCCGGATCGTCGTGCGATGATCGACCGTCATCGCCGAACGGGCATCGTCGAAGCCGCGAGGTAGCCTCGCGCCGACCCGAGGACCACCGTGAACCACGCCGACACCGACGCCGAGCTGCTGCGGCACGCGCGTGCGGGGGCCGCCCCGGCCTTCGCCGTGCTGGTCCACCGCTACGCGGCACTCCTGCACGCGGCGGCGTCGAGGCATCTCGGCGCACGCTCGAGTGAGGGCGGCGCTGCGGGGGCGGCCCCCGATGCGGCGGGCGGCGACTTGGCGGGCGCCGACTTGGCGGGCGGCGACTTGGCGGGCGGCGACTTGGCGGGCGGCGACGCGGCGGGCGCCGATCTGCACGGCGCCGCTGCAGCCGGCTCCGATCCGGCTGCCCTCGACACCGTCCGCCGGACCTTCCTGCGCGCCATGCGGCGTCTGGACGCCGCGGACAGCACGGCGCTCGGCAGCTGGCTCCTGGAGCTCCAGGGCACCCCGCTCACCGATGACGAAGCCGATCGGGCGGCACCTCTGACGACGGCGGAGCTGGATCGGCTGTGGGGCGAGCTCGCGCCCCGTTGGCCACGGGGACGGCGCCCCAGACGTCCGCCCCGTTGGCTCGGCCAGGTCGCGATCGTCGTGGTGCTGCTGGCGCTGTCCGTCGCGGTGCCCTACGTGCTGCTGGTGACCGCTGCGGACGAGGAGGACGAGCCGCCGGAGCCGGTCGAGGAGGTCGTCGCCGTACCGATCCAGGATGACGAGTACGACCTGCGCTTCGAGGACGCCGCGAGCGACACCGAGGTGGCCGGTCCCGAGGACGAACCCGGTCCCGAGGACGAACCCGGCCCCGAGGATGGACCCGGGACCAACGACGGATCCGAGGGCACGTGAGCGGAGCGGGCGCACTCGACCCAGCCCAGGCAGGCGTGGGTGACATGGACACCGAGGCGTTCCGTCGCCACGGCCACGCCGTCATCGACTGGATCGCCGACTACCTGGACACGATCGACCAACGTCCGGTGCTCAGCCGGTCGGCTCCCGGCGAGGTGCGCGGACAGCTCCCCGCGAGGCCGCCAGCGCACGCCGAGCCCTTCGCTGACATCCTGGCCGATCTGGACCGGGTCGTGCTCCCGGGGATCACCCACTGGAACCACCCATCGTTCCACGGCTACTTCGCCATCACCGGTGCTGGACCCGGGATCCTCGGCGAGGCACTGACGGCAGCACTGAACGTCAACGGCATGCTGTGGCGCACGTCGCCGTCGGCGACGGAGCTGGAACTGCTGGTCGTCGACTGGCTGCGGCAGCTGCTGGGGATGTCCTCGGTCTGGTCCGGGCTACTGACCGACGGTGCCTCCACCTCGACGACGCTCGCGCTGGCCGCCGCCCGTGAGCGCACCGACCTCGACGTCCGACAACGGGGACTCGCGGGCCGGGCTGACCTGCCCCCGCTCAGGGTCTACACCTCCGAGCACGCGCACTCCTCGGTCGAGAAGGCCGCCATCATGCTGGGCCTCGGACGGGACGGGGTCCGCGCGATCGCCGTCGACGAGGACTTCCGCCTGCGGCCCGACGCCCTCGCGGCGGCGATCGAGGAGGACGTGCGGTTCGGCCACCGGCCGATGGCCATCGTGGCCACCGTGGGGACGACGGCCACCACCTCGGTGGATCCGCTGGACGCCATCGCCGAGGTCCGCGATGCGGCCGTGCTGGAGCTCGGCCACCCGATCTGGCTGCACGTGGACGGTGCCTACGGGGCGGCGCTGGCCATCTGTGAGGAGCACCGTCACCTGCTGGACGGCATCGAGCGCGCGGACTCGATGGTCACCAACCCCCACAAGTGGCTGTTCACGCCGATCGACTGCTCGGCCCTGCTGTTGCGCGAGCCAGCCACGCTCGCCACGGCCTTCTCCCTCGTCCCCGACTACCTGGCGACCGACGACGGCGAGGTGACCGACCTGATGGACTACGGGCTCCAGCTCGGTCGCCGGTTCCGCGCCCTGAAGCTGTGGATGACCCTGCGCTACTTCGGCGCCGACGGCCTGCGCCGTCGTCTCGCCGAGCACGTCCAGCAGGCGTCCCGGGTCGCCGCGTGGGTCGATGCCCACCCAGAGTTGGAACTGGTGCTGCGCCCGGTGATGTCCACCGTCGTGTTCCGGCTCCGTGCAGGAGGGGACGAGATCGCCGGTGCCGAGGTGGCGGACGCGCGGAGTCGACGCCTCCTACGGTGGTTGGATGCCGATGGCCGCGTCCTGTTGTCAGGCACCGTGCTCGAGGGCCGGCACGTGCTGCGCCTGGCGCTCGGGAACCTGCGCACCACCGATGCGCACCTCGAACGCGCCTTCACCGCCATCGACGAGGCACTGGCCGCGGTGCCGCCACACTGATCCTCGACCGCGGAGGGCGGAGAGCCTCGCCGCCGACCCCCGATCGGGTGCGGAACACCCCGGGAACCGGGGCAGAACGCACCCGATGCCCGCCAGGACCACGGGCCTGCAGGACAGCGACCCGCTCAGCCGTCCAGCGCGGCGGCGACGACCTCCTGCGCCTCAGCGAGGATGCGCTCGAGGTGCTCCTCGCTGCGCAGGCTCTCCGCGTAGATCTTGTACACGTCCTCGGTACCGCTCGGGCGCGCGGCGAACCACCCGTCGGCGGTGGTGACCTTGAGCCCACCGATCGGGGCGTCGTTGCCCGGCGCGCGGGTCAGCGTCGCGGTGATCGGGTCACCCGCCAGCGTCGTCGCCGCCACGTCCTGCGGCGACAGCGCCGCCAGGACCGCCTTCTGCTCCCGCGTTGCCGGGGCGTCCAGGCGCCGGTAGGCGGGACGGCCGTGACGATCGGTGAGTTCGCGGTAGCGCACCCCCGGATCACGGCCGTCGCGTGCCGTCATCTCCGCCGCCAGCAGACAGGCGATGATGCCGTCCTTGTCGGTGGACCACACGGTCCCGTCGAAGCGCAGGAACGAGGCGCCCGCGCTCTCCTCCCCACCGAAGGCCAGCGTGCCGTCCAGCAGTCCCTCGACGAACCACTTGAACCCGACGGGGACCTCGACCAGTCGGCGGCCGGCCGCAGCGACGACCCGATCGATCAGGTTGGAGCTCACCAGGGTCTTGCCGACGCCCACCTCGGGGTCGAAGTCGCGGTCGGCGAGCAGGTGCTCGATGGCGACCGCGAGGTAGCCGTTCGGGTTGAGCAGGCCGGCCGCCGGGGTGACGATGCCGTGGCGGTCCCCGTCCGGGTCGTTGCCGAAGGCCACGTCGAACCGATCAGCCAGGGCGACCAACCCCGACATCGCCGCGCTCGAGGAGCAGTCCATGCGGGTGCGGCCGTCGTGATCGGGCGGCATGAACGCGAAGGTCGCGTCGACCGTCGCGTTGACGACCTCCAGGTCCAGTCCGAAGCGTTCCCCGATCGCCCCCCAGTAGTCGACGGTCGCGCCACCGAGCGGGTCCGCGCCGAGCTTCAGCCCGCTGGCCGCGATCGCGTCCACGTCGACCACCGCAGACAGGTCGTCGAGGTACCGCGCGAGGTAGGGGTGGCGCACGGCTGCGGCCCGCGCGTCTCTGAGGGGAACCCGCCGGATCTCCCCCGGCGTCGACAGCAACGCGTTCGCCTCACGTTCGATCCGCCCGGTGACCTCGGCACCCGCGGGGCCACCGTGGGGCGGGTTGTACTTGAACCCACCGTCCTCGGGTGGGTTGTGTGAGGGGGTCACGACGATGCCGTCAGCCCGCTGGTCGGGATGCTCGCGGTTGTGGGTCAGGATGGCGTGGGAGATCACCGGCGTCGGCGTGTAGCCGTCGGCGTCGTCGATCCGGACCTCGATGCCGTGGGCTGCGAGCACCTCCAAGGCGGTGTCCATCGCCGGCGCCGACAGGGCGTGGGTGTCCCTGCCGAGGTACAGCGGCCCGGTCACCCCCTGGGTGGCCCGCTCGCGGCAGATGGCCTCGGTGGTGGCCAGGATGTGCCGCTCGTTGAAGGAGGTCCTCAGCGACGAACCTCGGTGTCCGGAGGTCCCGAACGCCACCCGTTGGCCGGGGTCCGAAGGGTCGGGGACCTCGTCGTGGTAGCGCGCGAGCAGCTCGTCGACGTCGATGCGACCCCGAGCATCGTCGGGGCTACCGGTCGGCACGGACGGGGTGGTGGGAACGTCGCTCATGTGGCCAACTCATCCAGCGCGGCGAACCGCGCGATCGCGTTGAACTTCGAGAAGGTGTGCTCGGCGTTGACGGTACGCACCGTGCCCGAACTCGACCGCATCGACAGCGACTGGGTGGTCGCCCCCCGGCCGCTGAACCGGACACCGCGCAGCAGCGCACCGTCGGTGATGCCCGTCCCGGCGAACAGGACGCGGTCGCTGGTCACCAGGTCGTCGATCGTCAGGACCCGGTCGACGTCGTAACCGGCGTTGAACGCCTCGGCACGCTCGCGATCATCACGTGGCGCCAACCGGCCGTAGAGCGCGCCGCCGAGGCACTTCAGCGCGCACGCGGTGATGACGCCCTCGGGCGTGCCGCCGATCCCGACGGAGAGGTCGATGCCGGTGTCGGGACGCGCGGCCATGATGGCACCGGCGACGTCGCCGTCGAAGATGAAGGCGATCCGTGCCCCGGCGGCGCGGATGTCGGCCACCAGTTGCTCGTGCCGCGGACGGTCGAGGACGCTGACCGTGACATCACCGACCCGCGAGCCCTTGGCCTTGGCGATGCGGCGCAGGTTCTCGCCGATGGGGGCGTCCAGGTCGATGACCTCGGCCGCCAGCGGCCCGGTCGCGATCTTGTGCATGTAGACGAAGGGCCCGGGATCGAACATCGTCCCGCGCTCCGCCAGGGCGATGACCGCCAGGGCGTTGGGCAGGCCCTTGGCGGTCAGGGTGGTGCCTTCGACCGGGTCGACGGCGATGTCCACGGCCGGCGGCGAGCCGTCCCCGATGTGCTCGCCGTTGTAGAGCATCGGGGCCTCGTCCTTCTCGCCCTCCCCGATGACCACCGTGCCGTCCATCGGGATCCGTCCCAGCATGCCGCGCATCGCGTCGACAGCGGCCTGGTCGGCGGCCTCCTTGTCGCCGAAACCCATACGCCGGGCCGCAGCCATGGCCGCTGCTTCCGTCACCCGGACGAGCTCGAGCGCGAGGTTGCGATCGGAGCCACCCAGGTCCCGTCCGAGGGTGGTCCCCGCATCGCCGGCGAACGTCCCGTTGGGCTCCGACACCCGCGCTCCCCTCCCGCCTGCTGCCGCGCACCCCGGGGGACCCGGCCGGCTGACCGTCCACCCGCACGCTAGGGAGCCTCCGTCGAGGTGGCAACGTCGCCGCCATCGCCGGGACGTCCGGCTCGCGCCGTTGCGGTCGCTGTCGTAGCGTGTGCCGCGAACGGCACTGCTGGCGCACTGCCTCCCCGGATCTGCCCCGATCCGCCTGCCCCGCCGCCCGGCGTCACCGCGATGCCGACCGGCGTCACCGCGATGCCGACCGGCGGGGGCTCCCGCCGCGATGGAACGAGGACTCCGACCGTGAACGACGTGACCGCTCTCCACGCCGAACTGGACCAACTGGCCCGGAACCTGCGGTGGTTCTACCACCCGCCGACACGCGCCCTGTTCCAGGACCTGGCCGAGCGCATCGGGGTCGTGGACGGTCGCGACCCGGTCGCCGTGCTCCACGCCATCGACGCGACCATCCTGGCCACCCTGGCCGCCGATGCGCCGCTGCGTGCACGGATCGGCGAGCTGGCCCGTGACCTGGCCGGGGAGCTCGCCGGCGCGCCGGCGCTCACCGAGGGCAACCGCGTGGTCGCCTACCTGTCGGCGGAGTTCGCGCTCTGCGACCCACTGCACACCTACTCGGGCGGCCTCGGCGTGCTCGCAGGGGACCACCTGCGCTCCGCCTCCGACCTCGCGCTCCCGCTGGTGGCCGTGGGGCTCGCCTACCGGGACGGCTACTTCACCCAGACGGTGGATGCCGCCGGGAACCAGATCGCCGACCCGGCGCCCAACGACCTGGCCCGCTCGGCGGCGGTCCCGGTCGTCGACCGCCACGGGGCACGCCTGACCGTCACCGTGCCGATGGGTGACGGCGAGGTGACCGTCCAGGCCTGGCGGGTGTCGGTGGGACGGGTCCCGCTGTTCCTCCTCGACACCGACATCGAGAGCAACGCGCCGCACCACCGCGCCATCACCTGGCACCTGTACGGCGGCGACCGTGACACCCGGATCCGCCAGGAGCTCGTACTCGGGGTGGGCGGGGTCCGCATGCTCGAGGCGATGGGGATCCACCCGTCGCTCTACCACCTCAACGAGGGGCATGCCGCCTTCGCCGCTCTGGAGCGCCTCGGCGTCTACCGGCGCGCCGGCCGGGATCTCGCGGCCTCGCTCGAGGCGGTCCGTGCCGAGCTGCACTTCACCACCCACACCCCCGTCCCGGCCGGTCACGACACCTTCGAGCATGGGCTCGCCGAGTACCACCTGCGTCCGCTCTGCGACCACCTCGGCGTGCCGTTCGAGCAGCTGTGGGGGCTGGCCACCGGGCCCGGCTTCCCGGTCTGGAACCAGACGGTGCTCGCCCTGAAGCTGGCCGAGCGCACCAACGGCGTGGCCCGACTGCACGGCGAGGTGTCACGCTCGATGTTCGCGTCGTTGTGGCCCGACCGCGACGTGGCCAACGTGCCGATCGACCACGTGACCAACGGCGTGCACCCCACCTCGTGGACCGGTCCGGAGATCGCGGGCCTGCTCGACGAGCACGTTCCGGGTTGGCGTCAGGGGACCGATCCGTCCGCGTGGAAGGCGCTCCGCGACCTCGATCCGGCCGTGCTGTGGGACGCCCGTCGGCGTGCCCGCGCCCGCTTGTTCGCCTCGGTCCAGCAGCGCCTGGAGCTGCGGGCCGTGCGCACCGGGGTCTCCGCCGGGGGCGCCGGGCTGGATCCCGATGCCTTGACGATCGGCTTCGCCCGACGCTTCGCGACCTACAAGCGCGGCACCCTGATGCTGCGTGACCTGGATCGTCTCGGCGCCATCCTGCGCGACCCCGATCGTCCGGTCCAGATCCTGGTGGCCGGCAAGGCGCACCCGGCGGACCGTGACGGACAGGCGGTGCTGCGACAGTTGGTCGAGGCGTCCGGCGATCCGCGCCTGGCCGGCAGGCTGGTGTTCCTCGAGGGCTACGACCTC
>JAWLDJ010000014.1:0-42159 GCA_041686695.1 Nitriliruptoraceae bacterium
CGAGCCGACGGGAAGCCCGGAGCTCGCCGACCAGGTCCACGAGACGATCATCGTCGGCTCCGGCCCGGCCGGTCTGACCGCAGCGATCTACGCGGCCCGGGCCAACCTCGAGCCGATCCTGATCGAGGGCGTGCTCGATGGAGGACCGACCGGCGGCCAGCTGACCCTGACCACCGACGTCGAGAACTTCCCCGGGTTCGCCGACGGGATCATGGGCCCGGAGCTGATCCAGCAGATGCGGGACCAGGCCGCCCGCTTCGGGACCCGGTTCATCACCGAGGACGTCACCTCCGTCGACATCACCGGTGCGATCAAGGTCCTGGAGACGGCCTCCGGGTTGCGACTGTCGACCCGCTCCCTGATCGTGGCGACCGGCGCCAAGCCCCGCCGCCTCGAGGTACCGGGCGAGGAGGAGCTGTGGGGCGCCGGGGTGTCGGCGTGCGCGACCTGCGACGGGTTCTTCTTCCGCGACAAGCACGTGATCGTGGTCGGGGGTGGCGACTCCGCCATGGAGGAGGCCACCTTCCTGACCAAGTTCGCCTCGAAGGTCACCGTGGTGCACCGCCGCGAGGAACTCAGGGCCTCGGTGATCCTGCAGGAGCGCGCCTTCAAGAACGACCGCATCGAGTTCGTCTTCAACGCCACCGTCGCCGAGATCAAGGGCGAGGGCGGGCTGATGAGTTCGGTCGTGCTGACCGACACGCGCACCGGTGAGCAGAGTGAGCTCGCCGCCGATGGGCTGTTCCTCGCGATCGGCCACATCCCGAACACCTGGTTGTTCGCGGACGTCCTGACCATCGACGACGAGGGCTACCTCATCGTCGACGAACCCTCCACCGCCACGAACGTGCCCGGGGTCTTCGCCTGCGGGGACGTCATGGACCACACCTACCGGCAGGCGGTGACCGCGGCGGGGACCGGCTGCCGCGCCGCGATCGACGCCGAGCGCTACCTGGCCGGTGGCAGCGATGTCACCGCGGCCGAACCCGACGCCGAACCCACCGTGGTCGTCAGCTGAGGCTGACCGCGCCACGCGCTGGTGGTCGTCCACCACCGGCGTTGTACCGTGCACCGCCAGACGCCGAGCCGGCAGCTCGACGACCGCCACCGCGTACAGGAGACCCCCACATGGGAGCCACCCCCGTCACCAGCAGCCAGTGGACCGCGGAGGTCCTCGAGTCCGACAAGCCCGTCCTGGTCGACTTCTGGGCCGAGTGGTGCGGTCCCTGCAAGATGGTCTCCCCGATCGTGGACGAGATCGCCGAAGAACGCTCCGACGAGCTCAAGGTCGTCAAGCTCAACGTGGACGAGCACCCCGACACCGCCCGCGAGTACGGGATCATGTCGATCCCCACGCTGCTGGTGTTCAAGGGTGGGCGACCCGACAAGCGCATCGTCGGCGCGAAGGGCAAGGCCGCGCTGCTCAAGGACCTCAGGGACTACGTGAGCTGAGTCACCTCCAGCACGAGCGCCCCCCGTCCGCCCCGGCCGTGTGCCGGGGCGGCGTGCGTGGGCCGGGCGCCGGCGATCGAGGTCGGGGGTGGCGCCGGGGGGAGGGAACGCGCCGATGAGCGTCGAGCCGATCGAGCTCGTGGGCTACCTCGCCTCGCTCCTGATCGTCGTCAGCCTGCTGATGTCCTCGGTCCAACGGCTGCGTGTCATCAACCTGGTCGGCGCGGCGGTGTTCACGGTCTACGGTCTGCTGATCGGCTCGATCCCGGTGATGCTCACCAACGGCGCCATCGTCGTGATCGACCTCTACTACCTGGCACGGATGGCCCGCGAGCGGGCGCAGGGCGACTCCTTCGAGGTGGTGGGGGTACCGACCGACTCGCCCCTGCTGGCACGGTTCCTGGCGTTCCACGCTGCGGAGGTCCACCGGTTCCAGCCGGAGTTCGGAGGTCTGCGCGATGACCATCGGGCGTGGATGATCCTGCGCGATGCCGTGGCCGTCGGCGTCGTGCTGGCGCGTCTGGACGGCGAGGTGGCGACCATCGACCTCGACTACGTCGCGCCTGCCTACCGGGATCAACGTGCCGGGAGCCGCTTCTACACCACCCCCGGGCTGTTCGGGCCGCACGGCGTCAGATGGTTGCGTTCGGTGGCGACGGTGCAGGCCCAGCGTCGCTACCTCGAGGCCATGGGGTTCGCCGCCACGGACGGCGACACCTTCGAGCGGGCCGCGGTGTGAGATCGATGCTCGATGCGCCGACCGAGCACGATCGGGCGCGTACGCTGACCGCTGTGGAACTGATCCGGTTGGGAAGCGTCGGGCCCGAGGTCGAGGACGTCCAGCGTCGCCTCGAGACCCTCGGTCTGTCCTGTGCCAGCGACCCGACGGTCTTCGATCGCCAGACCGAGGCCGCCGTGCGGGCCTTCCAGCAGCGCCGCGGGCTGATCGCGGACGGGATCGTCGGACCGGAGACGTGGCAGACGCTGGTCGGTGCCTCGTTCTCCCTCGGGGACCGGCTGCTGTACGTGAGCCGTCCGTTGATGCACGGCGACGACGTCCGCGAGCTGCAGCGCCGTCTGAACCGGCTGGGGTTCGACTGTGGGTACGACGACGGGCTCTTCGGTCCACAGACGGTCGCCGCCGTGCGTGAGTTCCAGCTCAACGCCGGGCTGCTGGTCGATGGCATCGCCGGGCTCGAGACGATCGACCACCTGCTCCGACTCCATCGTGCCCACCAGGAGGCGCCGGTCGCCGCCGTCCGCGAGCGGGAGGCCCTGCGGCGCCCACATCGCCGCAGCATCGCCGGGACCCGGCTCATGATCGACCCCGGACGCAGCGTCACCGATCCGGGGTTGCGTTCCCCGGACGGCGTCCCCGAGCACGAGGTGACCTGGCGGATCGCGGCCGCCCTCGAGGGACGGCTGGCGGCACTCGGGGCGCACGTGGTGCTCAGCCGCGGGCCCCAGACGACACCGACGCCCTCACAGCGGGCGGCGCAGGCCAACGCCGAGGAGGTGGAGCTGATCCTGTCGATCCACCTCAACGGGGTGGCTTCGGACCAGGGTTGGGGGGCGGCGGCGTACCACTTCGGGACCGACGTGCAGATCTCCGACCGGGGTCGTCGGCTGGCGCAGCTCGCCCTCGACGCCGTGCTCGAGGCGACGGGCACACCGGACTGCCGCGTCCACCCGTCGACCATCGCGATCCTGCGCGAGTCGCGGGCCCCCGCCGCGGTGATCGAGCCCGGCTTCCTGACCCACCCACGGGAAGGACGGCTGCTGTGTGAGACCCGGACGCAGCAACGCATCGCGGCTGCCCTCACCCACGCGATCACCCACTACCTGCTGGGCGACCCACCGTCCCCGACCAGCCCCGCGGTCTCGCGCACCACGGCACTGAGCACCGCCTGACGGCCGTGCACGATGGCCGCCCCGACACCGACGCCGATCGCACCCACGCCGAACGCGATCCTCGGACCGGCCAGATCGACCGCGAAACCGGCCGCGCTGGTCCCGAGCGCGACCCCGAGCACCACGGCTGACTGCAACCAGGCCTGCGCCTCGGTCTGCGTCCCGCGGATCGCCAGGTCGTCCAGCAGTTGGAAGGCGCAGATCGTCGTTGGCGCGAGGAAGATGCCGACCAGGAACAGCCCGGTGCTGAACCACCGAGCATCGTGGACGGTCAGCGGCAGCAGGAGCAGCGCGAGCGTCAGCCCCACGGAGAAGAGCCGCAGCCGGCCCGGCAGGGTCCCCGGCCACGGACGTCCGCCGTACACGATCCCGGCCACCATGCTCCCGGTCGCCAGGGTCGCGAGCAGGCGTCCGGCATCGCTGCGGTCGCCCATCAGCTCCGCCACCGCCGGCACCGTGATGTCCAACCCGCCGAACGCCACCGCAGCGAACGCCAGTGCCAGCGCGATCACGCGGACCCCGGGAGCGCGCAGCGCACCACCGCGGGGTCGGCGACCGGCGCGGCGCGGCGTCGCGCGTGCCGCGGCGGTGCTCGCGTAGCCGAGGGAACCGACCGCGGAGAACAGGCCCGCCAGCAGCACCGACCACGCCGGGCTGCCGACCTCGGCGATCCACACCGCGAGCAGCGGGCCGAGGACGAAACCCAGTTCCACCGCGACCGCGGACAGGGCGAAGGCCGTCTCCCGCAGCTGCCCGGTGGGGAACAGACGGGAGAGCAGCACCCGGGACGACGCCGTCACCGGCGGGTAGAAGGCCCCGGTGAGCAGGCCCGCACCGATCAGCACGGCGACACCGGTCCCGTGCGCGGCCGCCACCGCCAGGCAGATCGTGCCGCCGAGGTAGCCGAGGGCATCGGGCACCAGCACACGGACCTGGCCGTACCGATCCACCAGACCACCCTGCACCGGCGATGCCACCGCCACCCCGAGCTGGTGGGCGGCACTGACCAGGCCGGCCACGGCGTAGCTGTAGTCGTTGCCCCGCAGCAGCAACACCAGTGCGAGGATCATCATGCCCGGGGTGAGGCGGGCGACCATCGAGGTCAGCAGCGGCCAGCGTGCGTCCCGATGGGAGAACAACCGGAGGTAGGCGCGCACGCACAACTCGCCAGGGTGAACGGGACCGCAGCGGTCCAGGCAGGCCAGGGGGTGCAGCGCTCACTCAACCCGCGTCACCGGGCTGGTGTCTCGACGTCGAGACGACTGCGCTCTCGACCGTACCGTGCCGCCCGGGGGCGGGGGCGCCGACCGGGAAGCGGGCGAGCATCTCGTCCCAGGCGTGCTCCAGGGACTCCGCCCAACGGACCGTACGCCGGGTCTCGAGCCGGAACAGGGGGGTGCGCGGGTGCTCGCGGTGGACCACGAACCCCTCGTGCAGCAACCAGCCGGCCGGCAGCAGACAGGCCCGTTCTCGGAAGCGTCGATCGCCGTAGGCCTCCACCGCCGGGCGGTCCTGACGGATCGCCTCGCGCAGCGCCGCCTGGAGCAGCAGCCGGCCGATGCCCGCTTCACGGTGGACCTCCGCGACCCAGACCGTGGCCAGCAGCAGCGCATCGCGGCTGGTACGGGGTGCGGCTCCGGTCCGTGGTGCGTACCGCTCGCTCGGCGCGAACAGGGCGAACCCAGCGACCGTGCGTTGCTTGCCAGGGTCGCCTGGCGCCTCGACGATCGCTCCCGGAGGCACGCCGTGCGCGACGCACGCGTGCACCCAGTCCCGCTTGCGATCCACCGGGTCACGTCGCAGCTCGTGGGGCGAGACCTCAGGTGCCAACCCACCCAGGACGGTCGGCGACCGGGGTTGGGGACAGGGTCCACCGAGCTCCCAGAGCAGGCAGCCGGCGCATGCCCCGGGGAGTCGGTCCACGTCCCCGGCCGTCAACGGGACCGGATGTCGGCGCACGGATCAGCCCGGTCGCGCCGCACGACGAGGGCCGTCGTCACGCGGCAGCACGAGTCCGATCGCGGCACCGACCGCGGCGCCGACGAGCAGGCCGAGCACGATCCGCCGCCACCCGTGCGGACCGTTGACACGGTCCGCCTCCGGGGGATGCTCGACGACAACACCATCCATCACCGTCTCCTGTCCTGCCATCGCGCTCCGCGACGCAGCCGTCAGCCTGAGAGCGGCGAGCGTCGGGGACCAACGGTGAACCTGCTCGCGGTCGCTACGATCGAGCCTAGCGGTGCGACTGGGCCCGCCTGGACCGGATCCCGTCGGCGACGCACCGTCTGGAGATCTGCGTGCGGCTCGACACCGACCCCTACCTGTCCCGCTACGCCACGCGCGTCAACGGGATGAGCGCCTCCGAGATCCGTGCCCTGTTCGCTGTCGCGTCCCGGCCGGAGGTCGTCTCCTTCGCCGGCGGGATGCCCGCGACCTCGGCGCTGGACATGGAGGCCGTCCAGTCGGTGGTCGCCGGGGTGATCGCCGATGCCGGCGCTCTGGCCCTGCAGTACGGCGGCGGCCAGGGACGGCAGGAGCTGCGCGAACTGTTGGTCGAGGTGATGCGCCACGAGGGCGTGCCAGGCCACGCCGACGACCTCGTGGTCACCGTCGGCGGCCAGCAGGCACTGGAGCTCGTGGCGAAGTGCTTCCTGGACGATGGCGACGTGGTCCTGGCCGAAGGCCCGACCTACGTCGGTGGGATCGGGGCCATGTCCAGCCACCGGGCCGAGGTCCGCCACATCCCGATGGACGCCGACGGGATGAACGTCGACCTGCTCGAGGAAGCGCTGGCGCAGCTGCACCGGGAGGGTCGTCGCGCCAAGTACGTGTACACGATCCCCAACCACCAGAACCCTGCGGGTGTCTCGCTGTCGCTGCCACGCCGCGAGCGACTCGCCGAACTCGCCGAGAGCTACGACCTGCTGGTCGTGGAGGACAACCCCTACGGCCTGCTCGACTTCCAGGACCGCCGCCTCACGAGCCTGCGATCGATGATCCCGGACCGCGTCGTCTACATCGGGACGATGTCCAAGACCTTCGCGCCGGGCGTGCGTACCGGCTGGATCGCAGCGCCGCGACCCATACGTGACAAGCTGGTGCTGCTGCGCGAGGCCGCCGATCTGTGCCCCTCCAACCTGACCCAGATGATCGTGGAGCGCTGGCTGTCCACCCAGCCCTGGCGGGAGCAGATCAAGCGCTTCACGGCGCTGTACCGCGAGAAGGCCGACGCGATGCTGTCGTCGTTGGAGCGCGAGATGCCGGCGGGCGTCACCTGGACCGTGCCGGAGGGAGCGTTCTACATCTGGCTCACGGTCCCAGCGGGCATCGACACCTCCGATCTGCTGGCCAAGGCGGTCGGTCGACGGGTCGCGTACGTTCCCGGACGTGGCTTCTACGCCGACGGCTCGGGCGGGGACCAACTTCGCCTGTGCTTCAGCTACCCCGAGCTGGACCGCATCCCGGAGGGCGTCACCCGCCTCGGTGAACTGCTCCACGACGAACTGGAACTGGTGCAGGCGGTCTTCGGGGAAACCGCACCCCGTCCCGACCGGCGCCACGGCGGGTCGGCCACCGGGGTGGGCGGCTGACACCGACGTCACCATCACGACGACCAGGAGGACCACCTCATGCCCGACGGCCCCTCGATCGCCGTGCTCTCTGGTGGCATCTCCCTGGAGCGCGAGGTCAGTCTGCGTTCCGGGAGCCGGGTCGCGGACGCGTTGAGCGATCGCGGCCACCAGGTGACCCGCCTCGACGTCGACGGTGAGTTGGTCCGCACCCTCGACAGCGGCGGTTTCGACGTCGCTTTCCTCGCGCTCCACGGTGCGGCTGGCGAGGACGGCACGATCCAGTCGCTGCTGGAGCTGATCGGGCTGCCCTACACCGGCCCGGACGTCCTGGCCAGTGCCCTGGCGTGGAACAAGCCGATCGCCCAGGGGCTGTTCGCCCGGGCGGGTCTGGCCGTGCCGGCGCGGGTCACGCTCAGCCAGCAGGCCTTCCGGGAGATGGGGGCCACGGCTGCGGTCGATCGGATCGCGACCGAACTCTCGCTCCCCCTGGTGGTCAAACCGGCCAGCGGTGGTTCCTCGCTCGGTCTGACCATCGTGGAGGACGCCAGCCGGTTGCCGCAGGCCATCGTCGGCGCCTTCTCCTACAGCGACGTCGTCCTCATCGAGGCGTTCATCGACGGGACCGAGGTGGCGGTCACGGTGCTCGATGGCCGGGCGCTGCCGGCGGTGGAGATCCAACCCAAGGACGGGGCGTACGACTTCGCGGCCCGCTACACCCCCGGGGCCACGGAGTTCCACGTGCCCGCCCGCCTCGACGATATGACCTCGGCGGCGTGCGCACGCACGGCGGTGACGGCCACGGAGTCCATCGGTGGCCGCCACATCTCCCGTGCGGACCTCATCGTCGACGCGAGCGGCACCCCCTGGCTCCTCGAGTTGGACACCTGTCCCGGCCTCACGGAGACCTCACTGGTGCCGCTCGCCGCGGACGCTGCGGACCTGGGCTTCGGCGCCTTGTGCGAGCGGCTCATCGAGCTGGCGCTGCGTGACGCCGAGGGCGGCACATGACCCCACCCGAGGCCGACCCCTCGGCGCCCACCCTCCCCGACAGGGCCCCGGTGACCGTGGTGTTCGACGTCGGCGAGGTGTTGATCGACGAGACCCGGGTCTGGGCGGTGTGGGCGGACATCGTCGGGGTGTCCCCGCTGACCTTCGCCGCGGTGCTCGGCGCCGCGATCGTGCAGGGCGAGGGTTCGGAGGCCGTGTTCGCTCACCTGGCCCCGAACCTCGACTGGCGCGACTTCGAGCCGGAGCACGGGCACCGCTACGGGGGGTTCCGGGAGGAGGACCTGTATCCGGACGTCCGGCCGTGCCTCGAGGACCTCACGAGGGCCGGATTCGACGTGATCATCGCTGGCAACCAACCGGCCCAGCGACAGGCCGAGCTCGAGCAGCTGCACCTGCCCCACCGCGCCATGGCGATGTCGGAGGCACTGGGGGTCAGCAAGCCGGATCCCGCGTTCTTCGACAGCGTCCAGGACCTGGCGGGCAGTGACGATACGAGCGACCTGCTCTACGTCGGCGACCGCACCGACAACGATGTGCTGATCGCGGCCTCCCGGGGGTGGCGCACCTGTTGGCTGCGCCGCGGTCCCTGGGGCCAGCTCCAGGATCTCCCGGATGACGCCGAGGACCCCGATCTGGTCCTCGAGGGCCTCGGAGAACTCGCCACCCTGCTGCAGACCTGGCGTGGAGGTACGACATGACGAGCAGCGCCCCCCTCAGCGCCGACGACCGCAAGCGTGCCGCCGCCACCGCCGCACTCGAGCTCATCGAGGACGGCATGCGCCTGGGATTGGGGACCGGATCCACCGTCGAGCACCTGCTGGGCGCGATCGCCGAGCGCGACCTTGACATCGCTGGCGTCCCGACCTCCGAAGCGACGGCGGCCTACTGCCGGGAGCTCGGCATCCGGCTCCTCTCCCCTGCCGAGGTGGACGGGCTGGACCTGGCCATCGACGGTGCCGACGAGCTCGATCGTGCGCTGACGGCGACCAAGGGCGGCGGTGGGGCGCTCCTGCGCGAGAAGGTGGTGGCCACCATGGCGGAGCGCTTCGTCATCGTCGCGACCAGTGACAAGCTGGTCGATCGACTCGCTGACACCTTCCCACTGCCCGTCGAGGTGGTCCCGTTCGCGGTCTGGCCGGTGACGCGCAGTCTGCGGTCCCGGGGTTACGAGGTCACGCTCCGCACCGCGGGCGAGGGACCGGCGGTGGTGACCGACAACGGCAACCACCTGCTCGACGCCCGCCTGGCGGGAGGTCTCGAGGACCCCGCAGTAGAGGATCTGTGGATCACCACACGGCCGGGGGTGGTCACCTCCGGCCTCTTCGTCGACCTCGCTCGCGTCGCCCTGCTCGCTGACGAGCAGGGAGCCGTCACGACCCTCGAGCCCGCGATCAACTGAGTCCCAGCTCACCGGGCCGTGCCGCGTCCTCGGCGCCCGGTCGACCCTGGGCGCCGAGACCGTCGGCGATGACCGCCACGATCCGCTCGAGGTCGTCCACCGACCCGAACTCGACCGCCAGCTTGCCCCTCCGGGCGCCCATGGTGATACGCACCCGGGCCTGGAGCGCATCGGAGAGGTCGTCCTGCAGCTCCAGCAAGCCCGGCGCCGTCGGCGTCCGTTTCGGCTTGGCCCGTGGTGTCGGCTCATCGAGGACCTTGAGGCGCACGAGCTCCTCGGTGGCGCGGACCGAGAGCCCCTCGGCGACGATGCGCTCCGCCACCGAGGCCTGGACGGTGGCGTCCGGGACGGCCAACAGCGCCTTCGCGTGCCCGGCGCTCAGGACCCCGGCGGCCACGCGTCGCTGGACCGCGGCCGGGAGCTGGAGCAGGCGGATCGTGTTGCTGATGGCCGGCCGGGACCGACCGAGGCGCGCCGCCAACTCCTCCTGGGTCACGCCGAACTCCGCGAGCAGCTGCTGGTAGGCCGCGGCCTCCTCCAGCGGGTTCAGCTGGACCCGGTGGATGTTCTCGACCAACGCCTCCTTCAGCAGGTCGGCGTCGTCGGTGTGCCGGATCAGCACCGGAACGGTGCCAAGGCCAGCCATCTTGGCCGCGCGGAGTCGACGTTCGCCCGCCACCAGCTCGTAGCGCCCCTCACCGAGTGGGCGCACCACCAGCGGCTGCAGCATGCCGATGTCGCCCAGCGAGATGGACAGACCCTCCAGCTCGTCGGGGTCGAAGACCTCGCGAGGCTGCCGGGGGTTCGCGGTGATGGCCTCCGGCTCGAGTTCGGCGTAGGTGGCGGGACCGGCGCCCACCGGCCTGCTCTCATCGAGGCCGTCGGTGACCGGCGAGGACTGCGCCGTCCCGGCACCAACGACCGGCCGAGGCGCCCGTGGTGTCGGTGCGGTTGCCGGCCGGTCCTCGTCGATCTGCGTGGCGCCGGTGTCGGGACCGCTCGTGGCGTCTGCCTCGTGGCCGCCCCCCGGTGGTGACTCTCGGTCCTGCCCTGCTTCCTCGCCCGGCGGCGCCACCGGTGTCGGGGGGATGAGCGCCGCCAGACCACGTCCGAGGCCGGTCCGTCTCGTCATGATCGCTCCTGCTCGCCGAGGCTGCCGTCGGTCTCGCCCGCTGTCGGTGCCGGCACGGTGAAGCTCGAGCCCAGGAGCCGAGCCACGCTGGACTCCTCGGGGAGCTCGACCGGCAGGTCGAGGCGTTCGGCCACCTCGCGTGCGAGCCGCTGGTAAGCACGAGCACCGCGGCTCGACGGGTCGTACTCGGTGATCGGCTGCCCGAAGCTCGGGGCCTCGGACAGCCGGACACTGCGAGGGATCAAGGTGGTGTAGGTGAGATCGCCGAAGTAGTCGCGCACCTCCTCCACCACCTGCTGGGACAGGTTCGTGCGTGCATCGAACATCGTCAACGCCACACCACCGACACGCAGGCGCCGGTTGAGGTTCTCGGCCACCAGTTCGACCGTGCGCAGCAACTGACTCAACCCCTCCAGGGCGTAGTACTCGCACTGGATCGGGACGAGCACCTCATCGGCCGCCACGAGAGCGTTGATCGTCAGCAGACCGAGTGACGGCGGGCAGTCCACCAGGATCACGTCGAACTCCTGCGCGGCGCCGCTCAAGGCGCGTTCCAGACGGTGCTCGCGGGAGAAGGCCGGGACGAGCTCCACCTCGGCGCCCGCCAGATCCAGCGACGACGGCAGCAGCGACAGACCTGGGATCTCGGTCTCGCGTATCGCGGTCGTGAGGGCATCGCCATCGACCAGGACCCCGTAGGTGGAGGGCTCGCCCTCCTCGATCCTGATACCGAGACCGGTACTGGCGTTGCCCTGCGGGTCCAGGTCGATCACCAGGACGCGGGCACCGAAGCTGGCCAGTCCAGCTGCCAGCGAGATGGCGGTCGTCGTCTTCCCGACGCCACCCTTCTGATTGGCGATACAGACCGTGATCCCTGCGCGGCCGGCCTGCTCGGGTATCATCTCCATGTTTTTCCATGTCTTCTCATGTCATGCTAGTCAGGGAGAGGGGTCCCGCGCCACTATAACCGTCCGTGGAGCGTTGGGGACGGCCGGTGCCGGGTCATCCGGGGTGACCACCACGCGGGCGCGATGCCGTCGCAGCACCGCTACAGCGTCTTCGAGCTCCTCGCGCCAGCGATCGCCCTTGATGGCGTAGAGCAGCCCGCCAGGCGCGAGGAAGGGGATGGTCCATGGCAACAGACGTGTCATCGGCGCGACGGCCCGCGCGGTGACGAGGTCGTAGCGTGCACGATGCTGCTCCTGGCGCGCGAGCTCCTCCGCGCGTCCGTGGAGGACGTCAGATGACAGGTGCAGATCATCCACCAGGTGGCGGAGGAAGGTCACCTTCTTCTGTCGGGCGTCGAGCAGGGTGACCGAGAGATCCGGACGCATGATCGCGATGACGATGCCCGGGAAGCCACCGCCACTGCCGACATCCAGGAGAGCGCTGTCACGGTCGGATACAGGAAGCAGTTGCGAGAACGCCACGGATTCCAGCACGTGTCGCTCCCAGAGGACCTCACGTGCACCCGGGGAGACCAGGTTGTGCGGTGACGCGCGCACGGCAGCCGCGAAGCGCTCCAGAAGCTCTCGTTGCCGCGCTGTGATCATCGTGCCAGCATAGTGTCGTTCCACGTGGAACAGTGCACCGAGCACATCCGGCGGTCATGTCGCGACGCCAGGTCGGTGGGATCTCACCGCTGGCGCCGTTGGGCTGGGGAACACGGGACGCAGGGAAGGCAACGTCGGCGTTCCACGTGGAACGGACCTCGGCAGCTTGCGAGACGAGGACCTACCGTGTCCTTCACGCTCTTCGGGAGCTGGCGGAAGCCTCGCACCGCAGCGGGCGTGCGACGCCCGATGGGCATGCCCCCTTCGAGCGTCGTGCGAGAGCGTGAACAGATGGTCTCGAGCCGTCCACGTCGCCGCGAACTGCTGCGCCCGACCAGCACCGAGCCTGAGGGCGCGGGCACTCCCACCGACGAAGCGAGGGATCTACCGATGAGCACCGTCGAGGACGCGAACGCTATCTTTCCTATACTTCGCTCTGGCTGGCCGTGCCCCTCGGGCCGCACACACCCGCATCCCTGCGCCCCAGCAGGCGGCCCGGGGTGTCGCTCAGCCCTGCTCGATGATCACCCGACGGGCAGGCTCTCGTCCCTGGCTGCGGCTGGTGAGGCCCTCCACCTCGCCGACCAGCTGGTGGACCGCCTTGCGCTCGAACACGTCCATGGGCTCCAGACGCTCCGACTCGCCGCTATCCAGGACCGCGTCGATGGCCTCCTCCGCCTTCTCCAGCAGCTTCTCCATCCGGCGGGCCCGGTAGCCCTCGGCGTCGATCTTGACCCGAGCGCGTCGCTGGAACTGTCGCTGCAATGAGCAGCGCACCAGCTCCTGGATGGCATCCAGCGTCTGCCCGCGCCGACCGATCAGGGCGCCACTGCCGATGTCGATCACCTCGAGTTCCGCGTGATCGGCGTGGAGCCGGATCTTGAGATCTCCGGGAAGGTCCATGGCGTCGAGCAGCCCTTCCAGGAAGTCCGCTGCTGCATCCGCCTCCTCGTCGAGATCCTCGGCGGAGACACCCTCGACGGGCTCCTCATCCGAGGCATCACGCTGGTGCTCGTCCTCCTCGACGGCGGGAGCCGGTGCCGCATCCAGGTCTTCCTCGGGTTGCGGTGCTGGGGCCGACGATGCCACCTCCAGCTCGAGACGCACAGCGCCCGTCCAGTCCTCGCTCGCCACGCCTTCGATCCGGACCGCTGCCTGCCCCGCCTCCGCCGGGAGCAGTTCGCTCACCGCGGCGGTCAGCGCGTCCTCGAGCGTCTGGCCTCGACCGTGCACCGTTCGACTCATGCGTTCCTCCTGTCAGACCTGCTCAGTCCCGGCCACCGCGACGGGGAAGATGATCACTGGACGGGCGCTTACCGCTTCTCGCTGGGCGCTCTGCGCCCTTCGGTGGACCCGTGGGTGGCTTCTTCCCCGGACGATCCCCGTTGGACCGCTTCCCGGGCGGTGATGGCTGCGCGCCGGCGTCGTCACCGTTGTTGGTCGGAGCACCGCCACCCTTGGAGCCATCGCCACCGCTGTGGGCTCCCGGCGCGGACGCGTCGCCGTCTGCCGGCGTCCCGGGCCGGCCGTTGTCCTTCTGCTTGCCGGACGTCGCCCCACCCTTGCCGGAGCTGGCTCCACCCTTGCCGGACGTCGCCCCACCCTTGCCGGACGGACCCGACTTCCTCGCGTCCCCAGAGGTCGCGCCACCGGTGCCGACGGACCCGCCACCCGGCTTGCCACCGAGTTCGCCGGAGGCTGCTTCGGCCTTGACCTCACGCAGGATGATCCACTGTTGGACGACCTGCCAGACGTTGGTCGTCACCCAGTACAGCAACAGCCCCAACATGAACTGGAAGGAGATCACGGCCAGGAACAGCGGCATCACGTAGAGCAGGATCTTCTGCTGCTGCGCCATCGGGTTGTCGGCACCCGTGGCGGCAGTGCGCGCCATCATCTGTTTCTGCGTGACGAACATCGTGCCGGACATGATCACGATGAGCAGCCACCCCGGCCAGCCGGCGTTGCTCACCAGCGCGCCCAACCCGCTGAGTCCGTCCTCACCGACATCGATGAACGAGGTGAAGAAGTAGAAGGGGGCGTTCTGGAGCTCGTCCATGCCCCGGATGGCCCAGAACAGGGCGATGAAGACCGGTGCCTGCGCCAGCAGCGGCAGACAACTGGCAGCCGGGTTGACGCCCTCCTCCTGGTAGAGGGCCATCATCTCTTCGTTCATCTTCTGACGCTTGGCCTTGTACTTCTCCGGGTCCTTCTTCATCAGCTCCCGGTCGGCCTTGTACTTCTTCTGGATCTCCTTGATCTTGGGCTGGATCGCCTGCATGGCACGCATCGACCGCGTCTGCTTGATCGCCAGCGGCAACAGCAGGATCCGCACCACCAGGGTGAGCAGGATGATGGCCCAGCCCCAACTGTGGACGCCGAAGACCGGCTCGACGATGTCGTGCAGGAAGGTGAGCACGGTCTCGAGGAAGCCGAGCACGCTGTCAGAGATGGACCGGAACACGACGTGTCCTCTCTCAGTTCGACGTTCGTTGGCGGGGGGGCACGTGCCGGCGGCGCCAGGCGTGCCGATCCTCGGCATCGGGGATCGGATCGATCCCGCCCAGGTTCCAGGGGTGGCAACGACCCACACGACGCGCACCGAGGACCGCACCTCGCAGGGGTCCGTGTGCGCTGACGGCTTCCAGCGCGTACGTCGAACAGGTGGGGTGGAACCGGCAGCGTGGCGTGCGCAGCGCCGCCGTGCTGCGCCACAGGTAGACGGGCGTCAGCAGGACGTGACCGAGCAGGCTGCGCGCAGCGCGCAGCCAGCGTGACGCCCGGCCGTCACCATCCGGCGTGGCCGGGACCTCGGGCGTTGCACCCCGCTGATCGTGCGAGAGGTTCATACATCGGCCTCAACGGTCGCATCGACGGCCAGCACGTGGAGGCCGCGGGCGAGTGCTTCCACCTCCGCACGCACCCCCTCGAACCGCGCAGAGGCGCAGCCCGGACGAGCGACCAACACCAGGTCGACGTCGGCACGCAGTGGCAGTGGTCGGACAGCCTCGCGCAGCAGCCGCTTCGCTCGGTTGCGCTGGACCGCGCCGCCCACACGCCGGGAGGCGACGACGGCGACGCGGGCGCGGGCAGCACCCTCCGGCGAGTCCGCACCGCCGCTCGGCCGGAGCGTGGCGTGCGCGACCGCGAGTCGGCCGGCGCGCTGCTGTCGGCTGCGTAGCACGGCGGCGATCTCGCTCCCGCGACGCAGGCGACCGTGGTCGCCGTCGACGACGGTCACGCCGACAGCTTCGCCCGACCGCGGCGGCGGCGGCTGGACACGATGCGCCGACCGGCCTTGGTGTGCATCCGGGACCGGAAACCATGCTTGCGAGCACGGCGACGGTTGTTGGGCTGGTAGGTGCGCTTCACAGCGGCCCTCCGAGGACATCGAGGTGGCACGCGGCAGGGCAGGGGTGGTGCCGGACGGACGACCTTCAGCAGATCGAAGCGGACCGGTAGGTGCCGGGCTGCACGACCTCGTCCGTGGCGGGAGCCGGTGCGATGTGATCGGGGCAGGGTAACCCTGTGCGCGTTGCGCGAGCAACCGGTACGCGGTGGTGTGCGTCCACGGCGCGCGGAGCAGCGGGCCCATCGCGGTGTGCTGGTGCTCCCTCGCGTGCGGTCAGCGGTGCCACGTTGGGGGCTGAGGGAGTGGTTCGTCCCCTCTGCCACCTGGCGAGGCAGGCCCGGCAAGGGCAGCGTTGCCGGTCGGTACCCGAGAACGGTTGCAGGACATCAGCCGCGCGGTGTACGGTCCGCCGCCGTCGATCAGGAACACGTTCGAGGTCGCCCCCGACCGTGGGGGCCGCGAGGTGAGCACACGACCAGGTCGTGATGGACACCCGCGCCGAGGACGTGCGCCGGATCGCTCCTTCCCCACCGCGGTCGACCGCGGACCCGAGCAGGACCCAGCTATCTGTCCACACCTGTGGACTCGATTGTGGATAGTGGGTGAGCCGGGAGCGTTCGACCGGTACGAAGACAGGGATGACCGCACTGCGGCCCCGTGCCGGCGTCAGCCGGATCCAGGTGAGGTGAGGAGTGACCGTGAACACCGCGTCAACGCTGGATCTCGGAACGCTGTGGGCCGAGAGCCTCGCCGAGGTGATGCGGACCGTGACCTCCACCGCCCAGCGGCAGTGGCTCATGGCGACCCATCCCGTCGGGTTCAGCGAGGACACCATCATCCTGGCGACGCCGCATTCCTTCGCCAGGGAGTGGCTCGACCGCAACTGCGGTGACACGATCCGTGGAGCACTGAGCGGGGCCGCTGGCCGGGACCTCAACGTGGTCATCACCGTCCAGACCAACCCCGCACCCGTCGAGGTCACCGACCCGCCGTCGGCACCTGCCGCGCCCCCCTCACCACCTACCGCGCCCTCCTCGCCACCTGCCGCGCACTCCTCAGCGCCTGCGACTACCCGCAGCGATCCGCCGGGGTCGCCACCGCCCGACGACGAGGTGATCCGCGCCCCCTTCGACGTCGCGGACATGGAGGCGCTCGCCTCCGAGGAACGGGTCGGCGACGGCCACCAGCGGCCCCCGGTCGGCGAGGTGGTCGACTACCTCGACCGATCGGCGACGGCGGCATCGGGGCGGGTCACCGACGAGCGCCTCCACCCCGACCTCACCCCCCTGCACGCTCCCGGTCGGCCGGCCGGGCCGACCGTGGAGCTGCCGAACCGGCGTCCCCGCGTCGATGACGAGCTCGAGCCCGACACCCAACTCAACCCCAAGTACTCCTTCGACGACTTCGTGATCGGGTCCTCGAACCGCTTCGCGCACGCCGCGGCCACCGCCGTGGCTGAAGCCCCGGCGAAGTCCTACAACCCCCTGTTCATCTACGGCGGGGCCGGGCTCGGCAAGACGCACCTGTTGCACGCGATCGGTCACTACGTCCGCAAGCTCTACCCGCGGCTGACGGTGCGCTACCTCACGACCGAGCAGTTCACGAACGAGTTCATCAACGCGATCCGCGACGACCGGATCACCAGCTTCCAGCGCACCTACCGTCGCGCCGACGTCCTCCTGGTCGACGACATCCAGTTCCTGCAGCAGAAGGAACGCACCCAGGAGGAGTTCTTCCACACCTTCAACGCGCTGCACAACGCGGAGAAGCAGATCGTCATCTCCAGCGATCGACCCCCGAAGCAGATCGCCCAGCTCGAGGATCGCCTCCGTAGCCGGTTCGAGTGGGGGCTGATGACCGACGTCCAGCCGCCCGACCTCGAGACCCGCATCGCGATCCTGCGCAAGAAGTCGGAGAGCGACACCCTCAGCGTGGAACCCGAGGTCCTCGAGCTGATCGCCTCCCGGGTCCAGTCGAACATCCGTGAGCTCGAGGGGGCGCTCATACGCGTTGCCGCGTTCTCGAGCCTCCAGCGGGCACCAGCGGACACCGCGATGGCCGAGGCCGTGCTCAAGGACCTGTTCCCCGACGGTCGGGATCGGGAGGTGTCGGTGCAGCTGATCATGGAGGAGGTCGCCGATCACTTCTCCCTCACCGTCGACGACCTGTGCTCCCCGTCTCGGAGCCGACAGTTGGTCACCGCGCGCCAGCTGGCGATGTACCTGACACGGGAGTTGACCGAGCTCTCCCTGCCACGGATCGGCAAAGCGTTCGGGGGCCGCGACCACACCACCGTCATGCATGCGACCAAGAAGATCGCCGTGCTGATGCAGGAACGTCGGCCGATCTACGACCAGGTCCAGGAACTCACGAACCGGGTCAAGACCCGCGCCCGCACCGCATGAGAGGGTCACCCTCGGCACCCCGGCGACGCGCCGGGGACAGCGACCCTCGCCCGATCGGGTTGCTGGATCCGCGGTCCACGAGCCCGCGGGCTCGCTGGGCGCGCTCGCCGCACGAGCCTGGCGCCATCGGCGCGCGCGATCATCGCGGTCCCGAGCTCGGCGACGGCCGGTACTGCGGCGCCGATCTGCTGTGGAGCTGGTCGGGACAACCAGGGGAGATCCTCCGGATGCCGTGGAAGCACACTGCTGTCGTTCTGACGGTTGGGGACGAGCGCTCGTGCGGCCCACATCCGCTCCACACCCACCGGACCCGGGCTGACCTGCGAGGACCGAGGTTGTCCACCGTTTGCACAGCCCCTACTACGGTGACGGGAAGAGTGAAGAGAAGAACACTTCTTACCCACGCCTGTGGACCGAGCCGCCCGGGAGGCACCCCGTGAAGCTGAGAGCCGAGCGCACCGAGTTCGCTGACGCCGTGTCCTGGGCGACGCGGACCGTCGGGGCACGAGTGACCCTGCCGGCACTGTCGGGGGTCCTGCTCGAGGCGGCGGACGGCCGGCTCACCTGCCGTGCCACCGACCTGGAGGTGGCCGCCGAGGTGTCGATCCCCGTCGAGGTCGAGGAGCCAGGCCGGGTCCTGCTGCCGGGACGTCTCCTGGCGCAGCTCGTGGCACGGTTCCCCAACGCCCCGGTGCAGCTCGAGGGGGACACCGAGCGTGTGGAGATCACCTGCGGCCGAGCGACCTTCCACGTCCGCGGGATGCAGGTGGAGGACTTCCCGACGCTCGCTGCGCCGGCCGAGGAGGCCACGCAGGGGCTGCTCAAAGCCGATGCCTTCGCTCGTCTGGTGTCCCAGGTGGCCAGGGCCGCCTCCACCGACGATGGTCGGCCGGTGCTCACCGGCGTCCAGCTCGATGCCTCGGGCGGCACCTTGACCGCGGCCGCCACCGACAGCTACCGGCTCGCCGTGCGCTCCGTGGCCTTCGACGAGGCGGTCGAGGGGGTCGCCCTGGTCCCCGCCCGCTCGCTGCAGGAGGCGGCGAAGGCGGCCGGCGAGGCGGGCGGCAGCGTCACGATCGTGCTGGAGGAGGGCCAGGTCTCGTTCCTGTTCGGCGACCGGCGACTGACCACGAAGCTGATCGAGGGCTCCTTCCCCAACTACCGGGCACTGCTGCCGGATGCCCACGAGACCTCCGTGGTCGTGGACCGTGCTGGGCTCGCGGAGGCGCTCCAGCGCGTCGCGATCGTGGCGATGGGGCAGGCGAACACCCCGGTGACGCTGCACTTCAACGACGGTTCGGTCGACCTCCAGGCGACCAACCAGGAGATGGGCGATGCCGCCGAGGCGTTGCCGGCCGAGATCGACGGTGAGGGCCTGTCGATCTCGTTCAACCCGGCCTTCCTGCTGGCGGGTCTCGACGCGACCGGCACCGAGCAGATCCGCATCGAGCTCCGCGATGGACTCAAGCCTGCGGTCCTCAAGCCCCAGTCCGACGACGATGACGACCGCGTCGACGACCTGACCTACCTCCTCATGCCGATGCGGGTGAGCTGACGCGAGGTGCGCGATGCAGCTGCGTCACCTCGAACTGGTCGACGTGCGCTCCTACCACCGAGCGGCGCTCGACCTGCCTGACGGCGCGACCGTGCTGCTCGGTCCCAACGCGCAGGGCAAGACCAACCTCCTCGAGGCGGTCCAGCGCGTCGCCACCGGTACCTCCCACCGCGTGGCGGGCGACGGGCCCCTGGTGCGGGTCGGTGCGGAGCTCGGCGTGATCCGCTGTGAGCTGGAGACCGACAGCGGACGTCGACGCCGGCTCGAGCTCGAGCTCGGAGCCGGCCGTCGGACCCGCACGCGCGTCGACGGCCAGGATGTCCGGCGGGCAGCGGAGGCGGTCGGCGTGCTCCGTGCGGTGCTCTTCGCGCCCGAGGACCTGCGCATCGTGCGGGGCGACCCGGGCGATCGCCGTCGCTTCCTCGATGATCTGCTCTCCCAGCGCCGGTCGGCGTTCGCGGCCGCCCGGGCGGACTATGACCGTGCCCTGCGCCAACGCAACCAGCTCCTCAAGCGTGCGCGGCACCTGACGGGCTCGGCGTCATCGGCGGCGGACGTGACGGTCGCGGCGTGGACCGAGCAGCTGGTGACGCTCGGCAGCCAGCTCCTGGCGGCGCGTGTCGCCGCGGTCCGTACCCTGTCGGGGCCGGTCGACCGGGGCTACCGCGAGCTCGCCGACCGTCCGGAGCCGGTGGGTGTGCGCTACCGCAGCTCCGCCGGAGATCGGGTCGAGGAGCTGTTCGAGGGGGGTGACGCGACCCTGGTTCCCGCGGTCGCACCTCTGGCCGAGGCCCTGCACGCAGCCTTCGGCGAGGTGGCCGCCGAGGAGCGTGCGCGCGGTGTCACCCTGGTCGGCCCGCACCGGGACGACCTCGAGCTGACGATCGGTGATCTCCCGGCCAAGGGCTACGCCTCCCACGGGGAAGCCTGGTCCCTGGCGCTCGCGTTGAAGCTCGGCACCTTCGAGGTGCTCGCGGAGGTGGGTGACCGTCCCGTGGTCCTGCTCGACGACGTGTTCGCGGAGCTGGACACCACGCGCCGCCAGCGCTTGGCCGCAGCCTGTGCACGGTTCGATCAGGTCCTGGTGACCGCGGCCGTCGAGGAGGACGTCCCGCTGCGCGGCCACCGCATCGATGTCCGGATCGCCGACGGTGCCAGCCACCTCGTCCCGCGCACCGCACCGACAGCCCCATGAATCGACCGGATCCGGCGCACGACCCCCGCCAGGCCCGCCACCGGGACCGTGACGAGCGTGTCTACGACCGTCGGCGCCGTGCCGACGCGCGTCGTCGTGCCCGCCTCGAACGCGAGGCCTACGACCCGGCGCCGCCGACCGATGACGATTGGGTGACACCGGATCCCGAGACCGACGGGGTGCACCGGGTGCGTCCCCCGACCGCGATCGGTACGGACCTCGACCGGTTCCTGGCACAACGTGGTTGGTCGGAGCGGCTGCGGGGTACCCGGGTCTTCGCGCGGTGGGACGAGATCGTCGGAGCCGAACTGGCCAGCAGGTGCGAGCCGGTCCGTGTCGCGGGTGGCACGCTGGTGATCCGCGCGGAGAGCCAGGTGTGGGCGACCCAACTGCGCTACCTCACCCCTGCGTTGCTCCGCAGCGCGGTCCAGGTCCTCGGACCTGACACCGTGCGGGAGGTCCGGCTCGTCGTCGGACCGCTCCAGGGCACCCAGGAGACCCCGTGATCGCCATCGCTGAACGCACCTTCGGGATCCTCGCACTCGTGGCACTGCTCGTGGCGGTCGCCACGACCGTGCTCCTCCTTAGAGGTCGGGTGCCGGCATGGTTGCGCGACGAGGTGGCCCTGCCGCTGGCGACCGCGATCGCGATCACCGCCTCGGCCGGCTCGCTGCTGCTCTCCGAGGTCGCCGGCTACCTGCCCTGCACCCTGTGTTGGTACCAGCGCATCGCGATGTACCCCCTGGTGGTGATCCTCGGGGTCGCCATCGCGCGGAGGGATCGGCAGGTCTGGATGACCGTGCTGCCACTGACCGCGATCGGCTCGGCGGTCGCCGTCTGGCACATCGTCATCGAGAACAACCCCGCGTGGGGCGGACCGTGCGACGATGCGGCACCCTGCACGATCATCTGGGTCGAGGAGCTCGGGTTCCTCACCCTGCCGACGATGGCACTGATCGCCTTCGCAGCGATCGCCGTGCTGAGCCTGGCAGCCCGCCGGCCCTGATCCTGAACCCGTCCGGCACCGTTCCACCAGCGATCCGGATCGAACGACGAGGAGTACCACCGTGACCACGCCCACCAAGAACGCTCGTGCCGAAGCCCGGCGCAAGGAGCGGGAGGAGCAACGGCGCGCTGACGTCCGGCGGCAGCGACTGATCTACGGCGGCGTCGGTCTCGCGGTGGTCATCGTGGCGGTGGTCATCGCCGTCCTCTCCGTCGGCGAGACCGACGACCGGCTCGGCATCAGCGACGTGGCGCGTGACGTCGAGGTGGAGGGCGACCAACTGCCGCCCGTCCCCGAAGGTGCCGCGGATCCTGCCGTGGGGCAGCCGGCCCCGGTGCTCACGGGCGCGGACTTCGACGGGACGGCGATCACCGTCGGCGATCGGGCCCAGGTCGTCAGCTTCGTGGCCTCCTGGTGCCCCGCGTGCGATGCCGAGCTCCCCGAGGTGGTCGACTGGCTCGAGGCGGGCGGCCCCCCGGAGGGCGTGGACGTCGCGATGGTCGCCACGAACCACGATGACTCGCGACAGAACTGGCCTCCGCAGGACTGGTTCGCCGACGCCGGCTACACCGGCGAGGTCCTGGTCGACGATGCCGCATCCACGGCCTTCCGGACCTACGGGTTCACGGCGACCCCCTCGTGGGCGGTCATCGGGGAGGATGGCCAGGTGCTGTTCCGGGGATCCGGCATGCTCGATCCGTCCCAGTTCGACGAGCTGGCCGAACTGGCCGCCACCGGCTGAGGCATCGTCGTGCTCCCCAGGACAACGCGGCCTCTCAGGCCGCGTTGTTCGTCGGGAGGTCGAGGTAGCGGCGAGGGGGCTCGAACGTCCACAGGGCATCTGGGCCGGGTGTCCGTGCGTATCGGTCGCTGCTAGGCTCGTGACCACAGCACTCCGTGGCCGGCGTTCGACATCGTCGCCCACGTCACCGCATGACGTGCTGAGCACCGGCGTGGAACGCGCCGCCGACGATGGAAGAGGTCACTGGTGGCTGCTGCCCCCGACGCTCCGGTCCCACCCGACGCTGTGGCGTCCGGTCATGCTGATGGGAACGACGGCACCTACAGCGCGAAGAACATCACGGTGCTCGAGGGCCTGGAGGCCGTCCGGCGTCGTCCTGGCATGTACATCGGCTCCACCGGGGCACGGGGCCTGCACCACCTCGTCTGGGAGGTGGTCGACAACTCCGTCGACGAGGCGCTGGCCGGACGCTGCAGTCGCATCGGGATCGAACTCCTGCGCGATGGCGGCATCCGGGTCGGCGACGACGGCTCGGGGATCCCGGTCGATCTGCACGAGAAGGAGGGACGCTCCGCGCTGGAGGTCGTCCTGACCGTCCTGCACGCGGGCGGCAAGTTCGACTCCCAGGCCTACGCCGTCTCCGGTGGGTTGCACGGGGTGGGGATCTCGGTCGTGAACGCGCTGTCCGAGCGGTTGGTCGCCGAGGTGGTCCGCGACGGCGGTCGCTACCGACAGACCTACCAGCGTGGCATCCCTGACGCGCCCATCGCCCGGATCGAGGACACCGACGAACCGACCGGTACCACGATCAGCTTCTGGCCCGATCCCCAGGTGTTCGAGGAGGGGGTGGACTTCTCCGCGGAGACGATCGCCCGCCGTCTGCGCGACACCGCGTTCCTGACCGCGGGACTGGAGATCGTGCTCACCGATCATCGCGAGGTGGAGGGGACCGAGGCGCCGCCTCGGGTCCAACGCTTCCACGCCCCTGGTGGCTTGCGTGACTTCGTCGACCACATCCGTACGACCAAGGCCAAGGACGGCCTGCACCCCACGATCCACTACGAGTCGGAGGAGGTGGGTCCCAACGGTGCCCAGTCGCTGGAGGTCGCCCTGCAGTGGATCAACGACTTCAACGACTCGATCCTCTCCTTCGCCAACACCATCAACACCCACGAGGGTGGCACCCACGAGGAGGGCTTCCGCACCGCGATGACCTCCGTCATCAACCGCTGGGCCAAGGACAAGGGGCTGCTGCGTTCCAAGGAGGTGGAGGCGCTCACCGGCGACGACCTGCGCAGCGGCCTGGTGGCGATCGTGTCGGTGAAGGTGGGTGATCCGCAGTTCGAAGGGCAGACCAAGACCAAGCTCGGCAACACCGAGGTCAAGACCTTCGTCCAGACCACGACCTACGCCCGGGTGGCGGAGTGGCTCGAGGAGCACCCGACCGAGGGCAGGCTCATCGTGCAGAAGGCGGAGGGCGAGGCCCAGGCGCGCATCGCCGCACGCAAGGCACGGGACCTGACGCGTCGCAAGTCGCTGCTCGAGTCCACGTCGCTGCCCGGCAAGCTCGCCGACTGCCAGTCGCGCGACCCGTCGGAGTCCGAGCTGTACATCGTGGAGGGCGACTCCGCCGGTGGTTCGGCCAAGATGGCGCGTGATCGCCGCACCCAGGCGATCCTGCCGATCCGAGGCAAGATCATCAACGTGGAGAAGGCGCGGCTGCCGAAGATCCTGTCCAACACCGAGGTGCAGGCGTTGATCACCGCGATGGGGACCGGTTTCGCCGACGACTTCGACGTCGGCAAGGCCCGCTACCACAAGCTGGTGTTGATGGCGGACGCCGACGTGGACGGCGCCCACATCCGAACGTTGCTGCTGACCTTCCTGTTCCGGCACATGAAGCCCCTGATCGAGGCCGGTTACGTCTACCTCGCGCAGCCGCCGCTGTACCTCGTCTTCCACCCGAGCCGGAAGAAGGAACTGCACTACGCGTTCTCGGATGCGGAGCGCGACGCGATCATCGCGCGTATGCGCGAGGACATCGGACCGGACCGCAAGGTCGAGGTCCAACGCTTCAAGGGCCTCGGGGAGATGGATCCGGACCAGCTGTGGGAGACCACGATGGATCCCGAACGCCGCACGCTGAAGCTGGTGACGATGGACGACGCGGCTGCGGCTGACGAGATGTTCTCCATCCTGATGGGTGATGACGTCGTCTCGCGTCGGGACTTCATCCAGTCCAACGCCAAGTACGCCACGCTGGACGTGTGAGGTGGTTGACCGTCGCTGGCACCTGCGACTGCCGCCGCGCACGGGCCTGGCGCTGGGGCTGGTGCTCGGCATGACGATCGGGGTCGTGCTCGGTCGGCTCGTCGAGCTGCGCGCGCTCGGTATGGTCCTCGGGCTGGTGCTCGGGTTGGTGTTCGGGCTGCTGCTCGACAACGACCGGGCCGCTGAGGATCGCTTCGGCGAGGAGGATCCTGGAGCGCGCGGCCCGGATGAGGACGGCGCCATCGCGCGAGCGCTGCTGTGGGTCGTCGCAGGGCTCTTGCTGCTCGTCCTGCTCGCGCTGGCGATCGCGCCGGAGTTGTTGGCGGCCCCCGGACGCCTGACCACGGTGCTCCTGGCGATCCTGGCTGCCGGCGTGCCCGGTGTCGTGCTGCTGCTCGCGCTCGTCGGTCGTCGCCGTCGCATCGATGGACGCCAGCGGCGGGAGACGGACGCATGACACGCACCCACGGTGCCGCGCTGGCCTCCGCGGTGGTGGTCGGTGGTTCGCTCACCGGCCTCGGCGTGTTCCTCGGTTTCCCGACCGTGCCGTCGGTGTGGTTCGGGCTGGTCAGCGGGCTCCTCGCCGGGCTCCTCCTGCTCGGCGCCAGCCAGCGTGCTGACACGTTCCATCCGACCGACCCCAACGCTCACCTCGCCGAGCATCCGTCCGGCGAACATCCGTCCGACGGGCGCACGGATGCCGAGCGCACGGACACCGAGCACCTCGACGTCGACGACCACGACACGCAGCGCGACGACGACGATCGCAACGACGAGCCCCCCGCTGGAGACACCCGTGGCTGACGACGTGACACCTGACGATCCGACCACCCCGGACGAGGGGACGACGCCGGGTGAGGCGGGGGTGCCGGAGGAGAGGGCGACGCCGGTCGACGGCGGCACCCGTGAGGCGACGCCGGGCGACCCCGTCATCCGCGGCGAGGACGGCACGCCCGTCGACGAGACCGGTGGGGTCCTGGCGGCCCGGGTCGAGCCGGTGGTGATCCAGGACGAGATGCGCACCTCCTACCTCGACTACGCCATGAGCGTGATCGTCGGGCGTGCGCTACCGGACGTGCGCGACGGGCTGAAGCCGGTGCACCGTCGGATCCTGTACTCCATGGACGAGACCGGGTTGCGTCCCGACCGGCCGTACCGCAAGTGCGCCTCGGCCGTGGGTGACGTGATGAAGAAGTACCACCCCCACGGCGACTCGGCGATCTACGACGCGCTGGTCCGCATGGGGCAGGACTTCTCGATCCGCTACGAGTTGATCGACGGCCACGGCAACTTCGGATCGGTCGACGGGGATCCGGCCGCTGCCATGCGCTACACGGAGTCACGCCTGTCACGCCTGGCGATGGAGCTGCTGCGTGACATCGACGAGGAGACCGTCGACTACGTCCCCAACTACGACGGCTACGAGGAGGAGCCGGTCGTCCTGCCGGCCCGTTTCCCGAACCTGCTGGCCAACGGGGCCACCGGCATCGCCGTCGGCATGGCGACCAACATCCCACCCCACAACCTCGGCGAACTGATCGACGCCACCATCGCGCTGATCGAGGACCCGTCGTTGTCGGCGGTCGAGCTGATGCGTTACGTCCCGGGACCGGACTTCCCCACCGGTGGGCTGATCCTCGGCAACGCCGGTGCCTACGAGGCCTACACCACCGGGCGGGGCTCGATCAAGGTCCGGGCGGTGTGCACGATCGAGGAGCCCGAGCGTGGTCGCGACCGGGAGCGGATCGTCGTCACCGAGATCCCGTACATGGTCAACAAGGCGAACCTGCTCCGCAAGATCGCCGAGCTGGTCAATGGCAAGGTGCTGACCGGTATCGCCGATCTCCGCGACGAGTCGTCCCGCGAGGGCATGCGGGTGGTGATCGACCTCAAGCGCGACGCGAACGCCCAGGTCGTCCTCAACCAGCTCTACAAGCACACCCAGCTGCAGGACTCGTTCGGGGTCAACCTGCTGGCGCTGGTGGACGGGGTCCCGCGCACCCTGACCCTGGATCAGGCGCTGACCCACTACATCGCCCACCAGGTCGACGTGATCACCCGCCGGACCCGCTACCGGCTGCGCAAGGCAGAGGATCGTGCCCACGTCCTCGAGGGTCTACTGGTCGCGCTCGACCACATCGACGAGATCATCGCACTGATCCGGGCCAGTGCCTCGGCGGACACCGCCAAGGCCGAACTGATGACCCGGTTCGAGCTGTCGGAGATCCAGGCCCAGGCGATCCTCGACATGCAGTTGCGTCGTCTGGCGCAGCTCGAGCGGCAGCGCATCCAGGACGAGTACGACGAACTCCAGGCCTTGATCGCCGATCTGCGGGACATCCTCGGCGACCCCGCCCGGGTCCGCGCGATCATCATCGACGAGCTCAGCGAGGTGCGGGCGCGGTTCGCCGACGAGCGCCGCAGCCGCATGATCGCCGACGATGGTGCGATGACCGTCGAGGACCTGATCCCCGTCGGCGACGTGGTCGTCACCCTGACCCGTGCCGGCTACATCAAGCGGACACCGGTGGATGCGTTCCGGACGCAGAAGCGTGGTGGTCGCGGGGTGCGGGGCACCGACATGAAGGAGGACGACATCGTCGCCTCCCTGTCGACCTGCTCCACCCACGATCATCTGCTGGTCTTCACCAACCGGGGCAGGGTGTACCGGATCAAGGCCTACCAGGTCCCGGAGAAGGCCCGTGCGTCCAAGGGCGTCTACGTGGCGAACGTGCCCGGCCTGGCCCTCGAACAGGGGGAGACCGTCGCAGCGATCATGGCACTGGCCGAGTTCCGCGACGACCGCTTCCTGGTGTTCGCCACGCGCCAGGGGACCATCAAGCGCACCCGTCTCGACGACTTCGACTCGCCGCGCTCGGTGCTGATCGCGATCAACCTGCGCGAGGACGACGAGCTCATCGGCGTCGCTGTCACCGACGGATCCCAGGACATCGTGCTGGTCTCCCGCCGAGGGAAGGCGATCCGCTTCGCCGAGGCGGACGCTCGCGCCATGGGCCGCACGGCAGCCGGTGTCCGCGGGATGCGGCTCGGCCAGCGCGATGCCGTGCTGGCCATGTCGCCGGTGCCCTCGGAGGGCGACGCCAGCTCGTACCTGCTGGTGGTCACCGAGCAGGGCTACGGCAAGCGCACCCCGATCGATGGTGCCGGGGAGCACGGCTACCCGCGCCAGAAGCGCGGTGGCCAGGGCGTCAAGACCATCACCTCGACCGATGCCCGTGGCGGGCTGGCTGGCGCACTGGTCGTGCCGCTGGAGGCCGAGATCCTGCTGGTCAGCGACAACGGCACCGTGATCCGCATGGCGCTGGTCGACGTCCGGCCGATGGGACGATCCGCGCAGGGCGTGTCGTTGATGCGCCCCGGTGACGGTGCCTCGGTCGTCGGTCTGGCACTGGTGGTGGAGGACGAGGAGGATGCGCAGCTGGCCGCCGGCGCCGCCGACCTCACCTCCGGCGCTGCCCCCGGCGCCAGCGGTGCGGTCGCCACGGGCGTCGATGCCGACGTCGATCCGCCGGGATGAACCCGGTGCGCCGGCACCTGCTGCTCACCATCCTCCTCGGGGTGCTGCTGTCCGCCTGTGGGCCGGGCGAGGGCGCGGTGTCCGCCCTCCAGGTCGGGCAGTGCCTGCACCAGCCGGAAGCCTCGACCGCCATCGAGGAGGTGGAGCTGGTGCCCTGCGACGACCCCCACGACTTCGAGGTGTTCGCCCTGGTCGAGTTGCCCGACGGGCCCTACCCCGGGGACAGCGCACTGCCGGAGATGGCGCAGCCGGCGTGCAGGGGGCGCTTCGCTGCCTACGTCGGGGTGGAGCCCTCGGACTCCGTGCTCGCGACGGGGTTGCTGGTCCCCAGCGAGGACGGCTGGGACGGCGGCGACCGGGAGGTCGTGTGCCTGCTGTACGAGCCTGGCGAGCGTCTCCAGGGGTCCATGCGGGCGACCGGGCGCTGAAGCAGCCGTGCCGTCTCCCATCCAGACGGGGTCAGCGTCCCGACGGGCGGCCCTGGTCCGGGTAGCCTGCGCCCGTCCCTGGAGGAGCCCGTGGCACGACGCCGATTGACGATCAAGCGCCTCGACCCATGGTCGGTGCTGAAGTTCGGCGCGTTCGCCAACGTCGTCCTCTACGCGGTGTTCCTGCTGGTGGCCGGCGTCGTCTGGTTCATCGTCGACCGCTTGCAGTTGGTCGATCAGGCCTGTGAGATCGCCCTGGACGTCGGCTTCACCTCCTGTGGGGTCAACGCCGGCAACCTCTTCCAGGTGTTGGCCCTGCTGGGCGCGATGTGGGTCATCGTGCAGACGGCGGTCCTGGTGTTCCTGGCCTTCCTCCACAACCTGATCGCCGATCTGACCGGTGGGCTCGTGATCGGCGTGATCGACGATGGGGCGTCCGATGGCAACGCCGCGGCGCGCAACGCAGCCCCGATCACGGCCTCCTCACCTCCCTCTGGCCGCGCCCTGGCAGCCCGCTCGGGTCGCAGCCCGGACGGCGGCCACTCGGCGCCGCCCCAAGCGGGCCTCGGCCAGCAGGGCGAGGGCGCGCAGCCTCCCCGCGGGAGCGACCCGGGCGCTGGACCGATCGACGAGACCCGCGGCTCGGGCCCGCCGGCACCCGGCACCGCCTCCAGCAGTCGCGACGAGCGCCTGTTCGGCTAGCTCTCGTGCGCCTCGGGCGGTTCGCCACCCCGCGTCGACGTCGCTACGCTGCGCCGCTGCGTCCCACGGGCCAATAGCTCAGCTTGGTTAGAGCGCACCCCTGATAAGGGTGAGGTCGGAGGTTCAAGTCCTCCTTGGCCCACGTCTCCTCAGTCGCGACGCCGGCGTCGCCGCCGATGTTCCTGACGAGCCCGTCTTCTGGGCCTTGCCCGGGAAGGTGACGCCAGCCGGGCACTCTTGGCCACCCCGTGGCCCCCGGAGTGCCTGCTGGACGGATCGGGGGCTCGAGCCGGTCAAGTGTGGCCGCTCCGCTGCCCCGCGACGGCGCCGGGCTCCTCGAGCAGGTGCTCGCGGGAGATCTCCAGCAGCTGCCGTACGTGTGGGTCGGCGAGCCGGTAGCGGATCGCCTGGCCGTCACGACGGGTCGTCACGACCTTGGACGTGCGCAGCAGCCGTAGGGCGTGAGAGACCGCGGACTCGCTGACGCCGACACGCTCGGCCAGGATCCCGACGCGTTGCTCTCCGTCGTCGAGAAGGGCGTAGAGCAGGCGGACGCGCGTGGGGTCGCCCATGAGCCGGAAGAGTGCGGCGGTCGCAGCGGTCAGCTCCTCGTGCGGATCCAGCGCCGTCACCAGGCCAGCTCCCGGCAGGGCGCCTGCCCTCCGCCGACATCGAGCTGCAACGTGGCGTGTTCGACGCCGTGCCGCTGGTCGAGCAGTGTGGCTGCGGTGTGCAGGACCTCCTCGGCATCGGCCTCGGTGGTGACGTCGAGGTGGGCCGAGACGACCTCCATGCCCGAGGTCAGGCTCCACACGTGGAGTTCGTGGACCGCCTCCACACCCTCGACGGCCACGAGCGTGTCGTGGATCCGTGCGGGCGGCAGGTCCTTCGGTGCTGCTTGGAGCAGGATCCTGACCGCCTGCGCCCCGAGGCGCAGCGCCCGGGGAACGACCCAGAGGCCGATCCCGATCGCGATGATGGGGTCGACGTAGGGCCATCCGGTGACCAGCAGCACGATGCCGGCGACCAGGACACCGATCGAGCTCAACAGGTCGGCCAACACCTCGAGGAACGCTCCCTCGAGGTTCAAGCTCGCGCGCGAGCCGTCGTGCAGTAGGCGCAGGACCACCAGGTTGACCACGATCGCCGACAGGGCGATGACGATCATCGGGCCTGGCGCCACCGTGGGCGGTGAGCGGAACCGGTCGACCGCCTCGACGAGGATGAAGCCCGCGAGACCGAGGAGCAGGACCGCGTTGGCCAGGGCCGCGAGCACCTCCAGCCGGTACAGCCCGAAGGTACGGCCAGCCTGGGTACGGGATCGAGCGGCAGCCTCGATCGCTCCGAGCGCCAGACCGAGTCCGACGACATCGGTGAGGAGGTGGCCGGCGTCACCCAGCAGCGCCAGCGAACCGGTCAGCACCGCCGCTGTGACCTCCAGGAGCAGGAACCCCGTCACCAGCCCCAACGCCCATCGCAGAGCGCGTCGATGGCGGCCGCCGGCCGACGCTGCTCGAGCACCACCCATGTCGCACCCGTCCCTACACAGATACCTGAACAGTCTTTCATATCTTATTTCGTGTCATCGCCCGGGGTCAACGCCCGGATCCCGGACGGGAGCACGGGTCCGCTCATCGGTCGATGGGCCCGGCGCCGTCTCCCCGGCACGATCATCCGATGCGTAAGGTGGCCCCATGCCGCAGACATCCGAGCGGTCGCGCACGGTCACGCTGCCGAGCGACCCACATGCCCAGCCCGTCGACGAGGTCCTCTCGGGACTCGAGGTCGATCCCGATGTCGGCTTGTCGGATGACGAGGTCACCCACCGTCGGGCCCGGTACGGCCGCAACGTCTTGGCGGACGACAGCGGTGAGAGCTGGTGGCGGGTGCTGTGGCGGCAACTCGCCAGCGCGGTGGTCGTGCTCCTGCTCGGTGCCGGCATCGTCGGGTTCCTGATCGGTGAGGTGATCGAGGCGGCGGCGATCCTGGTCGTGCTGGCCGTCAACACGATCGTGGGTTTCCTGACGGAGTGGCAGGCGGCTCGTTCCATGGCGGCGCTCAAGCGGCTGATGGGCACGGTCGCCGAGGTCGAGCGCGGTGACCGGCGCGACGAGATCGATGCAGTCGAGCTGGTACCCGGCGACATCGTCGGGATCGAGGCGGGTGAGCAGGTCCCGGCGGACGTGCGGCTGCTCGAGGCTGAGGGCCTCCAGGTCGAGGAGGCCGGCCTGACCGGTGAGAGCCACGCCGTCGACAAGTCCACCGAGGCGGTCGCACAGGACGCCGCTCTGGGCGACCGCACCGGCATGGCGTTCATGGGCACCACCGTGGTCGCCGGACGTGGGCGCGGGGTGGTCGTGGCCACGGGCCGTGCTACCCAGATGGGCCGGATCGCGGACCTGGCCGGCGGTGCCGAACAGACCCAGGCGCCCCTGCAGCGGGGGCTCGATGAGCTCAGTCGGCGCCTCGCCGTCGCCGTGGTCGTCGGAGCCGCAGCGCTCTTCGGCCTCGGGCTGCTCCGCGGTCAACAGGTGGCGGAGATGGCGGAGACGGCCGTGGCGCTGGCGATCGCGGTCGTCCCCGAGGGCCTCCCCGCGGTCGCGACGCTGACCCTGGCGGTCGGGATGCGCCGGATGGCGGCAGGCAACGCCCTGGTGCGACGGCTCCCCGCGGTGGAGACGCTCGGGTCGACCACCGTGGTGTGTTCCGACAAGACCGGCACGCTCACGCGCAACGAGATGGAGGTCGTCGAGCTCGTCGCGGCGGAGGGGGCGCACGAGGACGACCTGTGGCGGGTCGCGGTCCTGTGCAACGACGCGGACGTCGATCCCGATGGCGACCCCGTGGGCGATCCCACCGAGGTGGCACTGCTGCGGGGAGCGCAGGCGCACGGGTTCTCCTGGCGCGAACTGCGGGAGAGCAGCACCCGCGAGCGAGAGGTCCCCTTCGACTCCGACACCAAGCGCATGGCCGTGGTCATCGATGCCACGGTGCTCGCGAAGGGGGCTCCGGAGGTGCTCCTGGCGTCGGCAGAGGCTGATGCCTCGCTCGTCGACGCGGCGGAGCGCATGGCCGAGCAGGCGTTGCGCACGCTCGCGTTCGCTCAGGGGTCGGCGCCGCAAGCGGGGGCCTCGGACGACGAGCTGTTCGAGGGACTGGCGCCGCTGGGCGTGGTCGGCATGCATGACCCGCCCCGGCGTGCGGCTCGTGCAGCCATCGCCGCCCTGCATGGTGCGGGGATCCGGGTCGTGATGATCACCGGCGATCGTCCGGACACCGCCGCGGCGATCGCTGACCGGTTGGGGATCGACGAGCCCGACCCGATCACCGGCGCCCAGCTCAACCAGTGGTCGCAGGAGCAACTGCGCGAGGCCGTGGCCGACACGCATGTCTTCGCACGGGTCGACCCGGAACACAAGCTCGCGATCATCGAGGCGCTCCAGGATCACGGCGAGGTCGTGGCGGTCACCGGGGACGGCGTGAACGACGCCCCGGCGCTCAGCCAGGCCGACGTCGGCGTGGCGATGGGCTCGGGCACCGACGTCGCCAAGGACGCCGCCGACATCGTCCTGCTCGACGACCGGTTCGAGACCCTCGAGGTCGCGGTCGAGGAGGGTCGGCGGATCTTCGCCAACATCCGCCGTTTCGGGCAGTTCCTGTTCTCCTGGCACGTCGCCGAGGTGCTGGTGATCACCACCGCGGTCGTGGCCGGGTTCCCTCCGCCCCTGGCCGGTTTGATGATCCTGTGGAACAACCTCGTCATCGACGTGCTGCCGTCCTTCGCATTGGCGCTCGAGCCGAGCCGCGGCGACGTGATGCAGGAGCCGCCGCGCGATCCCCGTCAGCCCGTCATCGATCGCCCGGCCGTACGGCGGATCCTGGCATCGGCCCTGCTGGTCGCCACGGTGGGACTGACGGCCTTCGCTGCCGGCACGCTGCTGCTCGACCTCGGCACCGCGGGGGCGCAGACCATGACGTTCGTCGCGATGTCGCTGGGACAGGTGCTCACCGTGTTCAATGCCCGTACGGAGTCGGGGTCGGGGTTCCGGGGTGCCAGCCGGAACCGGTGGCTGTGGGCGGCGCTGGCGGTGACCCTGGTGCTGGAGACCGCCGCGCTGGGCATCCCGCCGCTGCGCGACCTGCTGCGGCTCACCGCGCTGCCGGGTCAGGCGTGGGCGTTCGCGCTGGTGCTCGGGCTGGTGCCGCTGGCCCTGGTGCAGGTGTCCCGCGCTGTCCGTGGGAGTTCCGGAGACCGTGCGTCGGCCTCGGCTGGCTGATCAGACGTGCTGGGGCAGTGAGCCGGCCACGGCTGGCCGGCTGTGCGCCCCGATCCGCCCGGCTGGCTGAGGTGGGGCAGTGAGCCGGCCACGGCTGGCCGGCTGTGCGCCCCGATCCGCCCGGCTGGCATCCGAGCGACCGTCGGCTGGGTACTCCGATACCTCGACCAGGGTCGTGAGGCCTTGCGGGGGATGCCACGGGCCGGTGAGACTGCAGACTGCAGTCGCCCGCACCGGCTGAGGTGGGCCATCACGTGGCCCGGGCCGGCGTGGTGACCCCGGACGCGGACGGATCGGAGCTCGGATGCCCGCGATGCGGACCCGCCTCCGGGTGCGGATCACCGGCGTGGTCCAGGGCGTCGGCTTCCGGCCGTTCGTGCACCGTCTGGCCGGTGACCTCGGACTGGTCGGTCACGTGGGCAACGACGCTGCCGGGGTGTTCGTCGAGGTGGAGGGCCCCACGGCCGCGGTCGATGCCTTCACCGTGCACGTCCGGCAGGACGCGCCTCCGCTGGCTCGCGTCCACGACGTCCAGGTGACGCCGGTGCCACCGGTCGACGACGCTGGTGGCGAGGCGACGTTCCGGATCGTCGCGAGCCCGGCCGGCGGGCCCATCGCCACCCTCGTGCCCCCCGACATCGCGATCTGTGACGACTGCCGGGCCGAACTCTTCGACACGAGCGATCGCCGTCACCGACACCCGTTCACGACCTGCACCAACTGCGGGCCCCGCTTCACGATCGTGAGGTCACTGCCCTACGACCGACCGGCGACGACGATGGCCGGCTTCGCGATGTGCGATGCCTGCCGCAGCGAGTACCACGACCCCGCCGACCGACGCTTCCACGCCCAGCCGATCGCCTGCCCCGACTGTGGCCCCACGCTGCGCTACGAGCCCGTCGCGAGCACTGCCGGTCCCCACACGGGCAGCCCCCGCCGAGGTGACGGCGCTGCACGCGCTGGACCGGTCAACGGCACGGAGCCCGCGCTGGCTGCCGCTCAGCAGCGTCTGGCCGAGGGCGGCACGATCGCGCTCAAGGGCATCGGTGGTTTCCACCTGGCCTGTGATGCCACGGCACCGGCGGCGGTCGCGCTGCTGCGCCGGCGCAAGCAGCGCCCCGACAGGCCCTTCGCGGTGATGGTCGCCGATGTCGAGGTGGCTCGGGGCATCGCGACGTTCAGCGACGCCGAACTGGCCGCGTTGACCTCCCCGCAGCGGCCGGTGGTGCTGGCCCGGCGACGAACGGGAACGGACACGTCGCGGCCGGCAGCCGCGTGGAAGGGGGCGGACGCCCTGACGCGGGCCGACACGGGGCGGCCGACGGACGGGCTGACGGTGGCGGACGAGGTGGCCCCCGGCAACCCCTGGCTCGGGGTCATGTTGCCGTCGTCACCGCTGCACGAACTGCTCCTGGCCCCACGGCCCGACGGGACGCCGCTCGTGCCGAGGGTGCTCGTGATGACCAGCGGCAACATCAGCGGCGAGCCCATCTGCTTCGACGATGGCGACGCCCGCGACCGCCTGACGCCGTTGGTGGACGGGTTCCTGCTCCACGACCGCCCGATCCACGTGCCCTGCGACGACGGTGTCGTCCGCGAGATCGACGGCGAGGTGGTGCCGATCCGGCGCTCGCGGGGCGACGCCCCGCTCCCGCTGCGCCTGCCGGCTCACGCCCCACCGATGCTCGCGGTCGGTGCGGAGCTCAAGAACACCGTCGGCGTGGCCAGCGGCCAGCAGGCCTGGCTCAGCCAGCACATCGGCGACCTCGGGGCGCTGGAGACCCTGCAGGCGTTCGAGCGGGCCACCGAGCAGTTGACGACGTTCTTCCAGGTCGACCCGGAGCACGTGGCGGTGGATCCGCACCCGTCCTACGCCACCCATGCCTGGGCGCGGCGGCACCACCGCGAGCGACTCCAACCCGTCCAGCACCACCATGCCCACGCAGCCGCCCTGCTGGCTGAGCACGATCTGGCGCCCGACGAGGTGGCGCTCGTCGTCGCCTTCGACGGCACGGGCTACGGCACCGATCACACCGTGTGGGGCGGCGAGGTACTCCTCGCCAGCCAGGCCGCCGCGACCCGCACCGCCCACCTCGCCACCGTCCCGCTGCCCGGCGGGGACTCCGCTGTCACCAACCCGTCGAGGATGGCGTTGGCGCAGCTGTGGGCGGCGGGGATCACCTGGGAGGAACCGCTGCCCTGCGTCGCGGCGCTCACGCGGGACGAGCGCGGACTGCTGCGTCGGCAACTCGAACGCGACGTGGCCTGCGTGCCGACGTCCTCGGCCGGTCGGCTCTTCGACGCGGTCAGCGCCCTGCTCGGCGTGCGGCAGCGGATCACCTACGAGGGACAGGCCGCCATCGAGCTCGAATGGCTCGCTGACGCCTGGAGCCAGGCGGGCAACGCCGACGAGGACGCCCCCCGCTACCGCTTCGCGATCGGTCCCCGTTCACGCCCCGATCCCGTCACCGGTGCCGGCACCGGCACGGGCACCGGTGACGAGGTGGCGGGCGCGGATCCGTCGGAAGGTGGCGTGGGCCGGGTCCACGCCACCGTGCAGGTCCTCGATGCGGCGCCCGTGCTGCGGGCGGTCGTCGCCGACGTGCTCGCCGGGGTGGACCGCGCGGCGATCGCAGCTGGGTTCCACCTCGCCGTCGCCGCCGCCATCGCCGTGGTGGCCGACCGGGTGGCAGCGGACGGTGGAACGCGTACGGTGGGCCTGACCGGCGGGGTGTTCCAGAACGCCTGGCTGACGACCCGGACCCGCACCCGCCTGGAGCAGCGGGGGCACACCGTGCTGACCCACCGGCTGGTCCCGCCCAACGATGGTGGGCTGGCATACGGACAGCTCGCCGCCGTCGCCGCACGGCTCGCCGGAGACGCTGGTCCCGCCACGCACGACCGGCCCGCCACGCACGACCGGCCCGCGCACGACCGACCCGCCACGCACGACCGGCCCGCACACGACCGGCCCGCACACGACGGGCCGACGCACGAACCGCCCGCAGACGACTGACCCGCACACGACCGGCCCGTACCCGATCGACCAGCGACGACGGAAGGAACGACGATGTGCCTGGGGGTTCCCGGACGGATCGAGACGATCCGTGACGAGCAGGGCACGCCGATGGCGTCCGTTGACTTCGGCGGTATCCGCAAGGACGTCTGCCTGGCCTACCTACCGGAGGCGGAGGTGGGTGACTACACCCTGGTCCACGTCGGCTTCGCGATCACACGGATCGACGAGGCCTCGGCCCTGGAGACGCTCGAGCTGATCCGCTCGATCGGCAACCTCGCCGAGGAACTCGGTGAGGAACCCGCCGGTCCCGACCCGGCGCCCGAGCACCTCGCCGGCGCACCGCCCGGCAACGACCCGGTGGCGAGCCCGGCGTCCGCCGCGGGAGGGGGCGGCGCGTGAAGTACCTCGACGAGTTCAACGACCCCGAGCTCGCCAGACAGCAGTTCGAGGACATCGAGCGGATCGTCACCCGGCCCTGGGCCCTGATGGAGGTCTGCGGCGGGCAGACCCACTCCATCGTGCGCAACGGCATCGACCAGCTGCTGCCCGAGCAGGTGCGTCTGATCCACGGCCCCGGCTGTCCCGTCTGCGTCACCCCGCTGGAGACGATCGACAAGGCGCTGGCGATCGCGGCCCGCGACGACACGATCTTCTGCTCCTTCGGCGACATGCTGCGGGTCCCCGGCAGCCACCACGACCTGTTCCAGATCCGCTCGAACGGTGGCGATGTCCGGGTCGTGTACTCACCGCTGGACGCGGTCAGGATCGCGGCCGACAACCCGGACAAGGAGGTCGTCTTCTTCGGCATCGGGTTCGAGACCACCGCCCCCGCCAACGCGATGACGGTGGTCGAGGCCAAGCGGCGCGGGCTCACCAACTTCTCCATGCTGGTCAGCCACGTGCTGGTCCCGCCGGCGATCGCGGCGATCGCCTCCTCGCCGGACACCCAGGTCAACGCCTACCTCGCCGCCGGTCACGTCAACGTCGTGATGGGCACCGCCGAGTACGAGCCGCTGGTGGCGCGCTTCGACGTGCCGATCGTGGTGACCGGGTTCGAACCCCTGGATGTCCTCGAGGGGATCCGCCGGGCACTGCTGCAGCTGGAGGAGGGCCGCGCCGAGGTGGAGAACGCCTACCCGCGGGCCGTGCAGGCAGGGGGCAACCCGGCCGCCCAGGCGGTGCTGGCGGACGTCTTCGAGGTGTGCGACCGTCCCTGGCGCGGCATCGGCGTCATCCCGGCCAGCGGCTGGCGGCTCTCGCCGCGGTACCGCGAGTTCGACGCCGAGCACCGCTTCGAGGTGCAGGACCTCCACGTCGAGGAGTCGCCGTTGTGCCGCTCCGGTGAGGTCCTGCAGGGGCTGATCAAGCCGAACGAGTGCGAGCAGTTCGGCACCACGTGCACGCCGCGCAAGCCCCTCGGGGCGACCATGGTGTCCTCCGAGGGTGCCTGCGCCGCCTACTACCAGTACCGCCGGCTCGATCTGCAAGAGAAGGTGCGAGCGTGACCAGCGACACCGAGGTCGTCTTGAGCGTCGCCGCCGGGGCGTGGAGCTGCCCCCTCCCGCTCCGCGACCACGAGCGGATCGTCACCGGGCACGGTGGCGGCGGCCGCCTGTCCCAGGAGCTGATCGAGCACCTGTTCCGCCCCGCCTTCGGTGGTGGTGTCGACGACCCCTCGCACGACGCCGTGGTGCTGCCGCTGCCCACCGGCGGCGGCCGCCTGGCCTTCTCCACCGACAGCTACGTGGTCACCCCGGTCATCTTCCCCGGTGGGAGCATCGGTGATCTGGCCGTCAACGGCACGGTGAACGACATCGCCATGACCGGAGCGGTCCCGGTGGCGCTGTCCACGGCGTTCGTCCTCGAGGAGGGCCTCGAGCTCGCCACCCTGGGTCGGATCGCCGAGGACATGGGCCGCGCCGCGATCGCTGCGGAGGTCCAGCTCGTCACCGGCGACACCAAGGTGGTCGAGGCCCGCGACCGGGGCGGCCTGACGATCACCACCGCGGGCTTCGGTGTCGTCCCGGACGGTGTCGAGCTCGGTCCGCGGCGCGTGCGACCCGGTGACCAGGTCCTGCTCAGCGGTCCGATCGGTCAGCACGGGATGGCGATCATGAGCCTGCGTGAGGGCCTCGAGTTCGAGACCGAGCTCCGCACCGACTCCGCGCCGCTGGCCGGGCTGGTCCAGGCCATGCTGGCAGCGGCGCCCGGTGGCGGCCTGCGGGCGCTCCGTGATGCCACCCGGGGCGGCTTCGCGGCCGTGCTGTGCGAGCTGGCCGAGGCCGGCGACGCCGGCATCGAGTACGTGGAGCGCGATGTCCCGGTCCCAGCGGACGTGGCCGCAGCCTGCGGGTTCCTCGGTCTCGATCCGACCCACGTGGCCAACGAAGGCAAGCTCGTCGCCGTGGTCGCCCCCGAGGTGACCGACGAGGTCCTGGCAGCGATGCGCAGTCACCCCCACGGCCGCGAGGCGGTACGGGTCGGCGAGGTGGTCGAGGACCATCGGGGCATCGTGGTGGCACGCACCGGCATCGGCGCCCGACGCGTCGTGGACCTGCCGCTCGGGGAGCAGCTGCCGAGGATCTGCTGATGGCCACGATGGACGAGGGCGCTGCGGACGCCCGACCCGTCCGCCGTCGGCTACGGATCGCGTTGTGGGTCCTGGTGGGCCTGCTGGTCGCGGCCATCCTCGGGTTCGTGGTCTGGGCCAGCCTGGCTGCGCCCGCGGAGCCGGGACCGCTGGAGGCGGCGCTGGCCGACCCCGCCGTCGAGGTGACCCGGGGTCCGGTGGTCGAGCTACGCCCCGCCGGGGTCGAGCCCACCCAGGGGGTGGTGTTCTACCCGGGCGCGCGGGTCCACCGTGATGCCTACATCGCCACCTGGGCGCCGATCGTGGCCGCCACGGACACGCTGGTGCTGATCCCCCGCATGCCGCTGAACCTCGCCATCTTCGGCCGGTCGCGTGCCGCGGACCTGATCGCGGACACCCCTCAGATCGACCGGTGGTGGGTCGGTGGTCACTCCCTGGGAGGTGCGATGGCGGCCAGTTGGCTCGGGGGCCAGCCACCGGGAGCGGTGGAAGGTCTGACGCTGTGGGCCTCCTTCGCCACCCCCGGCGCCGAGCTCAGCTCCCGGACGGATCTGACGGTGCTGTCGGTGTCGGGCACGCGGGACGGTCTGGCCACGCCCGCTGACCTCGCCGAGCGTCGGGAGCTGCTCCCGCCGACCGCGACCATGGTCGAGGTGGAGGGCATGAACCACGCGCAGTTCGGGCGGTACGGGCCGCAACGAGGGGATCTGGAACCGACGATCAGCGACGAGCAGGCACAGTCAGCCCTCACGCAGGCGCACCTGGCGGCGCTGGGTGACGCCGCCTCCGCCCCCCAGGTCGACGACCCCGACCGCGACCCCGAGGGCGCCGCTGGTATCGCCCCCCTCCAGGCTCCGGGCCAGGTCAGCGGCCACCATCGCCGTCGCGTGGCGCACGGGTCGGCACGGTGGGTGTCCGACCTCGAAGCAGGCCCCCTCGATACCGATCACGGTGAGGTCGGCTGGCAGGCGTCCGAGGGCGGCGGCCAGGTGGAGCGTGGTCGCCACCCCGAGGTCGTGCGTGCCGCCACCGGTGGCGGGTACGTGCTCGAGCAACCGCCGTCCGCTCCAGTGGTGCACGGTGCCGGGACGATGACCGGTGTGGACGGTGTCGATCAGCACGACCCGTTCGGCGGTGTCCCACAGCGGGTCGGTCAGCAGTTGGCTGGGGTCGCCGCTCACGACCCGCGCCACGATGCCCGGGGTGCCGTCGAGGGCCCGCGCCACCATGGTCCCCGCCGCGTCGTCGCCGCGGTCGGGATGGCCGACACCCAGCACCAGCACGGTCACCGTCGTCGCACCGTGAGATCCAGGAAGTGGGTCGAACAGGAGATGCACGGGTCGTAGTTGCGGATCGCCTGCTCGCACTGCCACTGGAGCGCATCATCGTCCAGCTCGAGGTGGGCCTGGACGAAGTCGAGGAGGTCCTCCTCGATGGCGGGCTGGTTCTGGGAGGTCGGCGGCACGATGGCCGCGTCGGTGATCAGGCCGTCGTCGTCCAGCGTGTAGCGGTGGTAGAGGATGCCGCGCGGCGCCTCGGTGGCGCCGTGCCCGGTGCCCGCGACGGGCTCGATCGCCACCGCCGGCTCGGCGGGACGCTCGTAGGCCTCGATCAGCCGCAGGGCCTCGTCGAACGCGTAGGCGGTCTCGATCGCCCGCACGACGATGCTGCGGAAGGGGTTGGTCACCGCCTCGGCGCAGCCGACCTCCGCCGCCAGCTCCGCGATCGCCTGAGGGAGCCGGTCCGCGTTCAGGTTGAACCGGGCGGCCGGGCCGACGAGGTAGGTCCCACCCCCGGTCATCCGGCCGTGCAGGGCGGTGGAGTGGGCAACGTGCTCCTCGTGGAAGTGCTCCGGCCAGGCTTCGATGCCGATGTCCAGCCCGGTGGTGGTCACGAGCCTCCCGCCCTCGAGCGGGTAGCCGGTGGACCCGGGTGGCAGCCGGTCGAGCTCCGGGCGGAGCGCGGCGAAGGTGTGGCCCTGGTCGAGCTCGGGGAACGTGAACCCGGCCACCAGCCGGGTCGCCTCGATCGCGGCGTCCCGCCCCCACTCGAGCTCCGGGACCATGGCCTCGAGCTCGGCCCGGGTCGGTGCCCGGTGGAACCCGCCGATGCGGACGTTGATCGGGTGGATCGCACGTCCCCCGATCACCTCGAGCAGTTGGTTGCCGGCCTTGCGCAGCCGGAGCGCCGTCTCGACCAGGTCGCGGTGGTCCGCTGCCATCTCGATGGCCCCCTGGTAGCCCAGGAAGTCGGGCGCATGGAGCAGGAAGATGTGCAGCACGTGGCTCTCGATCCACTCGCCGCAGTACAACAGGCGCCGCAGCTGCCGGATCCCGTCGGGCAGCGCGGCGCCCTCGGGGGTGCCGACCCCGCAGAGCGACTCGATCGCGTTGATCGCCGACAGCTGGTAGGCGACCGGGCAGATGCCGCAGATACGGGCGGTGATGTCGGGCGGCTCGAGGTAGGTCCGCCCGCGGAGCAAGGCCTCGAAGAAGCGAGGTGGCTCGTAGATGCGCAGCTGGACCTGCTCCACGCGGCCGTCGGCCACCTCGACGTGCATCGCGCCCTCCCCCTCGACGCGCGCGAGCGCCTCGACGGAGATGGTGCGGTCGTGGGTGTGGCTCACGTCGCCACCTCCTCGGGTTCGTGGCGGCGGGACTCACGTCGGAAGGCGGGGGCGTCGGCGTTGAAGGTCCGGAAGAGGCGGACGAGCTCCGGGTGGTCCAGGGCGAACCGGTCCTCGAGCCAGCTGGCCAGCGACGCGGTGTTGGGTGACTCGGCGGGACCGAAGCACCCGTAGCAGCCCCGGTCGAAGCTCGGACACCGGGCGTTGCAGCCTGCCTGGGTGACCGGCCCCAGACACGGGGTGCCGTGGGCGACCGCCACGCAGAGGTTGCCGCGGAGCTTGCACTCGACGCAGACCGAGTGGGTCGGCGTGACGGGCTTGCGACCGGCCAGGATCGCGTTGATGACCTCGACGAGCTGGCTGGTCTCGATCGGGCAGCCGCGTAGCTCGAGGTCGACCGGCACGTGCTCGGCGATGGCGGTG
>JAWLDJ010000015.1:0-35631 GCA_041686695.1 Nitriliruptoraceae bacterium
TGGCGATCGTGGACGCGCTGCGGCTCTCCGACCGCACCCCGGGGGAACTGGCGCGGCTGACGGGGATCGGGTCCAACCTGGTGGCCTTCCACCTCGACGTCCTCGAGGAGGTGGGGCTGATCGAGCGCACCCCGTCGGAGGGCGACGCCCGTCGGCGCTACGTCCGCCTGTGCCTGGAGGTCGTCGCGCAGCTCGGTCAGGCGCCGGTGGTGGTGGCCGAGGAGGTGCTGTTCGTCTGTACCCACAACGCGGCCCGGTCGCAGCTGGCGGCGGCACTGTGGGAGCGGGCGACGGGACGGCCGGCCGGCTCGGCCGGGCAGCGACCCGCCGGCGCCGTGCACCCGCTGGCGGTGGCCACCGCAGCGCGCCATGGCATCGACCTGACGACGGCGCGGCCCCAGGGCTACGACGCGGTCGCGAGCGCACCCGACCTGGTGGTGTCGGTGTGCGACCGGGCCCGGGAAGCGGGCCTGCCCTTCGACGCGCCGGCGCTGCACTGGAGCGTGCCCGACCCGATCGAGGGTGGGCCGCAGGAGTTCGAGGCGGCCTACGGGCAGCTGGTCACGCGCATCGAGCTGTTGGCCGCCAGCATCGCGCCTGCCGCCTGAACCTTGCGACGTCCGCCGGCACCGGTCCGGCGGCAGTACGGCGATCACCGAGGAGCACCACGATGGCCACCCAGGAGCTGTCCCTGTCCCAGCAGCACGCCCTGCAGGACGCCGCCACCCGTCTCCAGCGGCGGTTCGACGGGACCTTCAACCGCGAGACGATCGAACGCTACCTCGACGACTCGCTCGCACGTCTGTCCGGCGCCGCCTACCACGACTACGTGTCCCTGCTCGCCGAGCGTTTCGCTCGGGAGCGACTCACCGCGATCGCGAAGACGGAAGGTCTGCTCGTGTCCGACACCCCCACCGTGCTCTTCCTGTGCGTCCACAACGCCGGCCGGTCCCAGATGGCCGCCGGGTGGCTCTCACATCTGGCCGGCGACCGCATCCAGGTCCTGTCCGGCGGCTCCGCCCCGGCGGAGTCGATCAACCCCTCGGCGGTGGAGGCCATGGCCGAGAAGGGCATCGACATCCGCGACCAGTACCCGAAGCCCTGGACCGACGAGACCGTGGGCGTGGCCGACGTGATCGTCTCGATGGGCTGCGGGGACGCGTGCCCGGTCCTGCCCGGCAAGCGCTACCTGGACTGGGAGCTCGAGGACCCGGCCGGCAGGGGCGTCGACGCCGTCCGCCCGATCCGCGACGACATCGAGCAACGGGTGCGGGGCCTGATGTCCGAGCTCGGGGTGGCACCGACCGGGCGCTGACGCACGGGGGACCGGGCCGCGATGGACGGGCCTACAGGCCGTCCACGAGGTCGATCCACAGCTGCGTGGACAGCGCCAGCGAGGGCACGTCGATGCGCTCGTCGTGGCCGTGGTAGCGGCTCTGGAAGGTCTCCAGCGTCAGATCGGCGCTGTACATGCCGGCCCCGTAGCTCGGCACCCCCCGGCGCCGGAAGAACGCCGCGTCGGTCCCGCCGACCGTCATCCAGGGCAGCAGCTCGGCCCCGGGATGGACCGCCGCCGCCCGGCGGCGCAGCAGCTCGAACAGCGGCGTGTCGTGCGCCGAGGCGGTCGCGTGCCGAGCCACGTCACCCGGCACGATCGTCACCCGGGCGGCCAGGTCACCCAGCGCCTCGGCCAGCATGGCATCCACCTCGGCGCTCCCGACCCCCGGCAGGGTCCGGATGTCGATGTCGAGGTGGACGGTGTCGGGGATCACGTTCATCTTCGTCCCACCGTGGACCACGTTGGGACTGAAGGTGGTGTGGGTGCACGCGTGGGCGTAGCGGGCCATCTTCGGGTCGAGCTGCCCCAGCGCGTCCTGGAGCCGGCCGGGGTCGAGCAGCGCGGCCCGCAGCTCCTCGGCGACGTCGAGGTGGCGGACCCACGCGCGCCAGTGGTCGTTCAGCGTCGGCTCGGGCTCGTAGGCGGTGAGGCGTCGGATCACCTCCGCGGCGGTGACCAGGGCGTTGTCCGCCCCGTAGGGCATCGAGCCGTGGCCCGGGGTCCCGCGCACCGTCAGCCGCCGCCACCCGATGCCCTTCTCGGCGGTGGCGAACACGATCGCGCGCCCGGTGGCGCCCTCGACCGGGATGCCGCCCGACTCGGTGAGCACGTAGTCACAGGCGACGTCCGGCCAGGCGTGCTCGGCGATCCACTCGGCGCCGAGCGTGCCACCCGCCTCCTCGTCGGCGACCCCGAGGAACTTCACGGTGGCACGCGGCCGACGGGCGCGGGTCGCGAGGTGGTGCACCGCGACCGCCATCGACGAGGTGAGGTTGAGCATGTCGACCGCGCCGCGTCCCCACACCTCGCCGTCGATCAGTTCGCCGCCGAAGGGGTCCTCACGCCACTCGTCGCGGCTGACGGGGACGACGTCGAGGTGGCCCAGCAGCAGCACCGTGGGCGCCGACGGCTCGCTGCCCTCCACGGTCGTCAGGACGCTGCGTCGGCCGGGCACGGGCTCGTAGTACACCCGGTCGAGCCCGTCGAGCACCTCGTCCAGCACGGCGACGTTGCGCTGCTCCTGACCGGAGGCGGCGGTCCCGTCGTTCACGCAGGCGTTGCGGATCATCGCCTGCAGGACCTCGACGGTCTGGCCCGTGAGGGCCGGGTCGGTCTCGGTGCTCACACGCTGACTCCCGCTCGACTCACCGTTGCCTCAACAGGGTTTCCAGCCCCCACGACACCAGGGAGACGATCAGGGCCGCCAGGAAGGTCCACCCGAACCCGTCGCTGGTCAGCGGCAGACCGAGCGCCTCCGACAGCCACACCGTCAGGCCCAGGGCGAGCGCGTTGACCACCAGCAGGAACAGCCCGAGGGTCAGCAGCACGGCCGGCAGCGAGAGCAGGGTGAGGATCGGCTTCACCACCGCGTTCACCACCCCGAGCAGCAGGGCGACGGCCAGGAAGCCCACCCACGAGCTGCCCTCGAAGTCGTAGTCGAAACCGTCCAGCAGTTCGACGGCCACCCACAAGGCGGCCGCGTTGATCAGGATCCGGATCACGACGCCCAACTGCCACCTCCTCGACCGTCTGCACGGTAGTCGCCCCACGGCAGGGCGCGAGACGGCCGGCGGCCCCGACCGGGAGGTCGGCGCCATGCTGGCCCCGCGATCACCACCCCAGGGCATCCAGACGCCGGGCGATCCCCGGGAGGTAGCCGGCACCGAACAGACGCACGTGGATCAGCAGCGGTGGCAGCTGGAGCAGCGGGAGGCGCTGCTGCCACCCGGGGTCCAGGGGCCACTCCTGCTCGTAGCCGCTGAGCAGCTGCGGGCCGGCGGTGCCGAACAGCTCCAGCATCGCCAGGTCGAGCTCCCGATCGGCGTGGTGGACGGCCGGGTCCAGCAGCCAGCGGTCCGCCAGCACGTTGCCGGACCACAGGTCCCCGTGCACCAGGCTCGGTGGGACGTCGTGATCCGCGAGTTCGGCCACGGCCCCGCGTTCGATGGCCCTGACCAGGCGCCCAGCCAGGTCCTCGGGCAGCACGTCGAGGTGGGGCCGCAGCCGCGCGTCGATCAGGAACCTCGGCCACTGCTCGGTGGGCGGGTTGGGCTGGGGGAGCGGGCCGATCACGTTGTCGCGGTGCCAGCCGAACCGCTCGCCCGAGCTTCGGTGGACCCGGGCCAGGGCCCGCCCGAGTGCGACGCGGTCACCGGGTGGGCCGGCCAGGTACTCCAGCACGAGCACGGTGCCGTCGAACGCCAGGACCTCGGGCACCGGTGCGCCTGCGGCGGCCAGTGCCCCCAACCCCTCCGCCTCGAGCTCGGCGGCGGTGGTGCCGTCCTTGATCACCACCTCGCGGCCATCGGCCAGCTGTGCGTGCCACACCGCCGCGATCGAGCCGCCCGACAGGCGCCGCGAGCGTCGGACCGGGGACAGTCCGCCGGGCAGCGGGGTCGGGGGCTTTGAGCTCAGGATCGTGCCGCACCGCGGCGCGCGAGCGCCCCCGCCACGCCGCCGTCGGCCAGGGCGTCCACCAGCGTGCCGGCCGTGCGTCGGCAGATCGCCACGACCTCGGCGAACCCGTCCGCGCCGCCGTAGTACGGGTCGGGGACCTCCGCACCCGGTGCGGCGTCGGGATCGAACTCGCGGAACAGCACGATCGGGGTGTCGATGTCGTCGCTGGCCGCCACACGCTGCAGCTCCGCCAGGTTCGAGCGGTCCATCGCCAGGATCAGGTCCGCCTCGGTCATGGCATCGGCCTCGACCCGTGCGGCGACACCGTCGATGCCGAGGCCGACCTCGGCGCCAGCGGCGCGCATCCGTGCATCGGGTGGGGCTCCGAGGTGCCAACTGCCCGTGCCCGCCGAGCGGACGGTGAGGGCCACCCCGGCGTCGTCGGCCGCCTGGCGGATCGCGGCTTCGGCGGTCGGGGACCGGCAGATGTTGCCCAGGCACACGGTCAGGATGGTCAACGGTCGCGGGGTCATCGGGTGGCGTCCTCGGACAGGATCACAGCGATGTGCTCGAGATCGGGGGCTTCCTCCAGCGCGGTCGGTCCCGGGACGTCCGCGGCGACCAGCCGGGCGGCGCGGTCCTGGCCCGGTGGGTAGCGCACCAGCGTGACCACGGTCGGTGGCGCGTTGGTCACCTCACCGATCTCGAAGCCGAGCGCGGCGAGCTCGTCGGCCGTCGCGCCGGCGAGGCCGGCGATGCCGGTCCCGTTGGCGATGTCGACCCGGATCTCCTCGCGGGAGAGCTCCGGTGCGTCCTCACCGCCGGTCTCGACGAGGATACGTCCGTCCCGGAAGCGCTGGAACACGGCCTCGGCCTCCGGCTGCTGGAGCTCCAGCACGGCGGCTCCCCCGGAGGTCGTCCGCGGGACCACCGGCACGGTGAAGGTGGCCACCTCGCCGGCGGCGACCGCGCGGCCGGCCCAGCCGACCCGCGCGAGGTCGATCACGCCGAGCTGCTCGTCGACCTGGACCGCCTGTCCCGCCTGGCCGGACAGCTCCCACACCGCCAGCGGGTTCAGCAGCACGGCCGGCTCGGTCAACTCGCGAGCCAGCGCCTGCACGAAGCGCTGCTGGCGGCGGATGCGTTCGAGGTCGTTGTCGATCTTGCGCACCCGGACGTAGCCGAGCGCGTCGGCACCGTCGAGGACCTGGCAACCGGCGGGCAGATCGATCCCGGCGTCGCGGTCGGTGATGGCGTCCTCGAGGCAGAGCTCGACGCCACCGACCGCGTCGACCAGTTCACGGAAGCCGCCGAAGGTCACCCTGGCGACGTGGTGTGCCTGGATCCCGGCGACGCCGGCGACGGTGTCCACGAGGCACTCGGGCCCGCCGATCGAGGTCGCCACGTTGATGCGCCCGCTGCTGCCATCACAGCGCTCGACCCACAGGTCACGGGGGAAGGAGAGCATGGCGGCGCGGCCGCGGTCGAAGGTCAGCAGGATGATCGTGTCGGTGCGCTCACCGGTGAACACGTCCTGGCTGCCCGTCGACAGCTCCCGCTGCTCCTGCCGCGTGAGGCCCTCCCGGCTGTCGGAACCGATGATGAGCATGTGCCGGGGCGAGCCGCCGCTCGCCAGTCCCTGCACCGGGATCCGCGCCAGACGGCCGGCAGCGAGCAGGGGTACCCCGACCGCAACGACCAGCACGAGCACGAGCACGATGACCAGCACGCGTCGCAGCATCCGGCGACCGCCGCGACGGTCGACCTCGGGCCCCCAGCCCTGCTCGGCCTCCACCTGCGGCGCGGTCTGCGCACGCTGCCTGCCCACCCCTGCTCCTCGTGCTCACGCGAGCCCGGTGACGGGCGCCGCTGCCGGTGGGACGCAGTGTTCCATCCCTGGCCGGCCACGCGAGCCAACCCGCCCGACCGCTCGGACGGCGGTACGGTCCCAGGACCGGGGTGCCGCAGCGATCGCGCCTCGGCGGAGGTGAGGCGCATGGCCCTGTCCCAGGACGACCGCGAGGCACTCGTCGCCCACGTGCGTCGATCGGTGATCGGCGAAGCGGAAGCGGTCGAGACGCCCTTCGGTCCGCGCCGGGTGGTCTACGCCGACTACACCGCCTCCGGACGGGCGCTGTCCTTCGTCGAGGACCACCTGCGCGAGGTGGTCCTCCCGCTGTACGCGAACACCCACACCCAGACCTCCGGCACGGGTCGCCAGACCACCCGGTTCCGCGAGGATGCCCGTCGCATCGTCGGCCAGGCCTTCGGGGCGGGGGAGGAGCACGTGGTGCTGTTCACCGGCACCGGCTCCACCGGCGCGATCGACCAGCTGATCCGCGCGCTCGGCATCCGGGTCCCGGCCGAGCTCGACGCCCGCTACGGGCTGTCGGCACGCATCCCCGCCGCGCAGCGGCCGGTGGTGTTCATCGGGCCCTACGAGCACCACTCGAACGAGCTGCCCTGGCGCGAGACGATCGCCGAGGTGATCCGCATCCCCGAGGACGCCGACGGCCACGTCGACCTCACCGCGCTCGAGGAGGCCCTGGTCGCCTACGCCGACCGGCCGCTGAAGATCGGATCGTTCTCGGCGGCGTCCAACGTCACCGGCATCCTGACCGACACCCGGGCGGTGTCGGTGCTGCTGCACCGCCACGGTGCCCTGGCCCTGTGGGACTGCGCGGCCGCCGCCCCCTACATCGAGGTGGCCATGGCCCCGCACCGTCCGGGGCCCGACGGGGCGACGGACGAGGCGCACCTCGACCACAAGGATGCGGTGTTCGTCTCCCCGCACAAGCTGGTGGGTGGGCCGGGCACCCCGGGTCTGTTGATCGCCCGCCGGGCGCTGTTCGACAACCGCGTCCCGACCGTGCCGGGGGGTGGGACGGTGGCCTACGTCAACGCCCACGAGCACCGCTACCTCGACGTCATCGAGGAACGCGAGGAGGGCGGCACCCCCGACATCGTCGGCGCGATCCGTGCCGGGCTGGTGTTCCAGCTCAAGCAGGCCGTCGGTGAGGCGACGATCCTCGCCCACGAGCGGGCCGCGATCGAGCGTGCCGTCACCGCGTGGCGGGACGAGCCCAACCTCGAGGTGCTCGGCAACCTCGAGGCCGAACGGCTGTCGATCGTGTCCTTCGTCGTACGGCACGGCCCGCGCTACCTGCACCACGAGCTCGTGGTGGCGCTGCTCAACGACCTGTTCGGCATCCAGGCCCGGGGCGGCTGCTCCTGCGCCGGCCCCTACGGCCACCGGTTGCTCGGCATCGACGAGGAGCGCTCCCACGCCTACGAGCGGGCGATCGACGCGGGCTGTGCGGGCGTGAAGCCGGGCTGGGTGCGCATCAACTTCACGTGGTTCCTCACCGACGCGGTGATCGACTTCCTGATCGAGGCCGTGCGCCTGGTCGCCCGCGACGGTTGGCGCCTGGTCGACGCCTACCGGTTCGATCCGGCCAGCGGGTGCTGGACCCACCGGGACGGTCGCCTCCCACCACCGATGTCGCTGGACGAGGTCTCCTACGCCAACGGCACGGTCACCTGGCCGGCGCGCCGCCAGCAGGTGCCGGACGCCGCGCTCGAGGACGTCCTGGCCGAGGGGGCACGCCTGCTGCAGGCAGGAACGCCCCCGGCCGCCGACACCCGGCTGCGGCTGCCCACGGAGGTGGAGGCCCTGCGCTGGTTCCCGCTGCCCGGCGAGATGGCCGACCACGCGGTGTCGATCAGCGGGTGACCGCGACCCCGTCGAGGTGGGAGATGTCGCTGAAGCGTTCCAGGCTGAAGATGTGACGGCTGGCGATGGGCGCGGTGCGCAGCACCGTGATGGAGGCGTGCGCGGAGCTGAACCGCTCCCACTCCCAGGGTTCGGGACGCAGGCCGAGCAGGTGGCCGAGGACGACCGAGTTCGTGCCGGCGTGCGCCACGAGCAGCAGCCGACGGTCCCGGGCCGCCGCCGGGACCTCCCAGAGCAGCTCCTCGTCGCGGACCACCCCGTGCTCGGCGAGCTCGTTGGTCAGGCCGAGGGTGACCCGGGCGTGGAAGTCGTGGAAGCTCTCGCCGCCGGGCATGCCCTGCCACCACTCCTCGCGTGACCGGTCGCGGGCGGTGGCCATGACCCGGCCGACCTCCGCAGCCGGACTGCCCTGCCAGGCGCCCGGCATGTGGATCTCGTGCAGCCACGCCCGCTGCGTCACCGTCGCGGCGCGCACCACCTCGATGACGGGGGCGGCGGTGCGGCGGGCCCGTCGGGCCGTGGAGACCAACACCTCGTCGAAGGGTTCGTCGTCCATGCACGCGGCGAGCCGGTCGGCCTGGGCCTGGCCGAGCGCCGTGAGACGGGGATCCACCTGGGCCTGGTCACCGCGGTTCCACTCGGGCTGGGCGTGACGGACGAGGACGAGTTCCATGGCGCCAACGGTAGCGGCGACACCGTCGGCGGTGCGCTCGCGGCCGCTCCTCAGCTGCCGTCCGGCACCTGTTCGTCGACCTCCGGCTCATCGGTGCGTTCGTCGGTGACGGTCGCCGACAACCACTCCAGAGCTTCCTCGGGGGTCACGACGTCCGCGGCGGCGGCACGCCGTGCGGTCTCGATGCGGTCCCGGGCCCAGGTCAGGTCGAGGTCGCCGGTCGCCCGGTAGGAGCCATCCGGCTCGTCGAGGCGCTGCTTGAGCTCGAACTCCTCCACGGCGGCCATGACGGCGTCGGGACCACGGCGCGGGCGCGGCGTCTGACGGGTGGTCATCCTGGCCTCCTGGTCGGTCACGTGGTGCTGGGGTTGCGGCGGTCGCGGCACGCCGGCCGCGACCGGTCCAAGGTAACGAGTCGGCGCACCGTCCTCCACGGGCCAGGGACCGGCGCCCTGGCCCGGTCGCGGACGGGCCGACCCGACCCGACCTCAGCTCGCGGGCCGCACGCGTGCCGGTGCAGCGGCCACGACCTCCTTGGCGTCCTGCCCCGGGGTGAAGCAGCAGTCGATCGGGCACGCGTCGTGGTTGGGCCCACGGGTGCCCAGCGCCCGTGCCGGAGCGTCCTCGGACCGCTCACGCACCAGTTCGCGGACCATCGCGACGAAGCGCGGGTCGGTGCCCACCGTCGCTGCCCGGGCGAAGGGCAGACCGAGCTCCTCGGCCGTCTCCACCGCCTCGACGTCCAGGTCGTAGATCACCTCCATGTGGTCGGAGATGAAGCCGATCGGCACGCAGACCGCGCCGGGGGCGGACTGCTCGGCCAGGGCGGTGAGGTGATCGTTGACGTCCGGCTCCAGCCACGGGACGAACTCCGGGCCCGAGCGGGAGTTGAAGACCAGCTGCCACGGTCGCTCGCTGCCGTCGGGCAGCGGTGCACGCTCGGCCAGCAGCTGCATCACGATCCGGCAGGCCTCGTAGTGCTGCGCCTCGTAGTCGCAGTGCCGAGACATGGTCCGCGGGATCGAGTGCGTGGTGAACACCACGTGCGCGCCGGCCCGGGCCTCCTCGGGCAGTTCCTCCAGGGCGGCGAGGATGAAGTCCACCTGGGGCTCGAGGAAGCCCGGGTGGTTGTAGTAGACCCGCAGCTTGTCGAGCTCGGGAGCCCCCGCCACCTCGGCGCGCGCCTCGGCCAGGTTCTCCCGGTACTGCCGGCAACCGGAGTAGGAGGAGTACGCCGAGGTGACGAAGCAGATCGCGCGTTGCACGCCGTCGTCACGCATCTGGGCCAGGGTGTCGGGCAGCAGCGGGTGCCAGTTGCGGTTGCCGAAGTAGACCGGGAGCGCCGGCCCCTCGGCCGCGAGCACCTCCTCGAGCGCGGCTTTCAACGCCCGGTTCTGATCGTTGATGGGAGAGCGGCCACCGAAGCTGAAGTAGTGCTGGCTGACCTCCTCGAGTCGTTCGCGAGGGATGTCGCGTCCGCGGGTCACGTTCTCCATGAACGGGATGACCTCGTCGGGCGCCTCGGGCCCGCCGAAGGACACCAGCAGGATCGCGTCGTACTCGGTGGCCATGGTGCTTCCTTGTCGTGAGGGGACCGGGTGGAGCCGGACCGGGTTCGATGAGCCCTACGTGTCGGGATGGCCCGGGGAGCGGGTATCGCGCTCGGAGGTGCCCGCGACGTCGGCGGTCACCAGGCCCCGCTCCAGCGAGACATCCGCACCGGCGGCCTGCCACGCGCGGTCGAAGCGGCGCAGGCGTGGGGTGCTCGGTCGCACCCGCAGCAGGATCGCCACCGCAGCGAGACCGCCGATCGCGATGTTCCACCGCGGACCGATCATCGCCGCGAGGACCGTGGTGACCAGCACCGTCGTCTCCGCGATGACCGCCTGGAGGACCATACGGGTGCGCAGCTCCGCGATGGCGGCGGTGTCGTCCGCGGGTGGGGTGGCAGCCAGGACGCGGTCGATCCCGATCGTGGCCAGCAGGGCGGCAACCCCGATCATCACCGAGAGCACCAGCGGGAGGGCGACCGGCAGCGACGGGGTCACGTCCACGACCACGGTCAGGATCGTGGCCAGGGCGACGACCCCGACCAGGAAGGCGAGCCACAGCAGGCGTTGCCGGGCCAGCGGGCCGCGGTCGTCGCGTGGGGCATCCCTCGGTGGCATCGCAGGGCCTCCTCGGCCGCAGGTGCGGTGACGCCGCCAGGCTACGACCTCACGTGTCGCCGCTTGGTCGCGGCGGGGACGCGACGTGCTGGGCGAGCCAGATCCCGACCAGGATCAGCCCGCCGCCGATCATCGCGCTCACGCCCAGCCGCTCGTCCAGCAGCCACGTCCCCGCGACCACCGCCACGATCGGGATCAGGTAGGTCGTCAGTGTCGCGTTGGTCGCGCCGACCCGGGCGACCAGGGTGTAGAACACCAGGAAGGCCAGGCCCGTCCCGAAGGCGCCCAACAGGGTCATGGCCAGCAGCGTGGTCGGGGCCAGGCCCGACAGTTGCGGCGTGCCCTCGACGAACCAGGCGACCGGCAGCGTGACCGCCGCTGCGCTCACGACCTGGCCGGTCGCGATCGCCAGGGGTGGCGCCAGCCCGGAGAGCTGGCTCTTGGCGAAGACCGCGCCCATCGCGTACCCCAACGTCGCCAGCACCACGGCCAGTACCGCCACGACCCGACCCGGTTGCTCGATGTCACCGCCGACGATCACGGCGACCCCGGCCATGGCCAGCAGCAGCCCGAGCAGGCGGCGCGGGGTGATGCGTTCCAGGCCGACGGCGGCCGCGACCAGCAGGGTGGTGGTCGGCACGATCGCCATGAGCAGCCCGGTCAGACCGGAGGGCAGGCGCTGCTGCGCCCAGGCGATGGCGGCCCACGGCAGGGCGTTGTTGACGATCCCCAGCGCCAGCAGCCGCAACCACAGGCCACCTCCCCGCGGCAGGCCGCCGCGCACGAGCACGACCGACAGCAGCAGCGCCCCGCCGATCACGGTCCGGCCGGTGACGATCCACAGCGGGCCGAGGTCACGCAGGGCCAGCTCGATGAACAGGAAGGACAACCCCCACATCGAGCTCAGTGCGACCAGCAGCAGCAGGTCGGCGGGAGCGAAACCGGCCGCCGCCGGTGCCGAACGGTGGCGCGATCGCGCCGGGGGCGTGGACACGGGGGCCTCGGAGTCGCGCGGGTGTCGGTGCGGGGCGCGACCGCAGCACGCTACCGAAGGGGACCATGGGTGGCGGCAACCGCGGCCGCGTGCGCCGGCCGGGCGTCCGTCGCTGAGCCGGCAGGCGTTAGCCTCACCTGGTCCGACGCCGGAGGTCCTCGTGGAGCCGACATCTGCCCACCCGCCCGTGGGTGCTGACGGGGCGCCGCAGTGGTTCCTCGAGGCCCTGTCGACGCCGACCGAGGAAGGCGAGGTCGCGGTCGAGGGTGCCCTCGTCCACTGGATCGCCTGGGGGTCCCGATGCGACCCGACGCTCGTGCTCGTCCACGGTGGGGCCGCCCACGCGCGCTGGTGGACAGCGGTCGCACCGAGCCTGGCCCGGACCCACCGGGTGGTGGCGGTCGACCTGTCGGGGCACGGCGACAGCGGGTGGCGTGAGGCCTACGACGGTGAGCAGTGGGCGGAGGAGATCCTCGCCGCCGCCGCCGACGGCGGTGGCAGCGGCCGGCCGCTGGTGGTCGGGCACTCCATGGGCGGGTTCATCACGATCGTGCTCGCCGCCCGCCACGGCGCCACCCTGGCCGGCGCCATCCTGCTGGACACGCCGTTGCGCCGTCCCGACCCGGAGTCCGAGGAGGGTCGGGGTGGTCGGATGTTCCGGGCGCCGAAGACCTACCCGGACCTCGACACCGCCGTGCAGCACTTCCAACTCGTGCCGCCCCAGCCCTGCGAGAACACGTGGCTGCTGGACCACATCGCGCAGCACAGCCTGCGGCGCACCGCGGACGGCTGGACCTGGAAGTTCGACCCGCGGGTGTTCACGGGGCGGACCGGGCCCTCCGACCCGAGCCAGTTCGGTGACCGGCTCGCGCGGGCCGGGTGCCGCATGGCCGTGGTGAACGGCGAGGATTCCGCGATCGTGGACGCCGATGTCCGCGCGCACATGGCCGAGCTGCTCGCCGGATCACCGGCCGCCGAGGCCGGGGTGCCGGTCCTCGACGTGCCCTTCGCGTACCACCACCTGCTGCTCGACCAGCCGCTGGCGCTGGTCACGGCGCTGCGCGGTGTCATCGCCGCCTGGCGGCCGCTGGGGCGGGCGCCCGCCGAGGTGCCGGGGTCGGCGACGGGCGGCTGACCTGCTCCCGCGGTGCGCGGCCTAGAGCTTGCGCAGCCACACCCGTTCGACCGCGTGGTCCGGTCCCTTGCCGAGGATCAGGTCGGCGCGGGTCCGGGTCGGCAGGATGTTCTCCGCCAGGTTGCGCCCGTTGATCTCGGCCCAGATGCCGGCCGCCGTGCGGTCGGCCTCGGCGTCGGTCAGCGTGGCGTACCGCGCGAAGTAGGACCTCGGGTCGCGGAAGGCGGTATCGCGGAGCCGGCGGAAACGCTCGATGTACCACCGCTCGATGTGCTGCTCGTCGGCGTCGACGTAGACCGAGAAGTCGAAGAAGTCCGAGACGAACACCGGCCGTTCCCCGTCCGCCCCGGTCTGCAGCACGTTCAGCCCCTCGACGATCAGGATGTCGGGCTGACGCACGACCACGTGCTGGTCGGGGAGCACGTCGTAGTGCAGGTGGGAGTACACCGGTGCGTGGACCTCGGGGGCCCCCGCCTTCACCTCACCGACGAAGCGCACCAGCGCCGCGGTGTCGTAGGACTCCGGGAAGCCCTTGCGGTCCAGCAGCCCCCGTCGTTCGAGCTCGTGGTTGGGGTGCAGGAACCCGTCGGTGGTGACCAGCGCCACCTCGGGGTGGTCGGGCCAGCGCCGCAGCAGCGTCTGCAACAGCCGCGAGATGGTGGACTTGCCGACGGCCACCGATCCGGCCACGCCGATCACGAAGGGAACCTTCGCCGCCAGCGAGCCGAGGAAGGTGTCGGTGGCGCGGTGGAGCTCCTGGGTCGCGGCCACGTAGAGGTTGAGCAGGCGCGACAGCGGCAGGTAGACGTCGGCCACCTCGGTCAACGAGAGGTACTCGTTGATCCCCCGCAGCTGCTCGAGGTCGTGCTCGGTGAGGGTGAGCGGGGTCGCCGGCGCCAGCCTGGCCCAATCGTCCCGGCCGAGGACGACCCACGGTGACGGGTCGAAGCTGTCCACAGGCGCCTCGCGTTCTTGGGTGGGCGTTCAGCGCGCAGCCTAACGGGGGACGTCGCACGGGCCATGCTCGTCGCGTCCCGGCCCCCTGGGGCCGTAGGTCGGCGGCCCACCGGGTGGGCGGACGGACGGCCGAGCGGGCAGCGGTCGCGTGCCGGGACCGGCGCCACTGGGCGGATCCCGGTCGGATGCGCGACACTGTGCGGTGCCCGTGCCGGCATCCCCGGGGACCGCGGCGGGCGACGATGGCCCCCTCGGTACCGACAGCGCAGGAGCACCGTGGATCTCGCCGACCGCTCCCTGCTGCTGCAGCGTCTGGTCGCGGCCGGGTTGGTCGTGCTGCTCGTGCCGATCTTCGTGGCGATCGGTGCGGTCGCCGACGAGCAGCCCGTCCGCGTCGGTGAGCCGGCACCTCGCACGATCTTCGCCGAGCGGCTGGTCCAGGTGACCGATCCGGAGGCCACGGAGACGGCCCGCCGGACCGCGGCGGAGAGCGTGGAACCCGTGCTCACCCCGGACCGGGAGGCGCAGTCGAACATCGTCCGGGACGTCCGCGAGGTGTTCCGTTCGGCCCGGGAGGTGCGCGAGGCCGATCGCGGGTCCAGCGATCCCCTGACCTCGGCGCCGAGCCCGGCGCAGCAGCGTGAGGCGCTGGCCGTGCTCGAGCCCGATCTGGACGAGGACGTGGTCGCCGAGCTGGTGGCGCTGTCGTCGTCGGAGCTCGATGCCGTCGAGCGTGAGACGATCGCCATCGCCCAGGAGCTGGCGCGGCAACGGGTCACCGAGGAGGGCGTCGAGCAGCTGCTGGCCGAGACGCTGCCCGTCGAGTTCGCGCTGCGCAACCTGCCGGAGGACACCGCGACCTCGATCGCGCAGCCGGTGCTCGAGCAGCACATGCGAGCGACCGTCACCGTGGACCCCGATGCCACCGCAGCGGCGCGCGAGCGGGCCGCGGAGAGCGTCGAGGAGGTCACCGAGACCTGGCGTCCCGGCGAGGTGATCGTGCGCGCCGGTGACGTCGTGACCGCGCGACAGGCCCAGGCGGTCGAGGAGCTGGGTCTGACGGGCGGTGGGCCGTGGCGGGCCTGGCTCGCGGCGACCGCGGCCATGCTGCTCGTCAGCGCGGTGGCCGGGGTCTACCTCTCGCGCATGCAGCCGATCGTCTGGGTGACCGGCAAGAAGCTGCTGCTGCTGTCGCTGCTGGTGGTCGCCTACGCCCTGCTGGTGGTCGGCGTGACCGCGGTGGTCGACGTCACCTCGGCCGGGTGGCTGTTCGCGGTGCCGGCCGGGGCGCTGGCCATGTTGATCGCCCTGCTCGTGCATCCGGTCATCGGGATCGCGGCGATGCTGCCGGCTTCGGTGCTGGTCCTGCTGGTGCGGCCGGAGGCGGGCTCGGCCGCGCTCTTCGCCGCGATCGTGGTCCTGGTCAGCGTCCCGCTGACCACGACCATCGCCAAACGCTCCGACCTCAGATCCGCGACGCTGCGTGCCGGGCTGACCTACCCGGTGGTCGCTGCCGTGGTGGTGCTGGCGTTCGGCCCGAGGGACCTGCTGGGGGTGGCCGTGGCCGCGGGAGCGGTCAACGGCCTGGTGACCGCGCTCGTGGTCCAGGGTGCGCTGCCGTTCCTGGAGACGATGTTCCGCCTGCCCACCGTCACCGCACTGCTCGATCTCGCCGACCGCAACCATCCGTTGCTGCGCGAGCTCGAGACCAAGGCACTGGGGTCCTACAACCACTCGGTCATGGTCGCCTCGCTCACCGAGCGGGCCTGTCGCGCGGTCGGTGCCGATCCACTGCTCGGCAGCGTCGCGGGGCTCTACCACGACATCGGCAAGGTCCGCCAGCCCCACTTCTTCATCGAGAACCAGCAGGGCATCGCCAACCCCCACGACGAACTCGAACCCAGGGTGTCGGCGACCATCATCCAGAACCACGTCGTCGACGGGGTCGAGATGGCGATCGAGCACCGGCTCCCCCCGGAGGTGGTCGCGTGCATCGGCAGCCACCACGGCACGATGCTGGTCAGCTACTTCTACGACAAGGCCGTGCGGGCCGCCGGCGGTGATCGCGCGGCGGTGGACGAGGCGGCCTACCGCTACCGAGGTCACAAGCCACGCAGCAAGGAGGCGGCGCTGCTGCTGCTCGCCGACTGCTCCGAGGCGACGACGCGGTCGATGGCGATGTCACGCGGCACCCTGCCGCGCGAGGAGATCGAATCCACCGTCGAGCGCCTCCTGCAGGAGCGTCTCGACGACGGCCAGTTCGAGGAGTGCGACCTGACGTTCCGTGAGCTGACGACGGCCCGGAACACGCTCGTGGATTCGCTGGTCGGGATCTACCACCCGCGGATCGCCTACCCGGCCAAGCCGCACCCCGACGGCCAGGCGGCGGCGGACCCCGGGCACGACCCGGCACCGCCATCGGTGACGGCCCCGTGGTCTCGGTGAGCCCTCGGGCCGGTCAGTCCGCACGCTCCTGTCCCAGGGAGAAGGTGGCGTCGAGCACCTCCTCGGCGTAGGACCGGAAGGCGATCACGGTCTCCGAGCCGCGGATCCCCGCGACCTTGCCGATCCCACGCGTGACCACGTCGGCGAGATCCTCGTTGTGGGGCACACGGACCTTGGCGATCAGGTCGTAGCGTCCGGTCACGGAGTAGACCTCGGTGATGCCGTCGAGGTGGCAGATGGCTTCGGCGGCCTCCGGCACCTGGTCCACGTCCACGTCGAGCAGCACGAAGGCGGTGATCATCGAAGCCTCCTCCTTGCTTCCACCTGGGCTTCCACCTGGCGTGCGACCGGCGTGCCCCCGGGGCGTCGACGGCTCGGGCGTCGCGCCGATCCCGTCCAGCCCTACCGTAGTGGCCATCTGGCTGCCCGGAGGAGCTCGCTGTGGAACCCTTCACGCGCCGGGTCACCGAGGTGGTCGCGGCGACCCGGGCGGGCCAGCTGCTGACCTACGGTGAGGTCGCCGCCGAGGCGGGGCACCCGGGCGCCGCTCGCGCTGTGGGCCAGGTCCTGCGTCGTGCGGGGACCGACCTGCCGTGGTGGCGGGTGGTGACGGCCGGTGGGCGGCTCGTGCCCGGCCTCGAGGAGGAGCACGCCGCGCGCCTGGCGCGGGAGGGCATCAGCTGCCATGACGGTCGGGTCATGGCACCCGCGCCCGCCGATCACGGCAGGGACCGCCCCGAGGACCCGGACATCGCGCGCTGAGCGCACGCAAAGATGGTCTTGGGACGCTGCGACGGGCATCGTACGTTGTTCGGGTTGCGGCGCGGATGCTGTCCGCAGCCCCCACAAGAACACGCGAAGACCCTCGGAGCCTACCCCCGCCGCCACCGCCCTGTCGGCTCGATGCCCGAGGACATGCTCGAAGGTCGGCACCACAGGCCTTCCGGCTCCGAACCAGACGTGCGAGGGTGGCAGCGTCGCCGCCTCGTACGCCACACCGCTTCCGTGGTCGAGTTCGCTGCCGTGCGTCTCGATCGACCTGCCACCGACCGTGAAGAGGAGGCCTGGTGAACGCCACCGAGCTCCCAACCGCCGAAGTCGCCGTCGAGGAACTCCTCGAGCGGTCCTCCGAACGTGGCTACGTGCTGCTCTCCGAGCTCCAGGAGCTCCACGTCCCCGAGATCCACGGTGACACCTGGGTGGACGATGCCATCATCACGGCCACCGATCAGGGTGTCCAGGTGATCGACGACGTGGCGGACGACGTCCCCGAGGAGGTCGGCGACGCCTCCGCCGCGCTCACGACCGACCTGGTCCGCCAGTACCTCAACGACGCGGGTCGTCACGCGCTGCTCACCAAGGAGGACGAGGCCGACCTCGCCAAGCGCTACCAGGCCGGGCTCTCCGCCGACGCGCTCCTCAAGGAGCGCGGTGACCAGCTCACCCGCACCAAGAAGGCACGGCTGCGCAAGGTCTCCCGTGACGGTGAGCGCGCGAAGGAACGCATGGTCCAGGCCAACCTGCGGCTGGTCGTGCCGCAGGCCCGGAAGTTCTCCGGTCGTGACCTCGACTTCATCGAGTTGATCCAGGAGGGCAACCTCGGGCTCCTGCGGGCGGTGGAGAAGTTCGACCACACCAAGGGCTACAAGTTCTCGACCTACGCCGTGTGGTGGATCCGCCAGGCCCTGCAGCGTGGTGTCGCCAGCAAGGGACGCACGATCCGGGTGCCGGCGCACGTCTGGGAGCTGTACGGCAAGCTGCGGGCCGCCGAGCTACGCCTGCGCCAGCAGAAGGGCGGTGACCCCTCCGAGGAGGAGGTCGCCGAGGAGGTCGGCCTGACCGTCGACCGCGTCCGTGAGGTCCGTGACGCGATGCAGGAGCTCGTCAGCCTCGACCGTCCGATCGGTGAGGACGGCGACGCCACGATGGGCGACCTGATCGCCGATGCCGACCAGCTCGACCCCGCTGACACCGCCCTCGAAGGTGACGCGCTGAGCCAGATCGACGCGGCACTCAACGCCCTCGACGATCGTGAGCGCATCATCCTGGTGCTGCGGTTCGGTCTGGGCGGCCAGGAGCCGCAGACGCTGGAGGAGATCGGGGCGCACTTCGGTCTGACCCGGGAACGGATCCGACAGATGCAGAACCGGGCACTGGCGAAGCTGCGCCACCCATCCCGCGCCCACAACCTCTCGGGTCTGCTCGACGTGCTCGACCGCGCCGCCTGAGTCTGGCTGTCCCGACACCCTGCCCGCCGGTTCCTGCCGGCGGGCAGCGTGCGTGCCGGGCGCACGCGGCGACGTCGTAGCATCCGGCCTGCTCGCGGCCGCCCAGCGAGCCGACCGAACGAGGAGTGACCCGTGGCCGGTGCCGCTGTGCTGACCCACCGACGGCTCCTGACCGTGGTCGCGCTCATCGCCGTGGGCGCGGTGATCGGCCTGGTGGCGTTGTGGCCGCGGGGGCCGGTGCTGCCCGAGGACCAGGCAGCGCCACTGGAGGCGCTGGTCGAGGGGGAGATCCACAGCGTCACGCTGGTCGACGGCACGCCCGACGAGCTCGCCGGCATCTCCGGTGAGCTCGCGCAGCTCGAGGTGGACCTCCTCGAGGGCCCGGACGCGGGTGAGCGCATCGACCTCGAGGTCAACACCGACGGCTTCCCCTCCTTCGCCGTCGGCGACCGGGTGCTGCTGGACCGCACCACCGACGCGGACGGCGAGCTGGGCTACTTCATCACCGACTTCCAGCGCCTGCCCACGCTGTCCTGGCTGCTCGCGCTGTTCGTGGTGACCGTGCTCGCCGTCTCCGGCTGGCACGGGTTCCGGTCCCTGCTGGGGCTCGGCCTGTCGCTGGCCATCGTGGTGCGCTTCGTGGTGCCGGCCATCATCGCCGGCACCAGCCCACCGTTGGTCGCGCTGGTCGGAGCGATGGCCATCATGCTCGTGACGCTGTACCTCACCCACGGGGTGAACGAGATGACCACCTCGGCGATCGTGGGCACCGGTGGCGCTCTGGTGCTGACGGTGTTGCTCGGCACCTTCTTCGTGGGACGGTCCAAGATCACCGGCTTCGCCTCGGACGACGCCGTCTTCGCCCGGTTCGCCGTCGAAGGGCTCGACCTGCAGGGGCTGGTGCTCGCCGGGCTGATCATCGCGGCCCTCGGTGTCCTCGACGACGTGACCATCAGCCAGGCGTCGACGGTGTTCGCCCTCCACGACACCGACCGCGGGCTCAGCTTCGCGGAGCTGTTCACGCGGGCGATGAAGGTCGGGCGTGACCACATCGCCTCGGTGGTCAACACCCTCTTCCTGGCCTACACCGGCGCGTCGATCGCGTTGCTGCTGCTGTTCTACACCGGCGGGGTACCGGTGCTCGAGATCATCAACTCCGAGGTGCTGGCCGAGGAGATCATCAAGACCGTCGTCGGCTCCCTGGGGCTGATCGCCGCGGTGCCCCTGACCACGGCGCTGGCGGCGTCGGTGGCGATCGGCCGTGCGCCGAACGCACCCGCGCTCGGCGGCGCGCATGCCCACCACGGGCCTGCGGCAGGCGGTCCGCGTCCCCCTGGTGGGAGGGCAGCCGACGGCACGCCGCGACCGCCCGGCCCCCGGGGCGTCACCGACCAGGAGGACGGCGACGCCGAGCTCGACGACGAGGCCCGCGCGGCGCGGGCGTGGCAGCGCTACCTCGAGGCCTCTGGCCCTGGCACCGACGATGGACGCGGGGGTGACGCCGCGGAGGGCGCGCCCGGCGAGCCGGACCCGCCCGATGACCGCTGAGGGCCCGGGGACCGACCCGAGGCCGTCGCCGTGGTCGTCACCTCCAGCTGCGCTGACGGCACGCGGGACGGCGCGTACCCTCGGAGGCCGCGCCCGGGGCGGGTGCGTGTGGACCGCACCATCGTGGCGGCCATCCAAAGCCCCGCTCGCCCGACCGCTGCCGAGCATGGACCCTAGGGAACCGACCACGTGAGCGACGTCACCCCCCTCTCCGAGCTGTTCGAACGTGGTGCCTCGCGTGGGTACGTGCTGCTGTCGGAGCTGCAGGAGCTGTTCGATCCTCTCACCCACGCCGACAACTGGGTCGAGGACACCGCCCAGGGCGCGCGTGACCTCGGCATGCAGGTGCTCGATGACCTGGTGGAGGACGCCGACCGGCCCGAAGCCACCCCGCTGTCCGCATCGTCGGACTCGGTCCGCCAGTACCTCAACGAGATCGGGCGCACCGAGCTGCTGACGCCGGAGCTCGAGGTCGATCTCGCCAAGCGGTACCAGGCGGGTCTGGCCGCCCACGTCCTGCTCGGCTCGACGCAGCGCTACACGCCGCGGCGCAAGGCCCAGCTGCGGATGGTCGCCCGTGGTGGTGAGCGCGCGAAGGACCACATGGTCCGGGCCAACCTCCGCTTGGTGGTCTCGGTCGCGCGGAAGTTCCGCGGTCGGGGGGTGGACCTGCTCTCGCTGATCCAGGAGGGCAACCTGGGGTTGATCCGCGGGGTCGAGAAGTTCGATCACACCAAGGGCTACAAGTTCTCCACCTACGCCACGTGGTGGATCCGCCAGGCCCTGCAGCGTGGGCTGGCCAACACGGGCCGGACGGTGCGGCTGCCGGTCCACGTCCATGAGCTGATGGGCAAGGTCCGCTACGCCGAGTTCGCCCTGCTGCAGCAGCTCGGCCGTGAGCCGAGCGAGCACGAGATCGCCGCGGAGCTCGGCCTCCCCGTGGAGCGTCTGCGTGAGGTCAAGCTGGCCTCCCAGGACGTCGCCAGCCTCGACAAGCCCATCGGCGAGGACGGGGACGCGACCATGGGGGAGCTGGTCGCCGACGACGACGCGATCGATCCGGAGTCCTCCGCGACCGCCGTGCTCGCCAAGCGGGAGGTGGAGCGTGCCCTGTCGGCCCTGACGGACCGCGAGCGGACCGTGCTGATGCTGCGCTACGGCCTCGTGGACGGCGAGGAGCACACCCTGGAGGACATCGGTGCCCAGTTCGGGCTCACCCGTGAGCGCATCCGTCAGATCGAGAAGAAGACGCTGACCAAGCTGCGACACCCCTCCCGGGGCTTCCAGCTGCGCGGTCTGCTCGACAGCGTCGACGCACCGGGCTGATGGTCGTGGCCCCGCGATCGGTGTCCACCGCCGGATCGCCGCGTCCCGTCGGCACCAGGTCCACCGCGACCGGTCGGGCCGTGCTGGCGCTGCTCGTGGCGGCCAGCCTCGCCCTCGCAGCGTGTGTCCCGGGCGGACCACCGAGCGAGGGTGCGGCCAGGGGGCCGGAGGCGGTCGTCGCCGAGGACGATCGCCCGCAGGTCGACCGCGATGCGAAGCCGCCCGAGCGGGACGCCGCGGACGATGCCCCGCCGGCCAGCCGCGAGCCGGGCGCGGACGAGCCGGGTGACGCCCGGGGGGCGGACGGGCCGGGTGCGGACCGGGCAGGATCGCCCTCGGATCAGGGACAGGCCACGGATGAACGCCTGGCGGCGGCCGCGCCCCCGGCGCCCCGACCGCCCGGGCCACCGCCCGCGTCCCGAGCCCGCATCGAAGCCGAAGCGGCGTCGCTGCTGGCCGGGCTCCTCGAGCGGCGCGACGGCGAGCAGGTCTCGGTGCTGGTCGTCGACGAGTACGGGCGTGAGGTCGCCGCGCACGACCCGGACGTGCCGGTGCTCCCCGCCTCGACGTTGAAGATCGTCACCGCGGCGGCGGCCCTGATCACCTTCGGGCCCGATGCCCGGTTCACCACCCGCATCGAGACGACCGCACCGATCGACGGTGACGGCGTGGTACGTGGCGATCTGGTGCTGGTGGGCACCGGCGACCCGGTCCTGGCCACGCCCGAGTACGGCCGATGGATCTACCCGGCCCGGCCGCGCACCCCCTTCGAGGACCTCGCCACCCAACTCGCCGCCGCGGGGATCACCGAGGTGACGGGGGATGTCGTCGGGGTCGTCGAGCGCTTCGACGGCCCGTTGACCGCCAGCGGCTGGCCCGACCGCTACTTCAACGATTTCGACGCCCGGTTCGCCGACGGCCTCGCGGTGGACGCCGGGGTCCGCACGATCGTCACCTACCCCGAGGTGGAGGACGAGGACGCCGGCGAGGACGGCGAGGAGACCTCCGCGGCGCCCAGCGATCAGGACGCCGAGGACAGCGGGGACGAGGGGGACGCCGAGGACGAGGGGGACGGCGGGCAGGAGGGGGACGGCGAGCCGACCGGACCACCGACCGTGCGGATCGAGCACACCCGCAGCCCCGCCGAACACGCGGTCGACGAGCTGATCCGCCTCCTCGGTGAGCACGACATCGAGGTGACCGGCGAGGGCCGTGTCGGGGCGCCCGCAGCTGCCAGCGTCGGGCGCGTGGCCACGGTCACGAGTCCTCCGCTGGAGGAGATCCTGCGGTTCGCCGTCCAGCGCAGCGACAACCAGATCACCGATGCGGTGTTCCGCGCCGTCGGACGTCAGCGCACCGGCGTCGGCTCCTTCGCGTCGGGCGAGCGGGCGCTCAAGCAGGTCCTCGAGCGGCTCGGCATCGCCACCGAGGGTGCGGTGTTCGCCGACGGGTCCGGTCTCTCCCGCGACGACCGGGCGACGGTCCGGCTGCTGGTCGAGCTCGACCGGGCGATGCACACCAGCCGGCATGCCCCCACCTGGACCTCGCTGATGGCGGTGATGGGCGAGTCCGGCACCCTCGCGAGCCGTCTGGACAACACGGTGGCCGACGGCTGGTTCCTCGGCAAGACGGGCACGCTGCGTGACGTCGCCGCCCTGACCGGCGCCGTGGTGGGCGACGACGGCCGGCGCTACCACCTCGCTGTCATCGCCAACGCCGACGGTCAGGCGCGCTGGTTGTCCCGGACCTTCGTGGACGAGGTGATCGTCCTGCTGTCCGCGGATGTCCGCGGCTGCGATGTGCTGACCGGGACCGGCGAGGAGGGGGCGCTCGGACGCCCACCGGTCGCCGTGCGCTGCTGAGCACGGATCACAGGTGCTCGACGGGGTGCAGGCGGTGCCTCGGCCCGTACCGCGGTGGCTGCTGCCCGGTCGCGCCGAGCAGGCGCACGACCCGGCCGCGGTGACCGGCGAAGGGGGCCAACAGCGCCAGCATCCGCTCGTCGGTCCCGCGGGGTTCGCCCGCGAGGTTCCAGGCCACCAGATGCTTGGTGTTGTGATCGCCGACCTCGACGGCGTCGGTGTCGCCGGCGGCGACCCGTGCGAGATGGGCGGCGGTCCACGGCCCGACACCCGGGACGGCCAGCCATCGGGCCTGGCGTTGCGGCGGGGGCAGCGCCAGGGCAGCCTCGAGCGCGTCGACGTGCCGGCAGGCATCGACGATGCGACGGGCACGCGCCCGCTCGATGCCGAGCCCGTGGAACACCGCGGCCGGGACCTGGCACAGCCTGGCGGGATCCGGCGGGACCAGGAGCTCGAACGGGCCCGGCGCGGCCGACCCCAGACGGCGCACGAGCCGGCTCCATGACCAGGCGGCCTCCAGGGCGGTGACGCGCTGCGCGATGATGGTCGGGACCAGCACGTCGACGACCGTCCCGGTACGGAGCATGCGCAGGCCCGGCTGACGGTGATGTGCCCGCGCGACGGTGGCATGGGCGGCGGGCCGGAAGCCGGTCAGCTCGTCCTCGACACCGAGCACGCCGCCGACCCGGTCCGCCAGCCACCGCGCTCCGGAGCCGTACGCGTGGATCCGGAACCTGCCGTCGGGCTGGCGGGCCGCGACGATGGTGCCGGGTCCGTCGGGCGTGTGCGCCGCACGGGCGAACCCGGACGCGCGGACGCGGATCGTCGGGTCGTGGCGCGCGGCGACCAAAGGACGCAACGTCGCCAGCAGTTCGACCGGCAGCGCGGTCGTCACGGTCACCTCGAGCCGCGTCGCGCTCACCCGTCGTGGTCACGCTCCAGGTGCTGCAGCAGCGCCCGGAGCCCACCTTCCAGCTCGACCCGTTCGCGCACCTGCAGCACCGACAGCAGCTGGTTGAGATGGTCGGTGTAGTCGTCCATGACCTCGTCGACCACCGCGAGGCCCGACGGGCTCAGGGCCACCAGCACCTGGCGTCGGTCCTGCTCGGCGCGCGAGCGGTGCAGGTAGCCGAGCTCCTCCAGGCGATCGAGCCGGTGGGTCATGGCAGCCGAGGAGAGCAGGAGCCCCTGGTAGAGCTGCGTCGGCGTGAGGGTGTGGGGTGGGCCGGCGCGTCGAAGCGCCGCGAGCACGTTGGTCTCCCCGATGCTCAGACCGTGCGCTGCGACCACGGCCTGGGTCCGTCGGTCCAGGAACCGTTGGAGGCGCACGACCCGCGCCGCGATCGCCAGGCCGCTGACGTCCAGCTCCGGCCGTTGCTGCGCCCACTGTAGGAGCAGCTCGTCGACGTGGTCGACCGCGTCGGTGTGGGCGGCGTCCGCATCGGTGTCCATGGCGCTCGGAGGCTAGCCGGGCGCCGGCCGCGGCCGGCGCCGGCGCCGGCCGCGGCGGCTCGTGCCGGTCGGGTCCGGTCCTCTGGGACGATCCCCCGAACGTTGCGGTAGGTCCGTGGCCGGTCCGCTCCTCGTGCTCAGAACAGCTGCTCCTGCTCACCGGCGTGGGGCCCGGTGGGAGGCAGCGCCGGTCGCGGAACGGACCCCGGGCCGACCACCACGCCCGTGCCGCGCCGACGATCCGGCACCGCTCGGCCCCCGTCAGCGGGCTCCAGCGGCGTCGGTTCCTCGTCACCGGCCGGATGCGGTGCCACGGGCGGGGGCGGGGGAGCGGTCACCGCCCGTTCGAACCGACGGGCAGCGCCCGCCAGGCCCAGCGGTGCCAGCACCTCCAGCACCCGTGCGGGGTCGACGGTGGCGACGGCGAGGGCGTCGGCGTCCACCTCGAGGTGGGGGACGGGGGCCATCAGCAGCAGGTTGCGCTCGACACGGTCGCGAGCCTCCCGCAGCGATGCCTCGATCCGGGGCGGCAGGTCGGGGAGCGCCGCGTACAACGCCGCGACGCTGCCGTAGGTCCGAAGCAGCTTCGCGGCCGTCTTCGGCCCGATCCCGCGGGCACCCTCGAGGCCGTCCGAGGCATCCCCCCGGAGCGCAGCCAGCTCGACGTAGCGGTCCGGGCCCACCCCGTAGCTGGCACGCACCCGGTCCACGTCCTCGACACTGAGATCGGCGAAGCGGGCGCGCGGCCGCAGCAGCCGGACCCCCTCGGCGACCAACGCCGTCAGGTCCCGGTCCGAACTGAGGACGTCGCAGCGCCAGCCCCGTGCGGTGCAGGCATCCACGGTGGCAGCCATCACGTCGTCAGCCTCGGCACCGTCGTGCTCGACGACCGCGAACCCGCAGTCCGCCAGGTCGCCGCGCAGGCGTTGCAGGGAGGCCGTCAGCGCGGGCGGGGTCGGGGGGCGGTTGGCCTTGTACTCCGGTGCCAGCAGCTTGCGCCGGTTGGTGGGGTGGTCGAAACCGACCAGCACGGCGTCGTAGGGGCCGTGCACCCAGGTGGTGGCCAGCATCGACACGACCGCGCCGGTGACCAGCGGGCGTTGGTCACCGGCCTCCAGCTCGGTCTGTGCCGACCGGTAGGCGCGGTGGCCGAGGGCGTTGCCGTCCACGGCGAGCACGCTGCGCCCCACCGTCCGCTCCTGCGTCATCGTCCGCCCTCCGCCGACCGTCCGCGGGCCGGCGACCGTAGCGGCTCGGTAGCCTCGACCGCCGGGTCACCACGGCGACGTCGTGACCGCGCGATGGACCCCGGACGAAGGATCAACCAGGTGCGGATCAGACGGGCCCTGGTCACCGGCGCGTCGGCCGGCATCGGTGCCGGCTTCGCCCGACAGCTCTCCGCCCGTGGGGTGGAGGTCGTGCTCGTGGCCCGGCGTGCGTCCCGACTGGCGTCCGTGGCCGCCGATCTGCCGGGCGACGCCGAGGTGCTGGTCGCCGACCTGACCGAGCCCGCCGGACGCGAGCGGGTGCGGGCACGGCTGGTCGACCCGCAGCGTCCGGTCGACCTGCTCGTCAACAACGCCGGGCTCGGGGTCTACGGAGCGCTGGCCACCCAGGACGAGGAGCGCATCCGCGCCCTGCTCGACGTCAACGTCACCGCGCTCGTCGAGCTGACCCGTGCCGCGCTCCCGGGTCTGTTGGCCCGGGAGGTCGGCGGGATCATCAACGTCGGCTCCACCGCTGGTTTCGTGCCGGGGCCCTACAGCGCCGTCTACGGCGCCACCAAGGCGTTCGTGCGCTCCTTCACCGAGGCGGTCTACGAGGAGGTGCAGGCCAGCCCGGTGCACGTGCTCCTGCTGGCACCCGGCGTGACCGAGACCGAGTTCCAGGGGGTCGCCGGGGTCCCGGATGGCGCCTTCCCCTCCGCCCTGGTGGGCAGCGCGGACGAGGTCGTCGCCGCGGGCCTGGCCGCCTTCGCCGCCGGCCGTCCGGTGTGTGTGCCGGCTGCGGCCGATCGCGTCGTCGCCTACGGCGCCCAACTGGTCCCGAGCGCGCTGACCCGACGGCTGCGCGCCGGTGTCATGCGACGGTTCGTCGCATGACCGCCGCCGACACGCCACCCGACGGGGTCGCACTGCGCTCGTTGCTCGCCGGCGGCCTGCCCCTGCTGGTCGCCTCCGTGACGGCGCACGGGCGGGGACCGCAGCTGCACGCGGCGTTGACGGACGCAGGTCTGGCCGCCCTGCCCGGGTTCATCGGCCACGAGCTCCCCCGCGGGGCGAAGGTCGGGTTCCTGCTCGATCGCGACGAGTTGCGGCTGGTGGACGAGCGCGAGGAGCCGCTCCTGCGGGCGCCGCGCCCGGGACTGGACGCCGATTGGGTCCAGGCCGCCAAGCGCCTGAAGGGCACGATGCTCGTCGTGCTCAGCGGTGGCCATCCCGATCCGGCCCTCGCGCCCCGCACCCTGGCCGACCTCGTCGATGGCCGTGCCCGGGAAGGGCAGGTGCTCGGGGCCATCATCGGCGTGGTCGAGGAACGCCCGAACCTCCCGCTGCTCTTCTGAGGGACGCCGCTGGTGGCGGATCGTCGCCGGCAGAAGCACCGTTGGTCCGGATCACGACGGCCACGCCGAGCAGCACCAGCGGAGCGCCCACGGCGAACAGCGGCGCGGGCAGCTCGCCGAGCAGCAGCCACGCCAGCAGCCCGGCCCCCACGGGCTCGGCGAGGATCGCGATCGCGACCGTGGTGGCCGGCAGGGTCGCCAACAGCAGGTTGAACACGGTGTGTCCGAGCAGCTGCGGGCCGACGACGATGCCGGCGATCGCCAGCCACGTGGTGGTGCTGAAGCCGGTGAGAGCCGTGCCGGTCGCCAGACACAGCGGCAGCAGGAGGACGCCGGCCACGCCGTAGACGATCGCGGCGTAGGTGCTGGTGGCGGTGTCACGGCGCGCTCGCCGGCCCGCCAGCAGGTAGGCCGAACCGGCCAGGGCGGCCCCCAGCGCCATGGTGTCGCCGAGGATCGCCGTCGCGCCCAGGCTGACGCTGGTGGCGTCCCCGACGCCGATGACCAGCGCACCGAGCACGGTGGCCGCCATCCCGGCCCAGGCTCGACGGGCCGTCCGCTCGCCCAGCAGCCACCAGCCACCCAGCGCGACGAACAGCGGCGACATCGTCGTCAGCGTCACCGTCGAGGCGACGCTGGTCAGGGTGAGCGCGCCCTGGAACAGCACGAAGTGCAGGGCGAGTGCGACACCCGCGAACCCCAGCTGCCGTTGGCGGCGGCGGGTCAGCGGGGTGGTGGTCCGCCGTTGCGCACGCCAGGCCGCCGGGGCCAGTGCGAGGGAACCGAGCGTGGTCCGCCAGAAGGCGATGGCCAGCGCCGGCGCCGCCCCGTCGCCGGCGGTGACGATGCCGGGGTCGGTGCCCATCGCGATCCGCGCGAGGATGGCCGCGGTGGAGACCGCAACCATCCCCACCACGAGCCCGGCCACGGTCGCCGGTCGGGACATCGTCGGCCGGGACGTGTCGGGCGACATCGACGACCTCGGCACACTGGGCGGGGTGGGAACAGCGCGAACGTAGCGTCTCGGGTACCTCTGCCCCCATGGACCCGTTGGATCTGCTGCGCCTCCTGCTCGAGCCGGTTCGACTGGCCGTGGTCGGCGACCTGGTGGCGTCGCCGCGTACCAGCGCCGAGCTGGCCGCCCGGCACGACCTGCCTGCCGAGGAGGTGCTGCGGACGCTGGCGCCGCTGGTCCAGGACGGACTGGTCGCCGCCGAGAGCGGTGCCTACCACCTCGACGTCGCGGCCTGGCGCGACGTGGCGCGCGCGTTGCCGCGGAGCGCGCCCGCCAGCTCGAGGGTCGCCTTCGGGATGACCGCACGGGAGTCCGAGGTGCTCGGACGCTTCTTCCACGGCGACCGTCTCAGCGAGCTGCCCGCAGCGCGGCACAAGCGGTTGGTCGTGCTCGAACGGTTGGCCCTGGAGTTCGAGCCGGGGCGGCGCTACCGCGAGGCGGAGGTCAACGCCCTGCTGCGCCGGTTCCACGACGACCACGCCACGCTGCGGCGCGCCCTGGTCGACGAGGGCTACCTGGACCGGGCCGCCGGCGAGTACTGGCGTTCGGGCGGCCGGGTGGTCTGAGCCGCGACCGGCCGGCAGGAGCGGCGACGCGGGACCGGCGACGCGGGACCGGCGACGCGGGATCAGCCGCCGAGCCGCTCGTAGCGCTCCAGCACACGGGTGACGTACAGCTGCGTCTCCACGATGTCGGGGATGCCGGCGGCGCCGCGGACCCGGCCGGGCCCGGCGTTGTAGGCCGCCAGCGCCAGGTCGACACGACCGAACCCCTCGAGTTGGGTCCGCAGGTAGCGGGCCCCGCCGTCGAGGTTCTCGAGGGGGTCGCGCGGATCGACCCCGAGCCCCCGGGCGGTACCCGGCATCAGCTGCGCCAGCCCGAGCGCGCCCGCATGGGAGACCGCACCGGGGGAGAACCCCGACTCGGACCAGACCAGGGCGGCGAACAGCCGGCCATCCAACCCGTGCCGGGCGGCGGTCGCCTCGATCGCCGCTGCCCACCGAGGTCCCTGACCGGGCAGAGCATCGGCCCATGCCGGTGGCGGGCCGAAGGGATCGAGGTCGACCTGGACCGGGAGGAAGACCCGCTGGGCCGACAGCTCCAGGCGGGCGACGGTGGCCTCGAGCTCGGCGACGAGCACCTCCCGGGCCTCGACGTCGGTCTGCAGGCCGGCGAGCACGCTGTTGCGTCGCTCGCGATCCGCCGTGATCCGGACGGCCGTCTGCTCGGTCCTGGCGGTCAGCGCGGCGACCCGGTCGGCTTCGATGGCGGCCACTCGCTCGGCGTCCAGGGCCTCGACACGGGCGCGGTCCGCGGCCGAGCGCAGCGCCGCGAGCTCCCGGGTCTTGAGCGCATCGGTGTCGATCGAGCGGCGTTCCGCGGCCGCCAGGCGCGAGACGGTCTCCAGCGTGACCGTCATCTCGTGCCAGTCCCGTGCGCCCACCACGCCCCTGACGAGCACGTCACCGGTGACCCCACCGCCGTGCTTGTAGGCGTGGACGGCCCGGTCGGCCAGCCGGTCCCGTCCCGTCGACCACGCCGCGAGCGCCGCCTCCAGCGCTTCGTCCCGAGCGACCACCGCCTCACGGGTGGCGGTGATCTGCGCCACGGCGGCGGCATGGTCCGAGCGCGCCCGTGCGAGCTCGGCCTGCAGCTCAGCCAGTCGCGTGGTCGTGGCATCGAGCGAGGCGTCCAGAGCTGCGACCTCGTCCGCGACCGCGCGGACCTCACGCTCGAGCCGCTCCAGGGAGCGCTCCGCCTCCTCGAGCTCGGCCCGGCTGCGCCCGAGCGCATCGGTGGGGGCCGTCGCCGCCGAGGCCGGGACGGCGCCGAGCAGGACGGCGGCGGCCACCAGCCCCGTGAGGCGGCGGCCGAGGCCGGCGGCACGTGCCATCAGCGGGCGGCTCCTGCTCCATCGGGCCGGATCGGCCCGTGCCCCGCATCATCGGCAGCTTCGGGGCGGGACTACACCCCGAGGTGCGAGGGGCCTCAGGTGTCCTCGGACAGGGCACGCAGCCGCTGGGCATGGGCCGGGTGTCGCAGCTTCGCCAGCACGTTCTTCTCGATCTGGCGGATCCGTTCCCGAGTCACCCCGTAGCGCTCCCCGATCTCCTCGAGGGTCGCCGGGTCGTCGCCGTTGAGGCCGTAGCGCAGCTCGAGGACCCCCCGCTCGCGTTCGTGGAGCTCCTCCAGGGTGGCCAGCAGCTCCAGGCGCGCCAGTTCGGTGGTCGCGCACACCTCTGGGTCCGGTGCCTCGTCGTCCTGGACCAGTTCACCCAGGGTGGTGTCACCCTCCTCGCCGACCGTGCGGTCGAGGGAGGTGATCTCCCGGCCGGCCAGCCGGAGCTCCAGGAGCCGCTCGGTGGTGATACCGAGCGTCTCCGCCACCTCGGTGTCGGTCGGTTCGCGGCCGAGTACCTGCAGCAGCTCGAACTCGGCCCGACGGACCTTGGCCACCAGCTCGTGGACGTGCACGGGCAGCCGGACCGAGCGCGCCTTGTTGGCGGTACCGCGGGTCAGCGCCTGCCGGATCCACCAGGTGGCGTAGGTGGAGAACTTGTAGCCCTTGGTGTGGTCGAACTTCTCGACCCCGCGCATGAGGCCGAGGTTGCCCTCCTGGACCAGCTCGAGCAGCGACAGGCCACGGCCGAGGTAGCGGCGCGCGATCGAGACGACCAGCCGGAGGTTGGCCGTCACGAGCCGCTCCTGCGCGCGATCACCCTCCACGACGATCCGCTCCAGGGTGCGGCGTCGCCGGGGGGTGCTCACCCGCTGCTTGTCCACGCCCATCGCCCTGGCGGCGACCCCGGCGTGGTAGCGCTTGGCGAGGTCGACCTCCTCCTCGGCCGTGAGCAGCTCCACACGGCCGATGGCGTTGAGGTACTGCCGGACCCCATCGGTGGTGGACCCGGCGTTGGTCGTCTCGGGTGGGGCGATGGTCTCGTCGGTGAGGTCATCCACCACCTCGATGCCGCGATCGCGCGCCGCGGTGGCGACGTCGTCAGGCCAGCCCTCCGCGTCCTGGATCGGATCGTGGAGGTCGTGGATCTCCGACAGCAGCACGTAGCCGCGTTCGCTGCCACGCGTGAGCAACTCGCCCAGGCCGGCTCGCTCCCGGACGTCTCCCTGCAACGTGTCCTTGGGCACCCGCCCCTCCCGATCAGGTCGGTACGGACCGAAGGCGTCGAGGGTTCGACGCCCGTGCTCCGCCGGTCGTTGAACGTACCCTGCGGCCGACAGGTGCGAGGCGTGGCTCACGTATCGTCGATGGTGACCTCGAGCCAAGCATCCTCGGTCTGACTGATGACAGCATCCACCTTCGTCAGCTCGTCCTGGAGGGCCATGAGTCGTTCGGGCGTAGAGGCGGCGGTCACCATCTCGGCGAACAGCCCCTCGCGCTGCTGCTGCAGCTTGGCCAGCCGCTGCTCCAGTTGGCGTGCCCGCTTGCGTGCCGCCTGCCGCCGGGCGTTGTCCCGTGCCGACGCCGAGGTGCTCGAGGCTCGTTCGTCGGTCCGCCGCTCGGTGGCGGTCCGTGCCGCCAGCACCCGTTCGCGATGGCCGGTCCAGTCGAGGTACTCGACCAGGGCGCCGTCCTCGACGGCGACGATGCGGTCCGTCAGCCGGTCCAGCAGGAACCGGTCGTGGCTGGCGACGATCAGCGTGCCCTCGAAGCCGTCGAGGTGGTCCTCGAGCACCGCCAGGGTGTCGAGGTCCAGGTCGTTGGTCGGCTCATCCAGCAGCAGCACGTTGGGCGCTCGGACCAGCAGGTGCAGCAGGGCCAGGCGCCGACGCTCCCCGCCGGACAGGAGCTCGACCGGGGTCCGCTGGGTACGGCTGTCGAAGCCGAAGCGTTCGGCCAGGCGGTGGGCGGGGAGCTGCTCGCCGTTCTTCAACGGGACGTGGGAGGCGATCGCCAGCACCGTCTCCAGCGCCGTCATCCCCACCGGTGGCACGGTGGCGAGCTGCTCGAACACCGCGTGCTGCACCGTCCGGCCGACCTTCACGGTGCCGCTGTCGGGAGGCAGCCGTCCGGCCAGGACGTGCAGCAGCGTGGTCTTGCCGGCGGCGTTCGGGCCGACGATCCCGACGCGTTCCCCGGGCCCGATCACCAGGTCGACCTCGTCGAGCACCAGGCGGTCACCCCGGTGCAGCGACACCTGCTCGAGGGCGAACACCTCGTCGCCGAGCCGAGTGGCACCGGTCCCGAGCTCCAGCGGCTGGGTCGTCGCGTCGCCGGCCGCCATCTGACGCAGTTTCTCGGCCTGTTCCACCCGGAAACGTGGTTTGGTGCCGCGCGCCTTGGGCGAGCGGCGCAGCCACGCCACCTCCTTGGTGTAGAGGTTGCGGGCGCGGGCCGTGCTCCGCTGCCGGGCCGCCGCCCGTTCGGCCCGCGCCTCGAGCAGTGACGAGTAGGCCCCGTCGTGCCACCACACCTCGGCCGGTTGCCCCGGCGCCGGTGGGTCGAGGTCCAGCATCCGGTTGACGCTGCGCTCGAGGACGTACCGGTCATGGGTGATCAGCACCAGCCCGCTGCGACGGCGAGCCAGTTCCTCCTCGAGCCAGTCGACCGCGTCGACGTCGAGGTGGTTGGTCGGCTCGTCGAGCACCAGCAGGTCGGTGGGGGCCAGCAGGGTGCGGGCCAGCGCGACGCGGCGGCGTTGCCCGCCTGAGGCCCGTGCGACCGGTAGCTGCGGTGCCACGCCGAGCCGGTCGAGCAGGACCGCCACCTCGTCGTCCCGGGCCAGCGGATCGCCCTGGGCGACGATGTCCGCGGCGGTGGCGTCGGGCAGGTGCATCTCCTGGGGAAGCCACCCGATCCGCAGCCCGGAGCGGGGGATGACGCTGCCCGCGTCGGGGGCGCGTTCGCCGACCAGGATCCGTAGCAGGGTCGTCTTGCCGACACCGTTGGGACCGACCACACCCACACGGTCCTCGGAGGTCAGGCCGAAGGAGGCGTCGGCGAAGAGGGTCCGCCCCTCCACCGACGCCCCGACGGCGTCCAGGGACAGCAGGTGCATGGCCCGGAAGGCTACGCGGTCCGCAGCGGTAGCCTGGCCGCAGACCGCGTCCGCACCCCGGTCATGCCCCGTCCGGTTCCCGACACGCCCCGTCGCCGACCCGGCTCGCGCGGGCTGGCGCCGACCGGGCGCCCGCCGACCCTCCGAGGCCCACCGTGCTCAGCTGCTCCGATCTGCGCGTCACCCTGGGTGCGCGACAGCTGTTCTCCGGGGTCACGCTGCGTTTCCCGCCGGGGACCTGCACGGCGTTGGTGGGTGGGAACGGCGCCGGCAAGACGACCCTGCTGCACACCCTGATGGGGTTGCGCGACCCGGACGACGGGCTCGTGACCCGTCCGAAGGACCTGCGGGTGGGGTGGCTGCCCCAGGACGTGGTCGACGCGGTCGGCACCTCGACCACCGTGCTCGAACACGTGCTGGAAGGCGCCGGCCACCTGCGTGAACTCGAGCAGCAGTTGCGCTCGCTGGAGCAGCGCATGGTGGACACCGTGGGCGAGGACCAGGACGCCCTGCTCAACACCTATGCGCAGGTCCAGGATCGCTTCGCCACGCTCGGGGGTTACGAGCTGGAGTCGGAGGCGCATCGCGTGCTCGCCGGGCTCGGCTTCGCCCCGGAGGACGCCGGCCGTGACACCTCCGAGCTGTCGGGTGGTTGGCGCGTCCGGGTCGCGCTGGCGCGCCTGCTGCTCGCCAAACCCGACCTGCTGGTGCTCGACGAGCCGACCAACCACCTCGACCTCGACACGATCGCCTGGCTCGAGACCACGCTGCGCGAGCTCCCCGGCGCCCTGCTGCTGGTCAGCCACGACCGTGACTTCATCGACGCCACGGCCGACGTGATCGTGGAGCTGGCAGCCGGCACCACCACCGCCTACGACGTCCGCTCCGGGACCGTGGCCGCCGAGCTCGGTGCCTTCGCCTCCTTCGTCACCCAGCGCGAGGAGCGACTGGCGAGCCTGCGCGCCGCCAAGGCCCAGCAGGACCGCGTCATCGCCCAACAGGAGCGCTTCGTCGAGCGCTTCCGGTACAAGGCGTCCAAGGCCCGGCAGGTCCAGTCCCGGCTCAAGCAGTTGGACAAGCTCGACCGGATCGAGGTGCCCGACCACAAGGCCCTGGTCGCACGCTTCGCCTTCCCACCGCCGCCTCGCTCCGGCCGGGTCGTCGCCGAGGTATCGGACCTGACCGTGCGTTACGGCGAGCTCACGGTGCTCGACGGTGTCGACCTCGTGATCGAGCGGGGGCGGACGGTCGCGCTGATCGGGCACAACGGTGCGGGCAAGACGACCCTGCTGCGCTCCCTGATCGGTCAGGTCCCGGTGACCTCCGGGGCGGTCACGCTCGGCGCGAACGTCGAGGTGGCGGTGGTCGACCAGCACCAGGCCGAGGTCATGGACCTGGATCGGACCGTGCTCGAGGAGTTCCGCACGGCGCTGGGGGAGCGGCACCGGGGGATCAACCACCGGTCGATGCTGGGCGCGTTCGGGTTCCCGGGCGACCTCGCCGATCGCCGGATCCTCGAGCTCTCCGGCGGCGAGCGGACCCGCCTGGGTCTGGCCAAGGCGATGGCCTCGCCCGTCAACCTCTTGCTGCTCGACGAGCCGACCAACCACCTCGACCTGGCCTCCCGGGACGTGCTGGAGGATGCGATCGGGGCGTACCCGGGCACGGTCGTGCTCATCACCCACGACCGGCATGTGATCCGCGCCACCGCCGATGTCATCGTCGAGTTCGACCACGGTGGGCTCTCGGTGTTCGAGGGCACCTACGAGGAACTCCTTCAGCGACGGGACCGCGGGGTGGTCACCGCCGAGCGGGCCACGCGACCCACCGGCGCTGCGGGCACCGGTGGCGCCGGGGGTTCCGGGGGTGCTGGAGGCGCCGCTGGCGCTCGCGGCGCGGCACCCACGGCCAGTGCAGGACTCGGGGTCGCGGCGGCGCAGCGACGACGAACCGGTGGTCCGGCTGCGGCCGGTGGTCCCGCGGCGGCCGGTGGTCCGGCGGCGGCCGGTGGTCCCGCGGCGGCCGGTGGTAGCGCCCGCAAGGACCCCGAGGCCAAGCGTCGGGAGGCCGAGCGTCGCAACGCCCGCCACCGGGCGACCCGGGACCTGCGCAAGGAGGTCAACCGGATCGAGCGGGCCCTGTCCACGGTGGAGGCGGAGATCGCCGAACTGACCCGGACCCTGGCGGACCCGGACGTCTACGCCGACGGTGAGCGGGTCAGGGGGCTGGTGGCGCGGCACGGGGCGGCCAAGGACGAGGCGGCCGAACTGCTCGAGCGGTGGGAGAGCGCCCAGAGCCGGCTCGAGGACGCCGAGGCGTCCGTCGACGCCGGCTGACGCACCGCGCCGGCCTACCCCGCAGCCGGTGGCTGCTGCGTGCTGTGGTGGCGTGGAGCAGCGGTTATCGGCTGCTGCGTGCCGTGGTGGCGGCTGGTTGGGCGGGTGCGGGGTGGTGTGGTGGCGTGGAGCAGCGGTTATCGGCTGCTGCGTGCCGGGCGCGGGTCTGGCCGGGCGCGGGTCTGGCCGGACGCGGGGTCTGGCCGGGCGCGGGTCTGGCCGG
>JAWLDJ010000015.1:35731-37709 GCA_041686695.1 Nitriliruptoraceae bacterium
CGGCGGCCGGGGGCATCAGGACACCCCAGATTTGGAGCGGGCGCTCCAGGTTTGCCTAGGATCGGGGGACGACTGACGAGGAGGCAACCGTGACCCAGACCGCGTACTACGTCGACGGTGTCCGGGTGCCCATCGGGCGCGCCAGGGACACGGGCTACTACGCCCAGACGCGAGGTGACGACCTCGCCGTCCGCTCGATCCGCGCGCTGCTCGAGCGCAACCCCACGGTGCCGGCCGACCGGATCGACGACGTGGCGTGGGCGGCCACCGCGCAGGTCGGTGATCAGGGGCTCACGCTCGGGCGGTCACTCGCGATCCTCTCCGGGCTCGGCAACGGCGTGCCCGGCTACGCGCTGGACCGCATGTGCGCCGGAGCGATGACCGCGATCGTCAACGCCGGCAACGCGATCCGGGTCGGGGCGCAGGACCTCGTGCTGGCGGGTGGGGTTGAGCACATGGGCCACCACCCCATGGGCGCCGAGGTCGACCCCAACCCTCGGTTCCTGTCCGACAAGCTCGTCGACCCGAGCGCCCTCGTGATGGGCAACACCGCCGAGAACCTGCACGACGACCACCCCGAGGTCACCCGCGAACGAGCCGACGCCTTCGCGCTGCTGTCCCAGGAGCGCACGGCGAAGGCCCAGGCCGACGGCATCTTCGCGACCCACGTGGTGCCGATCACGGTCCGCAGCCCCGAGGGCTGGCGGCTGGTCGACGTCGACGAGCATCCCCGTCCTGGCACCACGCCCGAGTCGCTGTCGAGCCTCGAGTCTCCCTTCCGCCCCGGCGGGCGCGTGACCGCCGGCAACGCCGCCGGGCTCAACGACGGGGCCGGCGGGGTCCTGATGGCCTCCCAGGCTGCGGTCGACGAGTACGGCCTGACGCCGAAGATGCAGATGGTCGACTACGCCTTCGTCGGGGTCGAGCCGGAGACCATGGGCTACGGCCCGGTCCCCGCCACGCGCAAGCTGCTCGAGCGCAACCAGCTCACCATGGACGACATCGACGTCGTCGACATGAACGAGGCCTTCGCCGTGCAGTGCGTGGCCTTCCTCGACGCCTTCGACCTGCCGCTCGACAGCGACAAGGTCAACCCCTACGGCGGCGCGATCGCGATGGGGCACCCCCTGGCCTTCTCCGGCGCCCGGCTCGCGATGCAGCTGGCCACCTACTTCGACCGCCACCCCGAGGCCCAGCGCGGGATCACGACGATGTGCATCGGGCTCGGCATGGGCGCCGCCGTGCTGTGGGAACGCGCCTGACCGCTCGCGCACGACGTCACCAACGCAGGACCACCCCCGGCGAGATCGCCGACCCACGAGGAGCCGCAAGTGTCCGATCCCGTGACCCGCTTCCACCTCACCTATGCCGACCGTCCCGTCGGTCGGCTCGCCATCCTGACCATGGACAACGGCGAGGACCACACCAAGCCGAACACCTTCGGCGCTGATGCGCTGCAGTCGCTGTCCGACGCCCTCGACGAGCTCGAGGCCGCTGACGACGTCGCGGGGCTGCTGCTGACGGGCAAGCCCTTCATCTTCGCCGTCGGTGCGGATCTCAAGTCCTTCACCGGTATCGACGCCGACACCGCCCGGCAGGCCGGTCAGCTCGGCCACGACGTCTTCTCCCGGCTGCAGGCCCTGCCCTTCCCGACGGTGGCGGCGATCAACGGCGCCTGCATGGGCGGCGGGCTCGAGATCGCCCTGCACTGCGACGCTCGCACGCTGTCCACGGGCGCGCAGGTCGTGGCCTTCCCTGAGGTGTTCCTGTCGATCCTGCCCGCGTGGGGTGGCACCCAGCTCGCGCCGCGCATCGTCGGGGTCAAGGACGCGATCGAGACGATCGTCATCAACCCGCTGAACAACAACAAGACCATGCGCCCGAAGGAGGCCTTCGAGCGCGGTTACGCCGACCGGTTCTACGATTCGGCGACCTTCCTCGACGACTCCGTGGCCTTCCTCGAGCGGCTGATCTCCGG
>JAWLDJ010000016.1:0-34326 GCA_041686695.1 Nitriliruptoraceae bacterium
CGGCTCCTCAGGGATGGACGTTCCCACAGCTCCCCCCTAGGAGGCCTGAGTTCCGTCCTCGCGGCGGCGCCCGTCCTCGTCCAGCACGTCGCGCCAGGACCGGGTGGGCAACCATCCGAGCAGACGCTGTGCTTTCGACGAGTCGAGGCCCGAGCGACCGGCGCCGGGCCTCGGGGAAGCGGCCGTGGTGTCCCTGATCTCGATCTCCGCGTCGGGGAAGGCCGCGGCGACGAGCTCGTCGAGGCTGCGGGTCGTCGCGTTGTCGGGCTGGGCGATGTAGACCACCTCGTGACCGGCCAGCGGCACCTCGACGGCGAGGCGGATCGCCACGGCCAGGTCCTCGTTGTCGGTGTAGGACCAGAACCCGAGCGATCGCTGGGTCGGATCGCGGACGACCGGTCCGAGGTTGCGCTCGTAGTCCTCGGCGTCGCGCTGCACCCAGGACGGACGGATCGACACCACCGTGAGCTCGGAGCGGGCGATCGCGGCGTCGCACCACTGCTCGATGACGTGCTTGCCGAAGCCGTAGGGGTCCTGGGGTGCGGCCGGTGTCTGCTCGTCGATCGGGAGGTAGCCCGGCAGCCCCGGACGTTCCGCGAAGATGAACCCCGGCACGGTCTCGCTGGAGATGTTCACCAGGCGTGGCACCTGCCACCGCACACACGCCTCGACCACGTTGAAGCCCGCCATGACGTTGTTGGCGAAGACCACGTGCGGCGCATGGTGGAGCGGGTCCGGGATCGCCCCGGCGTGCACCACCGCGTCCATCCCGCGGACGATCGCGTAGACCGCGCCGGCGTCGGTCAGGTCCGCCTGCAGGTAGGGCGCCTCACCTGGCGAGAGCGCCGCGTACACCGGGGCACCGAGATCGGTGGCCGTCACCTCGTGGCCGGCACGCTGGAGCTCCGCCACGGCGGCGGCGCCGACCTTGCCGCGCGCTCCGGTCACCAACACCCGCATGGCTGCTCCTGTCGGGTCGGGGGAGGTCGGGGAGCTGTCCTCAGCGTCCGCCGCTGACCTTCCGGCTGCGTTGCTGCAGACCCGGTCCGCCGTAGGGGTAGCCGGCCGGATCCGGATCGCTCGCCCGGTCGAGCAGCGCGGTCTCCTCCTCGTCCAGGTGCAGCCCGGCAGCACCGAGGTTGTCGGCCAGCTGCTCCTCGGTGCGTGCCCCGAGGATCACCGAGCTCACCTGCGGGCGGTCGGCGACCCACGCCAGGGCCACCTGCGCCATCGACACCCCGCGCCCGTCCGCGACCGTGCGGACCGCGTCGATCACGTCCCAGGTCCGCTGCTCTGCGCTGCGTCGGTCGTAGGCCTCGAGCCCGCGGTCCGGGTCCTCGCCGAGTCGGCTCGCCCCGGTCGGTCGCTGGTCGGGCCGGTACTTGCCGGTCAACCACCCGCCCGCCAGCGGCGACCACGGCAGGATCCCGAGCCCGTTGGCGGCACACGCGGGCACGACCTCCCACTCGAGCTCGCGACCGAGCAGGTTGTAGTGCGGCTGCAGGGTCACCGGCACCGACCACCCGTGGAACTCGGCCAGGTCCACGGCGCGCTGCAGCTGCCATCCCGTGAAGTTGGACAGTCCCACGTACCGGATCTTGCCGGAGCTCACCGCGTCGTCGAGGAACCGCAGCGTCTCCTCCAGGGGGGTCAGCGGGTCCCAGGCATGGACCTGGTACAGATCGATCGTGTCCAGCTGCAGCCGGCGTAGCGAGGCATCCAACGCCGTCGAAAGATGACGCCGTGAGAGCCCGAGATCGTTGGGGCCATCGCCGGTCGGGAACCGGCCCTTGGTGGCGATAACGACCTGGTCGCGCACCTGCGTCGGCGCGTTGGACAGCCACCGGCCGATGATCGCCTCGGACTCGGTGCCGGCGTACACATCGGCCGTGTCGATCAGCGTCCCACCGGCCTCCATGAACGCATCCAGCTGCGCGATCGACGTGGCCTCGTCGGCTTCGTCGCCGAACGTCATCGTCCCGAGACTGAGCGACGACACGACACCACCACTGCGTCCGAGCGGGCGGTACTCCATGGTCCAGGACTCCGAGGTCGACGACACCTCGAACCTAGTCAGGAGCCGATGTCCCGAGCGGGCCAGGGCACGGCCGACCGGACGTCGGCCGATGCGCGCCGACCGCCTCGATCGCTCTCGATGACGAGGTAGCCGGGCATCCGCCGATCGCCGAGGCGCTGGATCGCGTCACCCGTGCACCGACACACCGCGGCCAGGTCGTCCCGACGGGCCTCAGCGACCGCGCATCATCGCGGCGAGCAGCCGTGGGAGGTGCCGCCAGCGTGGGTCGGCGGCCAGCACGGTCATCTGTCGCCCGGCATCGGGGCCGACGGGCAGGGCGGCCGAGTACAGGGGGTGCGGGGACAGTTGTGGTTCGCGGTAGCGCCAGGCACGGGGCGCCAGGTGGAAGCTGTTGCGGATGATGGTCTTCTCGGGGCGGTCGAACATGAGGCTGTTGTGCACGAAGCCGCGGCCGCTCTGCACGTCGTTGAGGGGTTGGCCCGGTGCGCCGCCCCACGGACACGGCGGGAGGAAGGCGGCCCACATGTGCCAGTCGTTGACCCCGACGGCGCCGTAGCGCAGGTCCTCGACAGCTCGGTCGAGTCGGTCCCCCAGCTGTCGCTCGGTCTTGGGGTGGACCAGCAGGGTCGCGGCCAGCGTGCCGAACAACCGGTCGTTGGCGAAGGCGACGGCCTCGTCGAGGTAGGCCTGCGGGGTCGGGGCGGGCAGGCTCGTCTGGGCCAGCATCGGCCCGAAGGCCTCGGTGGTGAAGGCCGGCTCGCCCTCCGCGTCGGGAGCCAGATCCCACAGCAGCGTGCGCGGCACGTTGATGCCGTCGATCTCGATCGCCTCGGGGTGGGCGTCAACCCATGCTCGTTGGCGCTCTGCGGTCCCCGGGTAGTAGGCGCGCTGCGGGGGGATCGACCGCATGAGCCGTTCGATCTCCGCCAGCAGCGCCCTGCCCGGCGGCCACTTCGCGGGCAGGACGAGCACCTGGGGGGAGAGGCAGTTGTGGCCGCTGTTGCTGAGCTTCATCCCGACGATCTTGTCGGCCTGGGTCGCGATGTCGGCTCGGCTCCAGGGCCCGGGCACGACGATGATCGGACTCACCCCGCCCAGCTCGCTGGTGATCCGCTTGTCGATCCGCGGCCGGTTGTCGGCCTTGCGAACTGCCCCCTCCTCGCCCGTGCCGAAGACGATCGCATCGTGGGTCGCGATCCCGCCGGTGAGGTGCAGTTCGTCGACGTCGGGATGGTCGACGAGGTGGGCGCCGACGTCGGCCCCACCGGACACCACCCGCACGTACCCGTCCTCGATCCATGGCGCCAGGATCTCCGTGATGACCGGTGTCAGGTAGTCGACCACGGGGTTCGTCTTCAGGGCCACGACCTGCCCCTCCAGATACAGCTTGTGGAGCAGGTCCCACAGCCCCAAGGCCGCGACGTTGCCCGCGCCGAGCACCAGCGCGACCTTCCCGTCCGCAGCCGTCCGCCGGTATGCCACGGCCATCGTGTCGGCCAGCGTCATCTCGGTCACCCCGGTTCGCATCCAGACCTCGGCCGTCATCGGCCCGGTCAGCGCCCGATCCAGCATCGTGCCCGGATACACGGTCGCCACGACACGGCCGTCCGAGCGGGTGGTCACCTCGGGCACCGCGATCGGACGGTCCCGCTCCAGCTGGGCCAGCGTCGTCTCGAGTGCGGAGAGCGCCCACAGGACGTAGTACGGCCCGCCGACCCACTCCGGGCCCGCCCACGGCGACGTCGAAGCGATCCCCTTCGCGGTCAGCGTCAACTCGACCCAGCGATCCATCACCCGCAGCGTCCGCCGCCGAGCACGGACGAGGTACTGCCGCTTGTCCGCTACCGGCAGCCGTGCCCACCGATCCGAGTTCGCGACCAGGTCCGCGACCGCACGATCGAGCACGGCCACGTCCGCCGGAGAACGCGCTGCGGACGCCATCATCGCCCCCGAGGTCCACCGTCTCCATCCAGCGTGGGCCGGCCGCTTCCGCCGGGCTAGGGCCCAACGCCACACACCTCGGCGGACCGCTCACGGGTTCGTGCCGTGTCGTTCAGGTTGCGGGTGAGGGGCGGTGGGGTTGCTGCTGTAGCCAGGAGATCGCCTCGCAGAGTGCCTGTGGATAGTGGACGCCGAGGTGTCACGGGTGTGCGCGAAGGTGGTCGTCCACCCGGCCGGAGCCCGTCCGGCCGGTCCACGAGCGGAGTCACCGTGGACGACGACACCATCCAACATGAGATCTTCGCCAACTTCGCCGAGCACCTCGTGCCCGAGGCCTTCGCCACCCCGACACGTGCGTACCGTGTGACCTACGAGACCTCGGGTCCGGCGCCGACGGGCGGGATCGAGGCACGCGCCCGCTTCGATCGCTGGATCGATGCCCGGATCGAGGATGCGCTCGCTGCCACGTGGCCCCACGACCGACCCACGGTCGTGGCCTTCACCTCCGACGGACGGCTGCTCCGTCGCTACGACGAGAACGGCTGCGGCCACCTCGACTGCGTCGTAGGGCTCGTGCAGCACGAGGTCGCCGAGATCGTCACCCCGTGGGTGTTCGGCGCGGCGCTGCCGCGCCCACGGCCGTACCTGGAGATGCGGTACGACGCGGACGGCAACGAGCTGGGTGAGGTGGTGCGGCCACCGTCCAGCAGCACCTGGACGGCCATCTGGTACGCGGAGGCGCGGGGTGGTGGTGTCGCCGACACGCTCGCAGGATCCCTGCACCTCGACGGCGAGGAGGTCACCGCCGCGGGAGCGCTGCACCCCCGCGGGACGGTGGCGACACGTGAGTTCCATCGCATGCTGTACCGCCACCCGGCCCGCCGGCTCCACCCGTTGCGTCGGCGGTAGCTGTCTGGTCGAGACCTACCGCGTCGGCTTCGCTCGGGGCGACCGGGATCGGGCGCGTCCTGGCTCTTCAGGCGTGCGGGCGATGTTCCTCGGCGGGGCCGCGCCCGGCCCCGAGGTGGTGGGCCGACGCGACCAGACCGAGGTGGCTGAAGGCCTGCGGGAAGTTGCCGAGCAGACGGCCCGCCGACGGGTCGTACTCCTCGGCCAGCAGGCCGACGTCGTTACGCAGCGTCAACAGGTGGTCGAAGACGCGATGCGCGTCGTCACGGCGCCCGATCATGGCGAGGGCGTCGACGAGCCAGTACGAGCAGAGCAGGAACGCACCCTCCCCGGGTGGCAGGCCATCGGGTGCGTCCATGGTGTGGTAGCGCAGCAGCAGTCCGTCGCCCAGACCGAGCTCACGTTCGATCGCCGCGACGGTGCCGTGCACCCGCGGGTCGTCGGCCGGCAGGAACCCGACCAGCGGAAGGAGCAGCAGGCTCGCGTCCAGCGCCGTCGAACCGTAGGACTGGGTGAACGTGTTGCGCTCCGGGTCGTAGCCCTCGTCCAGGATCTCACGGTGGAGCTCGGTCCGCAGGCGGCGCCAGCGGTCCGTCGGGCCCTCGAGGTCGGACTGCTCGACCGACCTGATCGCACGGTCGAAGGCGACCCAGGCCATGACACGGGAGTGGGTGAACGCCTGCTTGGGTCCGCGCATCTCCCAGATGCCGTGGTCGAGGGTGTTCCAGTGGTCCTCGAGGTGGGCCATGAACGCCCGCTGCAACGCCCAGGCGTCCGCGCTCGGCGGTGTCCCGGTCGTCCGGGCGTAGTGCATGGCGTCCATCACCTGGCCGTAGACGTCGAGTTGGAACTGGTCGTAGGCGCCGTTGCCGATCCGGACCGGAGCGGAGCCCTCGTAGCCGGGCAGCCATGGCAGCTCGGTCTCGGTGAGTCGGCGCTCGCCGGCGATGCCGTACATGATCTGCAACCTCGCGGGTTCGCCGGCCACGGCGCGCAACAGCCAGTCACGCCACGCCAGCGCCTCCTGGCGGTAGCCCGCGTACATCAGCGCCTGCAACGTGAAGCTGGCGTCGCGCAGCCACACGAACCGGTAGTCCCAGTTACGGACACCGCCGAGGTGTTCGGGCAGCGAGGTCGTCGGGGCGGCCACGATGCCGCCGGTGGGGGCGTAGGTGAGCGCCTTCAGCGTGATCAGCGAGCGTTCGACCGGCTCGGGCCAGTCGCCGGCGTAGGTGCTCTGCTGCGACCAGCTCCGCCACCACCCCTCGGTGTCTTCGATGGCTGCCTCGGCATCCACGGGTGCCGGCGGCGGCTCGTGCGATGGGTACCACGTCAGCACGAACGGCACCCGGTCGCCGGGTGTGACCTCGAACTCCGCGACCGTGGTCAGGTCCGCGCCGTGCAGCGCCACGGGCGTGGTCAGCAGCAGGGCATCGGGACCCGCGACGGCCTGTACGGTCTGCGGCCCCCGGCGTGAGACCCACGGGACGACCGCACCGTGATCGAAGCGGATCGTCAACCGCATCCGCATCGGAACACGGCCGGTGACGCCCTCGACGACGCGGACGACGTCGGGGTTGTGGCCACGCTCCAGGCCCCGTGGCGGCATCACATCGATGAGCCGCACGGTGCCGCCGTGCTCGTCGCCGAGCAGGGTCTCCAGCACCAGCGTGCCGGGTCGGTAGCGCCGTGAGATGGCGCGTGGCGTGCCGGCCGGCGCCAGCTGCCACTCGCCGTGCGAACCGTCGCCGAGCAGCGATGCGAAGCACGCCGGGGCATCGAAGCGCGGCAGGCACAGCCAGTCGATCGAGCCCCACCGCGACACCAGTGCGACCGTCTCGGTGTCACCGATGATCGCGTAGTCCTCGAGTGGCAGGCTCATCGCGGCAGCACCTCGGTTGGGCACGCGGTGGGGCTCGTGGCGGCGTCGTCACGACCGTAGACGCACGGCCCCGCCGTCCGCGTAGGACGCAGGCCAGCAGGGTCGGGCCCGGCGGTGGCAGCGACGGTGGACCTGTCGACCCGGGAGGTGGGCATGTCCTGCGCGCTCGATCGTCCTCCGGCCCCGACCGAACGACCGCGGCGTGGCGTGCCCACGCCGGTCAGGCGGCTCGGGTTCCTCCTCGCGGCGGCCAGCAACGGCCTGCTGCTGTGGGCGGTCTTCCCCTTCGACGATCTACGGTCTCGGCATGTTCGGGGCCTGGGTGTGGTTCTTCCAGCAGGCGGAGGGCTTCTGGGCCTACGTCCTGGCGGTCTTCCAGGGCATCTTCTGGCCCGCGTTCATGGTCTACGAGGTCTTCCGGACGCTGGCTGGCTGACCGGCGCGCGCGGCCTCGATCCCTCCCAGCGCCACCTCGGACGGGACCTCGGACCGTGGTGCGGGTGGTCCCACGGTGAGAAGCTCAGGGCATGGCTGCACCGCTCGCTTCCGAGAGGCCGCGTCGCGCCTACCGCCGCGCCGGGTGGGCGCTGCTGTGGCTCGAGATCCTGCTCGCCATCGGTGCCTACGGTGGCGCCATCGGGCTGATCACCGGCGGTGTCGACCTCGGTGACGCCGCAGCCGATCTGCCGTTCGGCTCCATGGCCTTCGGCGGGTGGGCGCTGCTGGTCGTCAACGGTCTCCTGCCGACCGTGGTCGTGATCGGTGCCCTGCGCGGACGGCCCTGGGCCGAGACGGGCCACGTCGTGGTCGGCGTCGCGCTGATCGGCTGGATCGTCGTGCAGGTCGGCCTGCTCGGCTGGCCGCCCCACTGGCTCCAGATCCTGTACTTCCTGTGGGGTTGGGCGATCCTGGGCCTGGCGATCCGTCGCCGCAGGAGCCTGTCGTGATCACCGGCGGCGGGTGATGGTGCACACGGTCGTGCGCACCGGGGCCTGCCCGTCGACGATCGCGGATCGCTGACACCTCGGGATGGCGCTCAGCGGGCGTGTGCCTGAACTGCCGGAGCCTCCGGCGGGAGCAGGCGCCGGTCACGCCGAGGTCGGGGTCAGCGGCCGGTACTCGACAGCCGGCGGAGCACGGCCAGCAGCGTGCGCTCGACCACGGGGGCCGGATCCTGCGGCTCGACGACGAGATAGCTGGGCACCTGTCCCCGGTCGGCGAGCCGCTGGATCGAGTCGCCCGCGGTGTCGCAGAGGGCTGCCAGCTGGTCGCGGCCGGTGGTCTCGAAGCGCTCCAGCAGGTCGGTCAGCTCCAGACGCTCGACCTGTGCGCTGTCCATCGTGGGGGTTGTCGTCGCGGTGTGCATCTCCCGCCCTTCGTCCGGAGGCTGTTGGGAACAGTGTCGGTGTCGACGCGCGTTCGTCCACCAGGTCCGCACGATGTTCGGCCGTTGCCCGGATCGGTGGAGCCTCGAGGCCCTGGGTTCGGCTGCGGCGCCCGACGGGTGCACGAACGACGATGCCCGCGGTCCGTCCCTGCGCGGCGAGCCTGACGCCGGGTCGGGCGATGCGGGGCGCGCCAATGAGGTCACGTTCGCATGGAGCGTCGAGCGCTACGGTGCTGCGCGCCCCAAGGACCGTCGCGCCGCACGATGTTCGAGCGGCACCGGAGCAAGGCGAGCGATGGACGAGATCGACCAGATCCTGGTGCGCGAGCTCCAGGCGGACGCCAGCATCACCAACCGTGAGCTCGCCGGGCGGGCCGGCGTCTCCCCGTCCACGGCCCTGGAACGTGTGCGCGCCCTGCACCGACGCGGGGTCCTGACCGGCTACCACGGCGAGGTGTCCCTGCAGGCCCTCGGCCGCGAGGTCCAGGCGCTGGTCTCCGTGCGTGTGCGGCCACCGACCCGCGACCGCATCGACGCGTTCCTCGCCTATGCCAGTGATCTCCCGGAGGTGCTCGACGCCTACCTCGTCACCGGCCACGAGGACGTCATCCTCCACGTGGCCGTCACCGATACCAACGCCCTCTACAGCCTCGTCATCGACCACCTCACCGCCCGCTCCGAGGTCATCGACGTGCGCACCTCGATCGTCTACGCCCACCGTCGCCGGCACGTCGTCGAGCCACTGCCTCCGCGAGCGGCCACGCCCGAGTGATCGTGCCGACCACCGCTGCCCGGCCCGCCGGGGCCGGCGTCGGGTCGTCAGGGTCCCCTGTCCGTGCGGGCGCAGCCGACACACGTGCGCGTCGCGGGACGGGCACGTAGTCGCTCTGGCGGCACCTCGCCGCCGCAGGTCTCGCAGCGATCATGGATCCCGGACCGCACGCGCTCGACGGCACGGTCGACGTCGACGAGCTCCTGCTCGGCTGCGGAGAGGAGCGCGGCGACCTGGGCCCGCTCGAAGGCGATCGTCGCGCCTTCGGGGTCGTGCTCGTCATCGCGGGAGGCCTCCGACGAACGCTCCACGATGTCGTCGAAGTCGCCTCTGAGGGCATCGCAGCGTCGCAGCGCGCGTTGCCGACGCGTCTGGAGGAGGGTCAGCAGGTCCTGCGCCAAGCTCGGGTCCACACGCGCATGATGCCGGGTCGGTGGCCGGCATGCCCAGCGCGTGTGACCGGCCTCCTCGGCGCACGACGACGCCGGGACGTCACGATGCGGCTGGGCGGACGGCCCGCGGCAGGTCGGCCGGTGCGGCCGCCGGGAACGTGCCGTCGGCCAGCTCGCGGTCGGCCAGCTCCGCGACCTGGGCGGCGCACCAGACCGAGACCTCTCGTTCGCCGGCGAGCACCTCGTCGCGGAGCAGGGTCCAGCGCACCCACTCCACACCGGCCACCTCGGACGGGTCCGGGGTGACCTCGGAGCTGGCTATCGCCGTGAAGACCGGGCACAGCTCGTTCTCGCGCACGCCGTTGGCCCCGGTCGCCTCGTAGCGGAACCTCGGGAGGGCCAGGCTGAGCGCCTCGACCTGCAACCCGAGCTCCTGCTCGGCCCGGCGCTCCAGGGCCTCGAACAGGTCCTCACCCGGTGACGGATGGCCGCAGAAGCTGTTGGTCCACACGCCGGGGAACGTCGGCTTGTCGTGGGCCCGCTGCGTCAGCAACAGCCGGCCGGCGCGGTCGAACACGTAGCAGGAGAACGCCAGGTGCAGCGGCGTCTGCGCGTGGTGCGTCGTGACCTTGGGGGCCGAGCCGACGGCGTTGCCGGCCTCGTCGACGAGGATGATCCGTTCGGTGTTCATGCCGGCCTCGCCAGGGAGTCGACCGCCGCCGAGAACCTACCGGGCCCAGCAGGGAGCACGAGCTCGGAACAGAAACCGGCCCCCATGGCCGGCATCCGCCCGTACGAGCCTCTCGTCGACCGCGCTCGGAGTCGGGAGCTCGATCGTCGGCCACAGCTTGCCCTCATCGACCACGACGACCCTGCAGTGCAAGACCAGATGAGGGCACCTCGCGTGCGGTCAGAACGGGTCGTGCTTCGCTGCTGGCGCCACAGACGTGCCACCGATGGGTAGTGGGCCGGATCAGATCGGCAGACGGCTCCGGGCCAGAGCGTAGCCGGCGGCCGACCATCCGGGCACCCCGTGGACCGCACCCCCCGGGAAGGTCGATGCACTGCCCAGCCACAGGCCCCGGATCGGCGTGGCGTAGGGAACCAGCGCGGGCAGTGGGCGGAACACCACCTGATCCAGCCGGTAGGTACCCCCGCCGACGTCACCACCGACGAGGTTCGCGTTCCCGGCCTCCAGCCGCTCCGGACCCTGGACGTGCCGGGCGAGGATCCGGTCACGGAAGCCCGGCGCGAACCGCTCGACCTGGTCGGTCATGCGCTCCGCGTGAGCCATCACCGCCTCCTCGCCCTCGACGGCACCCGGCACGCGTGTGTAGGCCCAGGCGGTGTGCTGGCCCGCCGGCGCACGGCTCGGATCGGCGAGGCTCTGCTGTCCGAACAGCAGGAACGGACGCTCGGGCACCTCGCCGCGACGCACGGCCGTCGTCTGTGCGGTGACGGCCTCAGCCTCGCCGCCCACGTGCACGGTTCCGGCGTCACCGACCTCCGACGCGGTCCATGGCGCGGGCCCGTCCAGCGCCCAGTCGACCTTCACCGTCCGTGGGCCGTACCGGAAGCGTGCCAGGCGTTGCGCATACGTGGACGGCATCGCGTCGCCGGCGAGGGAGAGCAGACGATGCGGCGAGGTGTCGGCGATCACGATGTCGGATCGGAACCGCTCGCCATCGGCGGTGACCACCCCCGCCACGTGCCCACGGGCCGCCACGATGCGCGCCACCGGCGTACCGGTTCGGACCTCGCCGCCGAGCGAGCGCAGGTAGCTCTCCAGGGCCCCGCTCAGCTGTCCGGCACCGCCGCGCGGACTCGGCCAGCCGACGGCGTGGCCGAGCAGTTGCAGGTACGCCCCGGCGATCGCGGAGCCGGACTCCTCGGCGGGCGTATCACCGTGCAGCACCGAGCCGAACAGCCAGGCGCGCGCATGCGGGCCGTCGAACAGCTCCGATGCGAGCTGCTCCGCCGAGGTCAGCAGCAGCCGCGCGAACTCCAGCGTGCCCGACAGCTTGAACGCCGCCGCCAACCGGGCGCCGCCGACCAACGGGGGGAACCCAGACAGCAGCGTGTGTCGCAGTGCCTCGAAGTCGTCGAGATACGGGCTCGCCCACGCGGACCACGCGCGCCCATCACCCGGGTGTAGGTCATCGAGGTGGTCCGCGGTCGCGGCGAGATCGCGGTACAGCACACCCGCGCGACCATCGGGGAGCGGGTGCGCCATCGCCGCGGGTGGGTGGACCCACGACAGGCCATGCTCCTCCAACGGCAGACGCTCGAACACCGGCGAGGCGGCCGCCGCCGGGTAGACCGAACTGAAGGTGTCGGAGACGAACCCGGGCAGCGTGAGCTCCTCGCTGATCACGGCGCCGCCCGTCCGATCCTTCGCCTCCAGCAGGAGCACGCTGCGACCGGCGCGCGCGAGACGGATGGCCGCGCTCAGGCCGTTCGGGCCCGCACCGATCACGATGGCGTCGACCTGCTCCCCGCGGGTCACGGCGTGCTCGGCGTCTCGTCGATGACGCCGGGCGCGGCACCGACGGCGATCGGACCCATGCCCTTGACCCGCCGCTCGGTCTGTGCGATGAGCTGGTGGAGCATCGACTGCCGCGGGCTCTCCATCCCCCAGAACGCGTGCTGGGAGAAGCGCCCCACACGGTCGTACATCTCCGCGAGGTGCCAGGGCATCGGGTTCCAGGTGCCGGCCGCGCGCACGTAGCCCTGACCATCGAGCGAGTAGACGACCAGACGGTTCTTGGCCTCACCCATGAAGTGACCCTCATGGGTCACGAGGTCGAAGGCCGCGTGCACCTCCGCGCCGTCCGGGATCGGGGCCTGCTCCTGCGGACGCGCCGCGAAGCCGCGCCGCACCTCCTCCACCCAGCGATCACGCGCCTGAGGATCGGCAGCGGTCACGAGGTCGTGGATGGTCACGTATCCGCGGGTGAACAGGGGCGTCCGGGGGCTCGGGAAGCCGACGACCTCGATCTCGAAGGTCTGCCCGTCGAGACCGCTGTTGCGGAGCGGCGTGAACCTGCCGAGCTCGCTCATGTAATCCGGCCAGTGCTCGACGGCCAGGATGGAATCGACCGTCGCAGCGACGTCCGGGATCTCGACCGCCGGGTAGGTGTGCCAGATCTGCTCGTCGATCGGCGCGCTCGGTGGGGTCAGGGGACCGAGCTGCGCGCGTGCCAGTCGACGTTCCGGGTCGTGCGCCTGCTTGGCCTCGGCGGTCGGGAAGGCGATGCCCCAGCCGAGACGCTCCCAGTCCTGCACCGCGTCGGGGAACCAGTCCCCGAAGAGCTTCACGCCGCCCTCGAGCAGCGCACCGCGATCCAACGTGCCGGTCCTGCCGCCGCTCGCACGCAGCCGTGCCGTCCCGAAGGCCTGATGGAAACGCAGGACATCGCTCGCGCCGAGCGGGCGGCCGTCGTGCTGGCTCCAGTAGGTGGTCAGCACCGTGAACGCCAGACGCAGATCGTCGAGGTCGCGGTCGGTGCGCCGCTTGGCGTAGTACGCCGCGTTCAGGAAGTCGGTGATCCATGCCGCTGCCGTCGGGCGCGCCACCGTCGATCCGGCCATGGCGGCCGTCTGTCGGACCTGGGGATCCCTGAGGCGGACGGCGGCCAGGGCGGCACCGGCGCCGAGCGCAGCCGTGGCGACGTGGGAGAGGGCCATCGGATGCATCCTTCTGCGTAGGCGAGAGACGCCGCGGAAGGTACGGAGAACCTGGCCCGTCCGCAGCCGCATGGGGCCGGCATCGTGGTCGCCAACGACGAGCGCGGTGATCGCACGCCCTTCGCGCACGCGCAGATCGCGGCTCGTGGTGGGCCCGCTGCGTCAGCAACAACCGGCCAACGCGGTCGAACACGGAGCAGGGGAACGCCAGGTGCGAGGGTGTCGGTGTGGTGGATGCTCCGTTCGGTGTTCATGCCGGCCTCGCCAGGGCGTTGACCGCCGCCGAGAACACCCCGGGCAGCCGCTCGGCGGTCGGGACCAGCGCGCGCCGGATCGGGTGGAACTGGGTGGCGCCGAGCAGGGAGGCGGTCAACAGGCGGTAGCGCCGCGTGATGGTGTGCCAGTCGTGCTCGTAGCGCATCGGGTCCTGGTCCACGATCGCGGCGACGGCCGCACGCGCCTGCGCCAGGGCCATGGCGATGCCTTCACCGGTGAGCGCGTCGACGTACCCGCCGGCGTCGCCGACGAGCAGCACCCGTCCGGCCACCCGGGACCGGGCCCGCTGCCGTAGTGGCCCGGCTCCGAGGACCTCGCCCAGCGGCGTGGCGCCACCCAGCTGCGCCTGCAGCGACGGGAACCGGGCCAGATGCGCACCGAAGGAGCCTCGCTCCGAGGTCAGCAGCGCGACGCCGACGACGTCGGCGGCCACGGGGGTGAGGTAGGCCTCGACCGACTCGGCCCAGTGCACCTCGACATGCGACGTCCACGGCGCGAGCCGGTAGTGCCGTCGCAGGCCATAGCGCCGCCGCGGCGACGGGCGCCCGTCGAGCCCGAGCAGGCGTCGGACCGGAGAGTGGAGCCCGTCGGCGGCCACGACGTAGCGGAAGCGCTGACCGTCCACCACGACGCCGTCGGGTTCCGGCCGGACCTGGCGTCCGTGCCGCTGCTCGAGTTGGATCCCGGAGGCCTCGGCCGCGGACCGCATCGCGGCGTGCAAGCTCGTGCGGCGGACACCGCGGCCGGGCCCGCTGCCGAACGTTGCTTCGACGGCCCGGCGCCCGGCGAGGTAGCGGATCCCGACGAGGTCCTCACCGACCGGGGCGATCCCGATCGCCGCGAGCGCGGCGACCGCACCGGGCATCAGCCCCTCCCCGCACGCCTTGTCGATGATGCCGGCGCGCTTGTCCCAGACGGTGACGTCGAGTCCCGCCCGCGCGGCGTACAGCGCGCTGGCCAGCCCGGCGGGTCCGCCACCGATGACGAGGAGGTCCTTCATGGCGTCGTCTCCGCGGACGCCGGTCCGGGGGCTGCGGGAGCGGGCATCGAGGTCAGCGCCCGGTTCTCGACCCGGATCCGCACCGCCAGCAAGCCCGCGTTGCAGACCGTGAACACGAGGGCTGTGATCCAGGCCGAGTGGACGAGCGGCAGCGCGAAGCCCTCGATGACGACGGCGACGTAGTTGGGGTGGGACAGGAAGCGGTACGGGCCGCTGGTGACCCGCGGCAGCCCGGGTGCGACGATCACCCGGGTGTTCCACTGACGGCCGAGCGTGAGGATGCACCACCAGCGAAGCGCCTGGGAGGCCAGCACCAGCGCGAGCATCGTCCATCCCAGCGCCGGCACGAACGCGGGTCGCCGCAGCCACACCTCGACCAGCGCCCCGACCAGCAGACCCGTGTGCAGCACCACCATCACGACGTAGTGCCGTCGTCCCGACTCCACCCCGCCCCGCGCGAAGCTCCACGCCGCGTTGCGCTTGGACACCACCAGCTCGGCGAGCCGCTCCAGGGCGACGGCGACGATCAGCCACGTGAACCACATCATGCGGCCCGCTCCGGTGCCCGAAGCAGCACGAGTTCGGAACAGAAACCGGGCCCCATGGCCAGCATCAGCCCGTAGGAGCCTGGCCGCGGCGGTCGCTCGGCGAGGGTGTCGGCCAGCACGTGCAGCACCGACGCCGAGGACAGGTTGCCGATCCGGGCCAGGGAGTCCCAGGTCACCTGCAGGGCATCGGGCTCGAGTCCGAGGGTCTCCTGCAGGGCCTCCAGCACCTTCGGGCCGCCCGGATGCGCGACGTACCACTCGATGTCGTCCTGCGTCAGCCCGTGGTCGGTGAGGAACGCGTGGACATCCTCGCCGACGTAGGTGTGGACCAGCTTCGGCACGGAGCTGTCGAGCACGATCTTCAGCCCGGTCGTTCCGACATCCCAGCCCATCGCCCGTTCGGAGTCGGGGTAGAGGCGGCTGCGTGCGCCGAGGACGTCGGGTTGCGCAACGGCGGGCGCGTCGTCGAGTTCCCGAGCCCGGTTGGCGCCGACGGCCACGACGGCCGCCGCACCGTCGCCGAACAGCCCGCTGGCCACCAGGTTGGCCATCGAGGTGTCGTCGCGCTGCAGGGTCAGCGAGCACAGCTCGGCCGCCATGAGCACCACCACGCCGTCGGGATGGCCGCGGAGGTGGTCCTGCAGTCGAGCCACGCCGGCGGCGCCGGCGACGCAGCCAAGCCCCACCAGCGGCAGGCGGACCACGTCCGAGCGCATCCCGAGCAGGGTGGCGACGCGCGCATCGAGGGAGGGGACGGCCAGCCCGGTGACGGTCGCGGACACGATGAGATCGACGTCCTGCGGGGTGAGGTCGACGGCCTTGAGCGCATCGGTGACGGCCCGTGCGCCAAGCTCGACGGCGACGTCGATGAAGGCGTTGTTGGCCTCGGTGAAGTCGGCCAGCTCCCCGTACCGCTCCAGCGGCAGTGCCAGGTGCCGCGTCTGGACGCGGGCGTTGGCGTGCAGACGCCGTACGACCCGCTCGTCGACCGCGCTCCGCAGCAGACCGTGCGTGAAGGTGTGGGTGATCTCCTCCTGGGTGTACCGGTGCTCGGGGAGCACCCCCTGGACGCTCACGATCCGCATGCTGGTGTCTCCTCGATGTCATCGTGGGGTCGTGGGATGCGCCGGGTCCGGATGCCACTCGCCAGCTCACGGACGAGGCCACGGACCGTGGTGGTCGTGATCCGGCCTCGAGCCAGCCCGAGTTCGACCAGGTCGTCGAAGACGCGTTGGTCGGCGCTGGATGCGCGCAGTCCGGCGTCGATCACCGCGCCGTGCCGGCAGAGCCACGCGGCTGCCGCCACGTGGCGCAGGTGACCGGCGAGCAGCCGCCTGGTGGCCCTGGCGTGACGGTCGCCGGCGGTCTCGGGGGCACCCGCGACCAGTGCCTCGGCGGCGGCTCGTCCCGCAGCGAGCCCGGTGGCGACGGCGTAGTAGATGCCCTCGCCGGTCATCGGGTTCACCAGCCCGGCGGCATCGCCGGCCAACACGACCCGTCCGGCAGGTACCCGCCAGCGTCCCGTCGACAGGGGCAGCTGGTGGCCCTTCCAGCTGGTGCCGCCGTCGGTCGCCCCCGGCAGCAGGGTGTCGAGCCGCTCCAGCATCTGGGTCCTGGTGGAGCGGTCGTTTGGCTGACCCAGCAACTCGCCGTACCCGACGTTGGAGAGCCCGTCGCCACGGTCGAAGGACCACGCGTACGCCGGCTGCCGGGCCGTGTCGTAGACGATGACCTGCGCGTTGGCACGGTCCGAAGGGGTGGGGGAGTAGCCGCGGAGCGCGACCGCCATGGGCCCCGGGGCCATGCCCAGCGCCCGTCGGACGATCGAGTGCGCGCCGTCCGCGCCGACGACCGTGCGTGCCTCCACCTCGCCGTCCAGCACGACCGGGGAACCCTGCGAGAGCTCGCCGACGCGGTGCCGCACCAGCGTCGCACCGGCTGCCTGCGCTGCTTCGACCAGCCGCAGGTCGAAGGTGGTACGCGGGATCACCCAGGTCGGTCGCACCATCTCGCGGTCGACGCCGAACGAGCCTCGCTCCAGGCGCAGCCGAGGTACCGGCACATGGCCGTCGACGATCCCGGTGACGCCGGCGCCGGCGAGGAGATCGATGACCTGCGGGGCGATGCCGTCGCCGCAGGACTTGTCGCGCGGGAACTCGGCGCGGTCGAGCAGCGCGACCCGCAGCGACGGGTCGACGCGGAGCGCGCCGATCGCTGTGGCGGAACCGGCTGGTCCGGAGCCCACGATCGCCAGGTCCCATGCGGTCATGCGCCCACCACCGCGAGCAGCGCGACGTCGACCAGGGCGATCGTGATCGCAGCGTAGAACGGCGCTCTGCCGCGACCGAACAGCGCGAGAGCGCCGAGCGCGACCACGGCGGCCAGGACCGTCCAGGCCCAGGTGGCCGGCGCACCGGCGGGGCCGAGCACCGCGAGCGCCGAAGCCAGGAGCAGCAAGGCCGTGGCGATGAGCCGACTCCAGAAGGCGCCCAACCGGTGCGGGAGCCCGCGCACGTCGGTGGCCGCGTCGTCCTCGAGGTCGGGCAGCGTGTTGAGGAAGTGCGCTGCGACCCCGAGCGTGGCTGCGGCGCCGGCCATCCACATCGGTGGCCACCGGGACGGGCTGTTCGCCAGGCTGACGACGGCGGGCAGGGAGCCGAACGCCACGGCGTAGGGAAGCCACGACCAGGGCGTCGCCTTGCAGGAGAGGTTGTACAGGTGCCCGAAGGCGACGACGAGCAGCAGGTGGGTCGCCCCGCTGCGCCAGCCGGCGAGCAACGACAGCGCCACGCAGGCCGCAGCTGCGACGAGCAGCCATCGCCGCACGAAGGACGGCGTCAGGTCACCGTTCGCCAGCGGCTTGTCGGAGCGGCCGACCTCGCGGTCCCGATCGACGTCGAGCAGGTCGTTGCCCCACCCGATGGTCAGCTGGCCGGCGAACACGGCCAGCGTGACGACGACGCCTTGGCCTGCGGGGAGGTCGAGAGCGAGGGCCAACAGTGCCACGATGGCCGTGACCGCGACCGTCGGTCCGAGGTGCGCAGCGCGCAGGAGCGGCAGCCATGCGGCGGGCTGGGCTGTTCCTGCGGGCGTGGTCACCATGGTGTCCTCGCTGCGGTCCCAGGGCCGCTTGCGTTGGCGGACCGGGCCGCGGCTGCGGGAGCAGGGTGGTGACCGCGAGGGACAGGGATCGCTCGAGCCTTCCGACATCGCCGCTACGTCTCCCGCGCAGACGGTAGCCACCGGTCCGGGCGCAGTCAGGGGTGGATCTGCGCAACGCCCGATATCGCCCCCCTGGCACAGCGCGGTGGGCTCGCCCCGCTGACGTGGTGGCTCCCGGGACAGCTCCGGGCGCCGCCCGTCATCCCACGGACGGGCTTGCCGTCACCCGACGGTGCCGCCCTCGAGGTCCTCCAACTCGACGTCACGGGTCTCGGGCAGCGCGCGGAACCCCAACGCCGATGCTGCGACCAGGCCGCCCAACGACCAGGCCGCGGTGGCGAACCCCCCCGTGGCGTCGGCGACGACACCGAAGACGGCGAGCCCGGCCACCGCTCCGAGGACCCCGGTCACCGTCACCCAGCCCGCCACCGTGGCCCGGATCGCGGTCGGGACCAGCTCGGAAGCCAGCGCTCCCTGCGCCGGGGCGAAGGCGCCGCCCAGCAGCACGGCGGCCAGGTAGCCGACCGCCAGGCTGCCGAAGCTCCCCGAGTAGGCGAGCGCGACCGCGAGCCCCGTGCCAGACAGCGCCACGGCGCCGGTGCTCCTGCGTCCCAGCTGGTCGGCGCCCCACCGCCCCAGCAGGATGCCGGCGAGTCCGAGCGGCCCCGCGGCCAGCACCAGGGTGGCGACCTCGAGCGGCGCCGCACCCAGCACCCCCTCGCCGTAGACGAACAGGTAGGTGAACCCGGGTCCCGTGGCGAGCGCGATCATCCCGACGAGGAACGCCAGCACGGCCACCCGGCGCCGGTAGGGCCGTGGGACGGCACCAGGCCAGCCTTCGGGCGGCGTGCGTTGCCGGGCGATCGACGGCTCGCGGACACGGGGGCCGAGCAGCGGCACCAGCACCAGCAGCGGGACCAGGGCGAAGGCGGTCACCACGCGGAACGATGGGTCGCCGGGGAGCAGTCCGCGCCCCACCGAGACGATCCCGGAGCCCAGGCCGTAGGCGGCCGTGATCAACGCGATGGCGCCGGCGCGGTCCACGGACCGGGACTCCTCGGCGGCGACCACCCCGGCCACGGCGTTCAGCGCCGCCAGGCAGGGCCGGGCCAGGGCCACCAGCGCGACGTACCACCAGAACCCTGGGGACAGCGCCGCGAGGCTGGTCAGACCGAAGCCGAGGACCGCGACCGCCAACAGCAGACGCCGTCGACCGAGCCGGTCGGCCATGGCGGCGAGCCCGAGACTGCCCAGCGAGGCGAGGCGGATCAGCGCCAGAGCGATCCCGATGGTGGTGACCGGCAGACCGATCTGGCCGAGCGGTCCGTCGTCGGCGGAGACGTCACCGAAGGCGGCCGCCACGTCGCCCGCCACCACCGTGACCCCGAAGGCGCTGATGCCGCCGCCCATCGAGAGCCCGGCCACCGAGAGCACGGGTGTGCTCAGCCACGAGCGCGGGTGACCGGTTCGTGAGCTCATGCCGGGTCCGTCCCTCGCGTTGTCGCCGAGCATGCCAGCGCTGCCGTACCGCGTCGTGTGTCCTGGTGTCCTGGCTGCAGGAGCGGGGCAGGGCGCGGATGGTCACCACGCCCACCTCGCCGGGTCGGTTCAGACGCCGAGCCGGCGGCGCAGGTCCGATGCCTGCCGTCGGGCGACCGGGACCTGGGAGCGATCGCGATCGGCCATCACCAGTGACAGGGTGCCGCCGACCTGCGGCACCACCTCGTGGACGTGGCGGAGGTTGACCAGGAACGAGCGGTGCGTGCGGATGAACGCGGCCGAGAAGCGGTCCTCGAGATCGTGCAGGGTGTAGCTCGTCAGCAGCCGATCGTCGGCCAGCTGCACCTGCCCGACGTTGGGTGTGATGAGCTTCAGGTAGGCGTAGCCCCGGGCAGCCTCGGCGAAGGCGATACGCGGCTCTGCGACGAGCAGGATGCGGCCACCTTTGTGGACGGGTATCCGCACCACGTGGTCCCCGCCGTCGGCCGACGCCGGCGAGGCCAGGTCCGGCGGCTCCTCGTGCTCCTGCTCGACGCGTCCGGCGCGTTGCTCGAGCGCCCGGTCGATGGCCCGGCGCAACCGTTCGGCATCGAAGGGTTTCACCAGGTAGTCGGCGGCCTCGAGGTCGAACGCCTCCACCGCGTGGTCGGGGTAGGCCGTGGTGAACACCACGGCCGGACGGGACGCCGTGTCCACCAACGAGCGCGCGAGCTCGATACCTCCCATGCCCGGCATGCGGATGTCGAGCAGCACCAGGTCGTAGGCGACCGAGCCGATCAGCACCTGCGCCTCCTCGGCGGTGGTGGCCTCGCCCACCACCACGACATCGTCGAACCCGCCGAGGAGGTGGCGCAGTTCCTCGCGGGCCGGCGACTCGTCGTCGATGATCAGGCAACGGGCGGGCACGGGTCCCCCTCTCGACGTGGTGGCATCATCGCATCGGCAGGCGCAGGTGCACGGTCGTGCCCTCGCCGATGGTCGATCTGACGTCGAACTCATGGTGCGCCCCGAACAGCAACTCGAGCCGCTCACGGATGTTGCTGAGCCCGACGCTGCTCTCCTGCTCCTGCCGCCGCTCTGAGGTGGTGATGGCGGCCAGGGTCGGCTCGTCCATGCCGACGCCGTCGTCACGGACGGTGACATCCAGCACCCGCGCAAGGGGATCCACCCGGGCTCGCAGCCGCACGGTCGTGCGGCCGACGTTGCCGCTGGCGCCGTGCTTGACCGCGTTCTCGACCAGCGGCTGGATCACCAGCACCGGGACCTCGACGCTGAGTACGGCAGGGTCGATGTCGTACTCGACGTGCAGGCGGTCGCCGAAGCGTGCCTGCTCGAGCGTGACGTAGGTGCGGACGAAGGCGTACTCCTGCGAGAAGCCGGCGAACTGCTCCCGTTGGCGGATCGCGTAGCGGAAGAAGTCGGCCAGCCGCACGAGCAGCTGCCGGGCGTCCTCCGGATCGGTCCGGATGCGGCTCGCGATCGTGTTGAGGGTGTTGAACAGGAAGTGCGGGTTGATCTGTGCCCGCAACGCATCCAGCTCGGCGTCGATGGCCAGCCGCTGGCGTGACTCGAGTTCGGCGACCTCGAGGTGCAGGGAGAGGATGCCGGCTGCCGCCTCCACCAGCTCGGCACGTGGCGGGTCGTCGCTGGTGCGATAGACCGTCACCGAGCCGATGATCTCCTCGCCGATGCGCAGCGCGGCGATCGCCGCGGAGCGCAGGGGGCAACCGGGCTCCGGGCAGCCGATGAGGTCCTCGCCACGTCCCCACACCACCCCGGTCCGGCCGGTGCGGAGCACGGCATCCCGTGTGCGGGCGTACAGCGGGCTGCCGCGTGCGTGATGATCGCGGCCTGGGCCGGCGAACGCGAGCATCCGGTGCCGGTCGGTGATGGACACGGCGTCCCCGTCGAGCAGTGGCAGCAGCAGGGCCACCGCATGGTCCACCACCTCGTCGGTGAGCCCCTCGGGCCGTGCCTGTGCGTCGGGTCCCTCGTCCTCCGGGCGCGGCGAGCGCGATGGGGGTGGTGAGCGCGGTCGGCGTGGACGGCGGGTCTGGCGAGGCCCGCGCAGGGTGGACCCGTAGCCGAGGATCAGCAGGTCGGTGATCAGCACCCCGACCAGGATGGTGGCCACCGGTGACAGCGGCGGCTCGGCCAGCACCTGGCTCACCAGCACGATGGCCGCCCACAGGGCCGTCACGGCGGCCAACAGCGGGCCCGTCCCGCGCATCACCGCCCGCCCCGCAGGGTCATGCGGGCCAGCCGTTCGGTCTGGCGGTCGTGGGCGGTCCCGTGCATGCGGGTCCACACCGCCACGGTGACACCGGGGCCGGGATCCAGGCGCGAGACCACCACGATGGTCAGCCCCGAGATGGGTGCGGCGACCAGCGCCGGGGCGAGCAGGATCGCCCCGATCCCGTCCGAGGGGTCGGCACCCGTCACGAGTCCCACGAGGAGGGCGCCGACGGCGACGGCTGCGCCTGCCAGGACCCCGGCGACGGCGCCACGCGCCGTCGCGTCGGGCCACCAGATCCCGAGCAGGACCACGGGGGTGAGCGCCGATCCGGCGAGCGCGAACGCCCAGGTCACCATCGTGGCGATCAGCGACGGGAAGGTGGCCAGCAGCTGCGACGGTTCGACGACCAGGGCCACCAGGGCGGCCGCCAGGCTGACCACGAGCACGGCGGCCCGGCCGGCGCGGACCGGCTCTCGGGGGCCGCCACCCGGCCGCAGGATCCGGGCCACGACGTCGTGTCCGAACGAGGCGGACGCGGCGAGCAGCAGCCCACCGATCGTCGACACCATGGCCGCGAACGCGGCGGCGGCCACGATGGCCATGCCGGGGGTGTTCGCGAGGAGCCGTCCGAGCACCAGCAGCGCGTGCTCGGGGACGCGCAGGACCCCGTCGACGGTCAGCGCGGCGAGCCACGGCTCGTCGGCGCGCTCCGCCACGAGCACCCGCGTCGCGCTGCCGAGCATCACGGCCAGCGCGTAGAACGAGCCCGCCAGCCCGATCACCCAGACGGTCGTGGCGCGGGCGGCCGCGCCGGAGGCGGCCGTGAAGTAGCGGTTCATCACGTGCGGCAGCCCTGCCGTGCCGAGCACCAGGGTGACGAGCAGCGCGAGCTGGCCGACGGGGCCGTAGCGGGCTCCGGGCTCGCCGAAGGTCGCCGCCCCACCGTCGAGCCGGTCGACCACCTCGACGATCTCGTCCCCGACGACCGCCTGTAGGGGGGCCGCGCTGGCCTGCTCGACCGCCAGCGGGTAGGAGAACCCGCCCGACCACAGCAGCGCCGCCAACCAGATGACCACGGCCAGCAGGAACCCGAACTGCAGCGCCTGGTTCCAGGTCGTGCCCCGCATCCCGCCGATGATCACGATGCCGGAGACCGCCACCGTCGAGACCACGATGCCGGTGGCGTAGGGTGACAGCCCGGCGATGCCCTCGCCCACCAGCAGCTCCCAGGTGAGCCCGCTGCCCACCGCCTGGGGGACGAGGTAGCTGAGGATCACGAGCTCGACCGCGATCACGGCCGCGAGGCGGACCCGGTCGGAGCCGAAACGGACGGCGAGGAAGTCCGGCAGCGACACGCTCCCGAGCCGACGCAGCGGCGCTGCGACGAACAGCAGCACCGGGACGAAACCGGCCGCGAAACCGGTCGCGTACCAGACACCGTCGACCCCGGAGGCGTAGACGGCCGCCGCGACACCGAGGAACGAGGCAGCCGACAGGTAGTCCCCGCAGATGGCGCCCGCGTTCGTGACCACGCCGACCCGACGGCCGGCCAGGAAGAAATCGACCGTGGTCGCACGGGTGTGCCGCCACGCGAGCACCGACACGAGCGTCGCGATGACGCCGAAGACGGCCAGGCTCGTCGTGTCCAGCCCGCTCACAGGGGCCTCCGGGCCACGCGCCGGCCGGGGGTCATCGGCGCGCATCCTCCTCGTCCGAGGTGCCGAGCATCCGGACCTCGACGCTGCGTGCGAGCGAGGCCGCCGCGATACCGAGCCCGAGGAAGAACGCGTAGAGCCCGCCGGCGGCGACCACGAACCCCGGCGACATGCCGCCGGTCAGGCGCGCCCCCGACCACCACGGCAGCGTCATCGACAACACCGGCGCCACGAAGATCCCGAGGGCGAACAGCGACGCGTAGCCGAGCGCGATGCGCCGCTGGGTGCGTGCCGCCGCGGCCACCTCGGCCGGGGCGTCGAACTCGTCCAGCCGGTCGTGGTTCCGCGACCCTGACTCGGGACGTGGCACGGTCCCCTCCTCCGCTCCAGGTGGGTCTTCGTGACGGGGGCACGCTAGGCGCTGGAGGCGGTGGAGGTCGCGGATCCTCGCGAGAGCCGCCCCCAGGCTCGTTGCGGCCTCTAGGCTCGAGGCGCTCGCCGTCCTCGGACCGGTGCCGGTCGCGTCATCTGCGTGGAGTGGACGGCGCGGGAGGCGTCCGTGAACCGGCGGGAGCACGAGGCCCTCGGGCCCGAGGACTTCCTGCGGTCGTTGCCGCCCTTCGACCAGCTCGACGAGGCCACCTTCGCCAGGGCGCTGTCCTCCCTCGAGGTGACCTACGTGGCTCGGGGGACCCGGGTCCTGCACCGGGGCGGCGCACCGAGCGGCTACCTCAACGTCGTGCGCAAGGGCACGGCGTTGCTCGCCCGTGACGGCCTGCCGGTCCTGACCGTCGAGGCGGGTGAGTGGTTCGGCCTGTCCTCGGTCCAGGACGATGCCCCGCCGGAGTTCGATGTCGATGCGCTCGACGACCTGCTGCTCTACCGGTTGCCGAGCCCCGTGGTCCGCGACCTCGCGCGCACACCGGCCTTCGCGCAGGAGGTCACGCGGGGGATGGTGAGCCGACTACGGGCCACGTCGCGCCCCGACACCGGTCAGCCGGTGGTGGTGCCGATGGCCCCGGTCACGGACCTGGTCTCGCGCGAGCTGGTGACCTTGCCTTCCGGCGCGACCATCGGGCAGGTCGCTCGGACGATGCGGGTGGAGCGGGTGAGCTCGGTGGTACTGCGCGCCGAGCCACCCGCGATCGTCACCACCAGCGACCTCCGCGACCGGGTCCTCGCCGAGGACCACGGTCCCACCACCCCGGGGCTGAGCGTGGCGTCGCGCCCGGTCCACGCCGTGGATGCGAGCACCTCGATCGCCGAGGCCCGCACCACCATGCTGGAACGCTCCTTGCACCACCTCGGCGTGGAACGCGATGGCGAGCTGATCGCGATCATCAGCACCGGCGACCTGCTGCGCTCCGACGCCTCCAGCCCCTTCCACGTCCAGCGCGAGTTCGCGACGGCGCAGCGCCCGGCGTTCGAGCGGGTCCGCGAGCGGCTGCACGCCACCGTCGCCGGGCTGCACTCCGCCGGGCTGTCCCCCCTCGAGATCACCCGCACGGTGTCCATGCTGACCGACGTGCTCCTGCGGCGGGCGGTCACGCTGGCGATCGAGACGCTCGGTCCCGCTCCGAGCGACTTCGCGTGGCTGACCCTCGGCTCGGACGCCCGCCGCGAGCAGACGCTGTTGACCGACCAGGATCACGCGCTGGTCCACGGTGAGGTGGACGAGGAGGGTGCCGCCTGGTTCGCGGCCTTCGCCGCCGACATCACCGCGCAGCTCGCGACGGCCGGGCTCCCGCACTGTCCCGGCGGCGTCATGGCCACCAACTGGTCCGGGTCCGTCGCGACCTGGCAGGCCCGCTTCGAGCGGTGGTTCGCCGAGCCGGACGTCCGCGCCCTGTACGAGACCAGCATCTTCTTCGATCACCGGGTCGTCGCCGGGAGCCTGGACGTCAGCGCCCTCGACGAGACCGTGCGCGCGCACCGCGACGACGGGGTGTTCCTCGCCCGTTTCGCCTCCGGGGCGGGCACCTCGCGGCCCCCGCTCGGCCTGCTGCACCGGGTCCGCAGCACCGCCGATGGCGGCGTCGACGTCAAGGCCGGTGGCATCAACCCGATCGTGGCACTCGCGCGGGTCCTCGCCGTGGAGGCTGGCACCACCACCCGCTCCACGACCGACCGCCTCGCCGTCGCCGCCGACCGTGGCACCCTCGGCCACGACGCCGCGGAGGAGCTCACCGAGGCGTTCCGCTACTTCCAGGGCCTACGGCTCGAACACCACCTGCAGGCCTCGCGTGACCGTCGCGAGCTGTCCAACCTGGTGCACCTCGACGAGCTCACGCCGATCCGCCGGCGGCACCTCAAGGAGGCGTTCGTCGCCGTGGCGCGCGTCCAGCAGTCGGTGATCCAGCGCCTCGGCGGCGCGGAGGTGTCGCGGTGAGCCGCATCGGCGCGGTCCTCGAGCGGCTCGTCCCGGGCCGGCGACGACCGGCGCGCCGGCTGCTGGCGCTCGACCTCGAGACCACGGGCTTCGACCCGGAGGGGGCCGAGATCATCGCCATCGGGACCGTGCCCGTCGTGGACGGGGCCGTTCGGATCGGGGCCACCACCTCGACCCTGGTGCGTCCGGCGAACCGCTCGGCGGTCGAGGGCATCGTCGCGCACCACCTGCGTCCCTCGGATGTCGTCGCGGCGCCGTCACTCGCGGACGTGCTCCCGGAGGTGCTGGCCGCCATCACCGAGTCCGACGCCCTGCTGGTGCACCACGCGCCACTGGATGTCCGGGTGCTCGAGCGGGCCTGCGAGGCGACCGGCCTTGAGTGGCCGTCCCCCCCGGTGGTCGACACCGTCGAGCTGATCGGGCGGGTCCGCCGGCGGCAACGGGCCACCGGGTCGGGCCGACGGCTGCCCCGCGATCTCGTCGGGGCCCGGCAGGCGCTCGGGCTGCCGCCCCACCAGGCCCACGACGCGGCCGCCGACGCGATCGCCACCGCCGAGCTGTACCTCGCGCTCACCGTCCACCTCGGCGGATGAGACGGCGGATGGGACGTCGGGGCACGGCGAGCCGCCCGTGCCCCGACGTCGGCCGGGGACCGCTCTACGCGCCTCCGAGCTCGGTCTCGGGCGCCTGGTCGTCGGACGGCGTGGCCAGCCGCCGGCTCGCCGCCGGGTACCGCATCTCCTCGATGAACTCCATCAGCTGCGCCGGTGGCGCCGGGGTCGCTCTGGAGACGCTGATGGCGACCGCGAAGTTCACCAGCGCACCGATGGTGCCGATGCCCTCGGGGCTGATGCCGAAGATGGTCGAGCCCGGCGAGACGTACAACGACCAGATCATGTAGGTGGCGGTGAACGCCAGGCCGGAGACCATCCCGGCCGCGGCTCCCTTGGCGTTGCAGCGTTTCCAGAAGATCCCGAGCACGATGATCGGGAAGAAGCTCGACGCCGCCAGGCCGAAGGCGAACGCGACCACCTGCGCGACGAACGCCGGCGGGTTGATACCACCGATCACCGCGATCACCACCGCGCCGGCCATGGCCAGCCGCCCGACGAGCAGCTTCTCCCGCTCGGTCGCGTCGCCCTTCTTGATACGACGGAAGTAGAAGTCGTGGGACGCCGACGAGCTGATCACGAGCAACAGACCGGCTGCGGTCGACATGGCGGCCGCCATGCCGCCAGCCGCGACGAGCCCGACCACCGGTGCCGGCAGCCCCGCGATCTCGGGGTTGGCGAGCACGAGGATGTCGTTGTCGACGGTGATGTCGGCACCCACGGCCGGGTTGTTGCTGATCGACCCGATCGTCTCCGCCTCCGGGTCGATGATCACCAGGCCGGTCGCCTCCCAGTTGCCCACCCACTCCGGGAGCTCATCGACCGCCGTGCCACCGAGCCCCTCGAGGATGTTGAACTTCGCGAAGGCGCCGACCGCCGGCGCGGTCGTGTACAGCAGCGCGATGAACAGCAGGGCCCAGAAGGCCGAGTACCGCGCTCCCCGCACCGACTTCGTGGTGTAGAAGCGGATGATGACGTGCGGCAGCCCGGCCGTGCCCAGCATCAGCGCCATCGTCACGAGGAAGATGTCGAGCTGCGGGCGTTCGGTGAAGGGTTGGGTGTAGGAGTTGAGCCCGAACTCGATCGACAGGGCGTTGAGCTCGTCCAGCACCTGACCGAAGGTGATCTGCGGGATCGGGAAGTCGGTGAAGGTCTGCGAGATCGCCGCCGCCGGGATCAGGTAGGCGGTGATCAGCACGGTGTACTGCGCGACCTGGGTCCAGGTGATGCCCTTCATGCCGCCGAGCACGGCGTAGGTGAAGATGATGGCCGCGGCCACGGCGACGCCGCCGGCGACCGGCAGGTTCAGGAACCGGCTGAACACGATCCCGCCACCACGCATCTGGCCGACGACGTAGGTGAACGAGATGAGGATCGCCGCGCCGGCGGCGATCGTGCGCACCAGTTCGGAGTAGCGGTCACCGACGAACTCGGGGACGGTGAACTTGCCCCACTTGCGCAGGTAGGGGGCGAGCAGCAGGGCCAGCAGCACGTACCCGCCGGTCCAGCCCATCAGGTAGATCGCACCGTCGTAGCCGAGGAACGCGATCAGCCCGGCCATCGAGATGAACGATGCGGCGGACATCCAGTCGGCGGCGACCGCCGCACCGTTCGCGACCGTCGGGATCCCCTGGCCCGCGACGTAGAAACCCGCCGTCTCCTTCACCCGGCTCCGCCACGCGATGCCGATGTAGACCGTGAAGCTGAGGAAGATGAAGACCAGCGTCCAGAACTGGATGTCGCTCACAGCCGGTCTCCGTTCTGGTCGCGCTCATCGACGCCGTACTCGATGTCGAGGCGGTCCATCCGTTTGGCGTAGACCAGGATCAGCAGCACGAACACGTAGATCGATCCCTGCTGGGCGAACCAGAAGCCGAGCGGGAAGCCCGCGATGACGATCCGGTTGAGCTGCTCCACGAGCAGGATCCCGAACACGAACGAGACGGTGAACCAGATCGTGAGCAGGATCGCCATCAGTCGTAGGTTCCGTTTCCAGTACTCCTCCCGCCAGCTGTTGTCCGCGTTCTTGGCGTGACTGTTCTCGCTCACCCTCGTCTCCTCCCAGACGCCGGCGGGCAGGCCCGGCCGACGCATCGATGCCACCGGAGCGATGCCACGGCTGCCGACCGACGCTGCAGGGGCGCCAGACCGCCCGCAAGACCGGCGCCGTAAGCGGACCGAACCTCGGCGCGAACGGGCAGCGCCGGGGCCCGAACGGCGCCGGGACGCTTCCTCGACCGTTCGGGCTCGCGTGGGCACCGCTGGGAGAGCGAGGAGGCCCGTTCGTCGTGTCGCCACCGAGCGGGCGGGACGGCGCTGAGTAGCGTGTCCCCATGGACCTGACCACCCCCGACGCCGCCACCACCGCAGCCGCGGCCGCCAGGCCGCGCTGGCCCTACGTCGGCCACGGGCAGCAGACCCTGCTGTGGGCCAGCATCCTGATCACGGTCGGTGCGTTCCTGCCCTGGCTCATGACGAGTCTCGGCACCTTCGGGGGCATGCGGGGTGCCGGCAGCTGGACGGTGTTCGCCGGGGTGATCGGGATCGGTGCCTCCTTGATGCGCAGCCGGCGCCTGGTGCTCCTGCACGCCGTCGGCATCGCGGTGCTCGCGATCGCCCTGCCGCTGTGGCAGATCGGACACCTGGTCGGGATGGTGGGACTGCGGGGCTGGCTCCCCGGCATCGGTCTGCTCATGACCTTGGGAGGCGGCGTCGCCATCGCACGGGCCGCGCTCGAGCTACGCGCCGGCGACTGAGTCGGCGGGAGGGGCCAACGATGCACGTACCGCTGACCGTCCACGACCACCTCGCCCGCGCGAGCCAGGTCTACGGGGAACGGGTCGGGGTCGTCGACGAGCCGGACCAGCCGGCCCCCTCGCTCGGCACGCTGACCTACGGTGAACTGGCCGACCGGGCCCGCGAGCAGGCGGCCGCCTGGGACCGGCTCGGCCTCGAGCGTGGTGACCGTGTCGCCATCGTGTCGCACAACAGCGCCCGCATGCTCGTGGCGCTGTGGAGCGTGTGCGCGTGGGGCCGGGTGCTGGTGCCGATCAACTTCCGTCTGGGCCGCGAGGAGATCCGCTACATCGTCGAGCACTCGGGAGCACGGGTGCTGCTCGTGGATCCCGAACTCGAGGACGCCCTGGCCGGCATCGAGGTGGAGCACACCTTCGTGCTGGGCCGTGACGACGAGCAGCTCACCGTCGCCGGCCGGACCCCGGTGCCGTGGGAGCGGGACGAGAACGCGACCGCCACCATCAACTACACCTCGGGGACGACCGCCAAGCCGAAGGGGGTCGAGCTCACCCACCGCTCGCTGTGGCTCAACGCGGCGACGCTCGGCTGGCACGCGGGCGTGTCGGACCGCGACGTCTACCTCCACACGCTGCCGCTGTTCCACGTCAACGGGTGGGGGATGCCCTTCGCGCTGGCGGCGATGGGCGTGCCCCAGGTGGTGCTGCGGAAGGTCGATGGCGACGAGATCCTGCGCCGTGTCCTCGACCATGGGGTGACACTGCTGTCCGGAGCGCCGGCGGTCGTGGCCATGGTGCTCGACGCAGCCAGGCACTGGGACGAGGTTCCCGGTCGTGATCGTGTCCGGATCCTGGTGGCCGGTGCGCCGCCACCGACCACGACGATCGAGCGGGTCGAGACCGAGCTCGGGTGGGAGTTCATGCAGCTGTACGGACTCACCGAGACCTCACCGCTGCTCACCTTCAACCGCACCCGCGAGGAGTGGGACACGCTCTCCGCGGCGGACCGGGCGGCCAAGCTGATGCGCGCCGGCGCGCCGGCGCTCGGCGTGCAACTCCGGATCGATGTCGACGGTCAGGTGCTCGCACGCGGCAATCACGCGCTCGCGGCCTACTGGCAGCAGCCCGATGCGAGCACGGCCGTCCTCGACGGTGGGTGGTTCCACACCGGTGACGGTGGCGTGCTCGACCACGAGGGCTACCTCACCATCGTCGACCGCAAGAAGGACGTCATCATCAGCGGCGGGGAGAACGTGTCCTCCATCGAGGTCGAGGACGCCCTGCACCGGCATCCGGCGGTGGCCGAGGTCGCGGTGATCGGGGTGCCCGATGCGCGTTGGGGCGAAACGGTCAAGGCGCTCGTGGTCGCGGCGGCCGGCCACGAGGACGTCGCCGAGAGCGAGCTGATCGCCCACTGCCGCGAACGGCTGGCGCACTACAAGTGCCCCACGTCGATCGAGCTGCGCACCGAGTTGCCACGCACCGCGACCGGCAAGCTGCAGAAGTTCCGCCTCCGTGAGCCCTACTGGGAAGGGCAGGACCGCAACGTCGCCGGTTGACCGGACGCTGAGCGGCTCATCCGGCCTTCGGCCTGCGAGGCTCGCCCCGTCATCACCGAGGCAGGTCGTCCGCGGAGGCCAGCTCTGCGTCGAGGAGCGGGTAGGCACCGTCGGCGTCGTGCACCTCCCGGCCCGTCAGAGGGGGCGTGAAGACACAGACCATGCGCAGGTCGGTCTCCGCGTACAGCTCGTGACGCTCATGACCGTCGAGCACGTACAGCGTCCCGGGGCTGATCGGGTGGACCTCGCCGGACTCGAGGTTCGTCAAGGCGCCGGTCCCACCCACGCAGTAGACCGATTCCTGGTGGTTGCGGTACCACATCGTCGTGGTCGTGCCGGCGTGCAGGACCGTGTCGTTGAGCGAGTAGCCCAGGCCATCGCTGGCGAGCAGGAACCTGCGGCTGGACCAGTTCTCGGCGGTGACGTCGCGGTCGGTGTCGGCGATGGCTTCGAGGTTGCGAACGATCATGGACCTACCTTCGTCGGTGCGGTGCGGTGCGGTGCGTTGTCTGGATGCGAGGTGGCAGCACGTCGTGCGGTGACGCCTGCCCGACGGTCGGGGTGTGGGCGACGATGTCGCGCCGTGCTGGAGCCGAGGTCGACGATCAGCCGACGGTGACCAGCGAGCGCGCGCCGATGACCGCAGCGAACGCCTCGGTGAGCAGCTCGAGCCCCTCCGCGAGCTCCTCGGCCCCGATGGTCAGGGCCGGCAGGAGCTTGAGCACCTCGTCGTTCACACCGGAGGTCTCCACGATCAGGCCGAGGCCGAAGGCGTGCTGGGCGACCTCGACGGCCAGCCCCTCGACACACTCCACGCCCTGCAGCAGCCCACGGCCACGCCGCTCGAGCACGTGCTCGGGGTGAGCCTCGACGAGGCCGTCCAGCGTGGCGGCCACGACGGTGGACTTCTCCGCGGTGCTGTGCTCGAGTCGATCGTCGTCCCAGCGCGAGAGCGCGGCGGTGGCGGTCACGAACGCGGGGTTGCTCCCGCGGAAGGTGCCGTTGTGCTCGCCCGGGTCGAAGATGTCGAGGTCCCGTCGGAAGGTCGTGATCGCGAAGGGCAGACCGAACCCCGACAGCGACTTCGACAGGGTGATGATGTCGGGCTCGATGTCCGCGAACTCGAAGCTGAAGAACGACCCGGTCCGGCCACATCCGGCCTGGATGTCGTCGACGATCATCAGGACGTCGTGCGTCGTGCACAGCTCGCGCAGCCGACCGAGCCACGATGCACTGGCGGCGTTGATCCCACCCTCGGCCTGGACGGTCTCCACGATGACGGCCGCGGGTTTCTCGAACCCGCTGCCCGAGTCGGCCAGGAGGGCGTCGAGGTACTGGATCGTGTCCACCTCGTCACCGAAGTAGCCGTCGTACGGCACCGAGGTGCCCGAGGTCAACGCGACCCCTGCGCCGAGACGTTTCGCTCCGTTGCCGGAGACCGCCAGCGACCCGATGGTCATGCCGTGGAAGGCGTTGGTGAACCCGACGACCTGCTCGCGCCCGGTGACCTTGCGGGCGAGCTTCATGGCCGCCTCGACGGCGTTGGTGCCGGTTGGGCCCGGGAACATCACCTTGTGGTCCAACCCGCGCGGCTGCAGGATCACCTCCTCGAAGCGCTCGAGGAAGCGGCGCTTGGCCACGGTCGTGGTGTCGAGGCTGTGGACGATGCCGTCGTCGGCGAGGTGTTCCAACAGCGCGCGCTTCATGGCGGGGTCGTTGTGGCCGTAGTTCAGCGCCCCGGCACCGCTGAAGAAGTCGAGGTAGGCGCGACCGTCGACATCCCAGATGCGGCTGCCGCGGGCGGTGGCGAAGGTGGCGGGCCACAGCCGGCAGTACGAGCGGACGTCGGACTCGAGGCGTTCGATGGTGTCGATGCTGTGCAGGCGCAAGGGCTCGTTCTCCTGTCGTGGTGGTCGGTGACGTTCAGACGGGTGCGTCGGTGCGCTCGGACACCCGCAGGTGCTCTGCCGGCGCGCCGCGTACCTCCAGCGGGCCGATGCGCAGTTCGATCTCGGGCTCGTGGCCCTCGGGGAAGACCCGACTCGGGAAACGTTCCTCCTCGTCGATCCGGGCCGAGAGCTCCGCGGCGACGCCGTGGAACAGCGCGAGCGAGGCCTGGTTGTCCGGCGTGACGGTCGCGGTCAGCAGACGGGCGTCGCGGTTGGCCTCCCGGGCGAGCATCGCTCGCAGGAGGCGCGTCGCGAGTCCCCGGCCGCGGGCGCGTTCGGCGACGCCGATCTGCCAGACGAACGCGGCGTCGGGATCCGGCGGGGGCCGATAGGCGGCCACGAACCCGACCGGCTCGTCCTGCGCGTCGGTGGCGATCACCGAGGTGGCCGCGTGGTCCGTACAGATCAGCAGGTAGACGTACGCCGAGTTCAGGTCGAGCGAGCCGCTGTCCCTGACGAGCTGCCAGAGCGCCGCAGCATCGTCTGGCCGTGGCTCACGGAGTCGGATGGTCGTGTCGTGAGAACCGTTGCGCATGGATCCGGCCGGGGACGTCCGCGATCACCCGGCGCGCGGCAACACAGCGCGGTCCCGTGCCCATCGAGCGGGTGAAACGCGGGATGAGGGGCGTCGGATGCCCTCACCGGCCTGCGGATCACCTCCCTCGATATCGCGGACTCGTGCAGGAGACGGCGGATCCTGGCGGTTCCGGGCCGCGCGAGACGCTGCCGGCCGGTCACCCTGCGTCACGTAGCATAGGAACAACCGCCGCGGGCTCCACATCGTGCCCGACACCGCGTGCAGGACCGTCGCTCACGGGGAGCCGTACACCCAGACCGTCCTGCCGATCGGCATCTCGTCGTTGGCCCAGAGCCAGTCCATCTGGTCCATACCGACGCGCACGCAGCCATGCGAGGCGGCGTAGGCCGGCACCGAGGCGTAGCCGTGGACGGCGATCCCGGCGGTGTGGAAGTACTTCGGTCGGTAGAGCCGGCCGAGGTGGGAGACCCGCCACCCGTCGACCTCGCGGTAGATGCTCCAGGTGCCGTTCGGGGTCGCTGCGTAGTAGGTGGAGCCGCCGTAGGTGTAGGAGCTCTCGTCCCCACCGGCGGCGTGGAAGGTCCACCGGGTGACACCATCCTCCACCAGCAGGAGGAGTTGGCGGTCCTCGTCGAACTCGACCACGTTCCCGCTGGTGCTCCGTGGGGTGGGTCGTGAGCCGGTGCCGAGCGCCGCCCGTGTCGCGGGACCGTAGATGCCGTCGCGGGTGAGCCCGTGGGCCTTCTGGACCGCGAGCACGGCATGCTCGGTGTTGAGCCCGAACACACCGTCGATGCCGTCGACCCAGTAGCGGCTGTCGCGCAGCGCCCGCTGGAGCGCGGCCACGGCCGGTCCTTCGTCACCGCGTTGCAGGGTGACCGGGGACGGCTCAGCGATGTCGTCGGCGGCCTCATCGTCTCCACCGTCGGCCTCGTCGCTGGGCACCGGCAGGCGGGCAGCGTCGGTGCCGCCGAGGGGCAGGTCCCCGCTCCGCCCGTAGCTGAAGGCGAGGTCGGCGGGGCCGCCGTCGAGGGTGGTGCGCAGGAGGAAGCGGCCGTTGCGGACGACGCCGATCTCGTCGGTGCCGTCGCCGTCCCAGTCGCCGGTGATGGGCTGGTCGTCCGCGCGGCCGTAGGTGAAGG
>JAWLDJ010000016.1:34426-36328 GCA_041686695.1 Nitriliruptoraceae bacterium
GGAGGAAGCGGCCGTTGCGGACGACGCCGATCTCGTCGGTGCCGTCGCCGTCCCAGTCGCCGGTGATGGGCTGGTCGTCCGCGCGGCCGTAGGTGAAGGCGAGGTCGGCGGGGCCGCCGTCGAGGGTGGTGCGCAGGAGGAAGCGGCCGTTGCGGACGACGCCGATCTCGTCGGTGCCGTCGCCGTCCCAGTCGCCGGTGATGGGCTGGTCGTCCGCGCGGCCGTAGGTGAAGGTGACGTCCGCCGGTCCACCGCTGCGGGCGTTGCGGAGCAGGAACTCGCGGCTTCGACGCACCCCCGGCGTGAGCGCCCCGTCGCCGTTCCAGTCGCCGAGTAGCGGCAGGTCGTCCGCTCGGCCGAAGCGCAGGTCGTCGTCCGCGTCACCACCGCCGGGTTGGTCGCGGAGGAAGAAGCGCCCGTCCCGGACGACGGCGATCGGATCGGAGGCGGCCTGCGCGTGCGCCATCGGTGGGGTCATGAGGCCCACCAGTCCGGCGAGCGCGGTGGCCGCCAGCGACAAGAGGGCCAGTCTCGTGGTAGGTCGATGGGTACGGATACGTCCCCCATCCTGCGTGCGTGACCGTGCTCGGCCTCACGCCCAAGTGTCCGGTCAGCACGCGCTGGGCGCTGCGCTGGTCTCATCTCCACCATAACGGCGGGCCGCAGGCTCCAAGCCCCCCATCCATGTTCGTGAGACCACCGCCGCGACCGACCCGGATCCGCCGAGGGTGGCTCGTCGTTGCGACGGGTGGCCGGGCACGCCCGCGGCGCTGCTTGCTGTCGTCGAGGGCCCCGCCGTTGGTCCTCGGGCCGTGATGTGCGTGCGGGCGAGCGGTGCGATGTGCTTCGTTGTGGGCAGACGCTCTCGGGAGGACGGCATGGACAAGCCCGCGATCGCACCGAGGACCTGGGCGCCGCCCCGCTCACTGGGGCGACGTGGCCCGTGGCAGCAGAACGCCGCGCTCGCCGCGCTGGAGCTGCTGCCGATCCCAGGCAGCGGCCCCGAGGACGTGGCGGTCCTGCCGGATGGTGACATCGTCACCGGGCTGGACGACGGGCGGATCTGCCGGCTGACCCCTGACGGCCGCCGGATCGAGATCCTGGCGGACACCGGCGGCAGACCGCTCGGGATCGAGGTCCGCGACGACGGTCGGTTGGTGGTCTGCGACGCGACCCGTGGGCTCCTGGTGGTGGACCCGGCGTCCGGCGCGATCGACGTGCTCGCCGAGGGACACCACGGGCGCCCGTTCCGTTTCGCCAACAACGCCGCGCTCCACCCCGACGGGTCCATCCTCTTCTCCGACTCCTCACGGCGGTTCGGTCTCGAGCACTTCAAGGGCGACCTGCTCGAGCACTCCGAGACCGGCCGACTGCTGCGCTGGCAGGATGGCGAGGTGGAGGTCATCGCCGACGGGCTGGCCTTCGCCAACGGCGTGGCGGTGACCGACGATGGCGACGCGGTCTGGGTCGCCGAGACCGGCGCCTACCGGATCACCCGGGTGTGGCTGGCCGGGGAACGGGCCGGTCAGCGTGAGGTGATCGTCGACAACCTGCCCGCGTTCCCCGACAACCTCTCAACCGGTCCGGACGGCACCATCTGGGTCGCCCTCCCCTCGACACGGGACGCCGCGCTCGACCTGCTGCTGCCCCGACCACCGACCCTGCGAAAGGTGGTCTGGGCGCTGCCCGATGCGCTGCAGCCCCAGGCGAAGCGGCTGACCTTCGTGGCCGGCTTCGCGCCCGACGGGACCCTCAGCCACAACCTGCAGGGACCGGGCGACCGGTTCCACTACGTCACCGGTGTCCGCGTCCACGACGGGATGCTCTACCTCGGCTCCTTGGTGGAGACCGCGATCGCCCGGGTTCCGCTCCCCGGCTGAGCGGTGCGCCGCGAGGTCCTCG
>JAWLDJ010000017.1:0-1821 GCA_041686695.1 Nitriliruptoraceae bacterium
CGGACGCGCAGTACCTGGCGTTCCGGGGTACCCACCCTGCCCGCGGTGGCCGCCGTTGCTCCCCGGGCGTCCCTGGCAGGGGTTCGTGGGGCACGTTCTCGGCCAGAGGTGGCCGGCTGGCTGCCCCGAGCCGGCGTGCCGGGTGTGGTGGCCACCGCCCGGCGGTGCCAGCGGATCGCGGCCGCCAGGGTGTCGGGGTCGTCCACGTCCACCGCGGTGGCACCGAGGGGGTCGAGGTCGCGCCAGGCCTCCGGCGGCAGCACCTCGACATCGAGGTGGTCACGGAGCGACCGCAACCGACGTTCCCCCGCGTCGAGCAGGCCGCGGACGGTGGCCAGTACCGCCGGCCGGTAGGCGCCGACGAGCAGTTGCGGTCCATCAGCGGTGCCGAGTACGACCGCCGAAGGGCCGGGTGCCGCCGCCACCAGCCGGTCGACGAGCCGCCGCAGCACCGCCGGCGACTGCCACGGGTGGTCGACGCCGGTCACCAGCACCACCTCGGCCCCCCCGGCTGCTGCCAGCGCGGCTTCGAGCCCAGCGAGGGGTCCGGCAGCGGGCCGTAGGTCGCTGATCCAGCGCGCACCGTGCGGCAGGTCCGCAGCGCTCGACCGCCGGGCCGCCTCCGCCGAGTCCTGCGCCGCGGCGGGCCAGGTCGGTACTGGCTCCGGCGGTGCACCCACCACCGGCTGGTGCGGGCCCACCGCCGGCTGGTGCGGGCCCACCACCGGCTGGTGCGGGCCCACCACCAGCACGGGTCGGTCTCCCGGGGTGGCCGCGCGTAGCGCGTCGACCGAGCGGTCCAGTAGGCGTCGGCCATCGACGACCAGCGCGGCTTTGTCCTGCCCCATGCGCCGGGAGCCACCACCGGCCAGCACCGCCGTGGCGACGTCGGAACGCCGCCACGCGACGCCGCCTCCCGCGTCGTCGGCAGGTCGGGTCACGGTTCGCGGCTCCTGGTCGTCCCGCCCACGCTAACCGCGGGTCCGATGCCGGCGCCCGGCCGTTACGCTGCGGCGCCCCTGACGTCGACGTGGAGAGGGCAGCCCAGCATGGCGGAGCAGGCGGACCGGGCCGACCGGCTCGCGGTGTACGCCAGCGCCCGGCTGGTCGACACCGGCGCAGCGGTCGGCGCCATCGCGTTCGATCCGGGCGATGCCGGCCGGTCGCTGGACGACGGGCGTGAGGTCAGCGGCTGGAGCGTCTTCGCCGGCGAGGAGACGGAGGAGGAGCTGAGCGACGCCGAGCGGCTGCGGCTGCCGTCGCTGGCCTGGGTCGTCAGCCGCGACCCGGCCGTCGCCATGGTCACCGCTGGACATGACGGCACCGCCGGCTACTGGGTCCGTGCCGGTGATGACGACCGCGGTCTGCCGGTCTGGGAGCGGCTGGTGCCGTGACGCGCTGCGCTCACCGAGGGCGATAGCCCAGGGCGGGGCCGTCTCCAGCGCGGAGCACCAGGCGGCTGCCGTCGAGCTCCACCGCGAGCGTGCCGGCCCGCAGGACCGCCAGGACCCGTTGTTCCTGCTGCGCGACACCGTCGTCGAGGCAGGCCCTCCGCGTGGTCGCCACCGCACCCAGCACGAGCCGGTCGCCGTCGAGCTCGTACGCACCGATCAGGCGGTTGCAGCCGGTCGAGCCGACCAGCCGCCCGTCCTCCTGCAACATGAGTTCCGCCTCCGCCGTCGTCCGATCCGCGGCGGCATCCAGACCCCGGCCCGCGATCAGCTCGCGCAACCGCCAGGTCGTCCCCACCAGTGGGGGCGCCGGCCGGTGCGCGGTACCCGGCCCGTGCGCGGTACCCGGCCGGTGGGCGGTACCCGGCCC
>JAWLDJ010000017.1:1921-28600 GCA_041686695.1 Nitriliruptoraceae bacterium
CCCCACCAGTGGGGGCGCCGGCCGGTGCGCGGTACCCGGCCCGTGCGCGGTACCCGGCCGGTGGGCGGTACCCGGCCCGTGCGCGGTACCCGGCCGGTGGGCGGTACCCGGCCGGTGCGCGGTAGCCGGCCTGTCTGCGGCGTCCGGCCCACCGGTCTCGTCCGTGTCCGTGCCGTCGCCGGGGGTCGTGCTGCCACCGGCGGCGACCAGCGCCGTGAGCAGCGCCGCCGATACCAGTGCGGCGTGACGGCGGGGGCGCGGGGCCTGCCACCGGCCGCCGCCGCGGTGGACCGGCAGGTGGATCATGCGTCGACCTCCCGGTCCGGGTGACGTGGCGGATCGGCTTTGCGCATGTGGGACGTCGGCAGCGGTGGCCGGGTTCCGGCACCGTGCCAGGCGGGAGGCCCGCGGCCGCCTACCCTGCCGGCGCCATGACCGCACACACCCCACCCGCCGACATCAGCGCCTACCTCGAGATCCGGACGGCCGCGCCCTCGAGCTGGTCACCGGACGGCAGCAAGCTGCTGATCACCTCGGACCTGCCCGGCTCGGCGCAGGTCCATCGGCTCGACCTGACCCCGGACCAGGACCTCCCGGTCGCCGCGGAGCAGCTCGTTCCGATCACCCGTTTCGAGGAACCCATCGGCGCCGGCTATCTCCCCGCCGATCCGAGCGGTGGGGAGGCCGACGTCCTCCTGCTCGCCACCGACGTCGGCGGCAACGAGCGCTACCAGCTGTTCACCGCTCGCGACGACCCCATGGCGCCACTGACCGGCCCCGAGGAGCTCGATCCGCTCGTGCTCGACCCGGAGCACATCCACCGCCCCGGTGGGGTCAGCCGCGACGGCCGTCTCCTGGCCTACGCCACCAACCGGGGGGACGGGGTCGCCTTCGACACCTGGGTCCGTGATCTGTCCACCGGAGCCGAGCGGCGGGTCTTCGCGACCGGAGGATGGACGGGGCCCGGCGGCTTCTCGCCCAACGGGCGCTACCTCGCCGTCTCGGAGGTGACCACGCGGGCGGGTGACAACCGGGTCTACCTGGTCGACCTCCACTCCCTGCCCGACGGCGAGGTGGCCGACGACACCCACCGGGCGGTGACGGAGCTGTGTCCCCATCCCGAGGAACCCGGCACGGTCGGGACCCCGAGCTGGCTGCCGGACAGCTCGGCGTTCTTCCTCTCCACCGACGTCGGCCGCGCCTTCGTCGGCATCGCCCGGGGAACCCCCGACGGGGCCTGGGACCACGTGATCGAGCCCGGTTGGGACGCCGGCGCCGCCGTGGACTGGAGGGGCACGCAGCTGCTGGTGGTCTGGAACGAGGATGGGCGCACCCGGGCCGAGCTGCGCGATCCGCACACCCTCGAGGTCCGCACGGCGGTCCCGCTGCCCGGTCACGGGGTCGCCAGCGGCTTCCGATCCAGCCGGGACGGCCGTTGGCTGAGCTTCGGGTACTCATCGCCGCTGGTGCCGGGTGACGCCTGGCGCTACGACACGGTGACCGGCGCCCTCGAGCGTTTGACCGTGAGCCCCGGCGAGGTGGATCCGGCCAGCTTCGTCGACGCGGAGCTCGTGCGGTTCACCTCCTTCGACGGCCTGGAGGTCCCGGCGTTCGTCTTCCGTCCCCGGGACCGCGACCCGGCGCAGGGCCCGGCGCCGGTCGTGGTCATCATCCACGGCGGCCCCGAGAGCCAGTACCGCCCGTCGTTCGCGCCGTTGACCCAGTACCTGGTGGCCAAGGGGTTCGCCGTGGTGGCCCCCAACGTGCGTGGCTCCACCGGCTACGGGCGGCGCTACCAGCAGCTCGACGACGTGCACCGTCGCCTCGACAGCGTCCACGACCTCGGGGCACTGCACGACTGGCTGGCGACCCAGCCCGACCTCGACGAGCATCGCGCGGCGCTGTACGGCGGCTCCTACGGCGGCTACATGGTCTTGGCCGGTCTCGCCTTCCAGCCCGAGCGCTGGGCAGCCGGCGTGGACATCGTCGGCATGAGCGACCTGGTCACCTTCCTCGAGCAGACCTCGTCGTGGCGCCGCGCGTTCCGGGAACGCGAGTACGGCTCCCTTGAGCACGACCGCGACCTGCTGCGCGAGCTCTCGCCGATCACCCACGTCGAGCGGATGCGCGCCCCGTTGTTCATCATCCACGGCGCCAACGACCCGAGGGTGCCCCTCGGGGAGGCCGAGCAGATCCACGAGGTGCTGCGCGCCCGCGGGGTCCGCACCGAACTGCTCGTCTACCACGACGAGGGTCACGGCCTGGCCAAGCTCGCCAACCGGATCGACGCCTACCCGAAGGTCGCTGCCTTCCTCCACGAGGTCCTGGGACACTGACCGTGGGCAGGCGGTGAGGGCTGCCGACCGGCGGGACCGGGACCACCGACCCGCGCCCGTCCGCCGGCCGTGACGGTGGTCCGCTGGCCTGCCCCGTCGCGAACCCATGACCGGCGTCCCGGAGGATGACTCGATGCGCGTGCTGGTGACCGGAGCGACCGGCTACATCGGTGGTCGTCTCGTGCCGTACCTGCTCGATCGCGGGCACGAGGTCGTCTGCGCTGCGCGCATCCCGGCCAAACTCGACGACCGCCCCTGGCGAGGTGACGTCGAGGTGGCACGGGTCGACGTGCTGGAGCCCGACACGCTCAAGGCCGCCAGTCAGGGTGCCGAGGTGGTCTACCACCTCGTCCACTCCATGGACGGTGAGCCCGGGTTCGCCGAGCGTGACCGGCGTGCCGCTGCCAACGTGCGGGATGCCGCCGCGTCCGCCGGGGCCGGGCGCATCGTGTACCTCGGCGGTCTCGGTCGGGAGGACGACGACCTCTCGGACCATCTGCGCTCCCGCCAGGAGGTCGGTCGGGTGCTCGCCAGCGGCCCGGTACCGGTCACCGAGCTGCGGGCTGCCATCATCATCGGCTCCGGCAGTGCGTCCTTCGAGATGCTGCGTCACCTCGTCGAGGTCCTGCCGGTGATGACCACCCCGCGCTGGGTGTCCACGCGCTGCCAGCCGATCGCGGTGCGCGACGTCCTCAAGGCGTTGTGCGATGTCATCGAGACCCCGTTGGCGGCCGGCAAGCTCTACGAACTCGGCGGTCCCGACATCCTCACCTACGCCGAGCTGATGCAGACCTACGCCGAGGTCGCCGGTCTGCGGCGCCGCATCATCCTGCCCGTTCCGGTGCTCAGCCCGAGGCTCTCGTCGTTGTGGGTGGGGTTGGTGACCCCGCTGCCGACCGGCCTCGCCCGTCCGCTGGTCGACAGCCTGGTCAACGAGGTCGTGGTCCGCGACGGGGCCTTCCAGCGGGACCTGCCCCGACCCATGATCCCGGCCTCGGAAGCGTTGCGCCTGGCGCTGACGCGGATCCAGGACCTGGATGTGGCGACCACGTGGGCCAGTGCCGGTGGCGTCACGAGGCGGGTGGGCGGCCCCTCACCCTCCAGCCCGGAGGGCCCGCAGCCGGAGGACCCGGTCTGGGCCGGTGGGACGGTCTTCGCCGACGAGCGTGTGGCGCTCTCCGAGGCACCTCCCGAGGCACTGTTCACGGCCGTGTGTGCCATCGGTGGTCGCCGTGGCTACCACACGCCGAGGTGGATGTGGGAGGTGCGCGGGGTGATGGACAAGCTGGTCGGCGGGATCGGGCTGCGCCGCGGCCGCCGGCACCCGGCCACGCTCGCGGTGGGAGAGGTGGTCGACTTCTGGCGGGTCGAGGCCCTCGAGCGTCCGCACCTGCTCCGGCTCAGAGCGGAGATGAAGGTGCCCGGCGAGGCATGGCTCGAGTTCCGGATCGAACCGCACGGGACGGGCAGCCGACTGCTGCAGCGCGCGCGGTTCCACCCCCTGGGGCTGTGGGGCCGACTCTACTGGGGTGTCCTGGTGCCCTTCCACGGGCTGATCTTCCCTCGGATGGCACGCGAACTCGCGCGTGAGGCGGAGCAGATCACCGGAGCAGGGCTCACGGTGGTAGGACGACCACCGCGAGCCTCCCGATGGCGGCGGCACCGGTGACGTCGACCGCTTCACCGACCTCGACGGAGAACCACACCGTCTCGGGCTCGACCGCGAGGACCACCGCGTCATGACCCAGTATCGCGGCGCGACCGTCGTGATCGTTGCCCACGAGGGCGACGCGGCTGCCCGCGGTCAGCGGGGGCAGTTGGTCGACGGAGACGGCGACGGCGGCCCGGCCGGCCGGCAGGCCGGCTGCCCAGCCGCCGTCACCGAGGTGACGAGCGGTCGCCACGGCGCCCCTCGGCAGGGTCGCCGCCAGCACCCCTTCCGCGGCGCCGAGGGCGGCGTCGGGGACGAGATCGTTCGGCATGCTCCGCGGCCGGAGGTCCGCCTCGGTCAGCACCTGGCCGGGTGACAGGTCGCGGGTGGCGACCAGCACGGTCCGCGGCGGGCCGTAGGGGGTGGCCGTGGCATGGCCGGCAGCGGCCGCCAGGATGGCCACCGCGATGAGCAGCCCCAGGGCGCTACGCGCTCGCGGGGACGCGGCCCACCAACGCTCCGCGAGACGGTCCAGGGCACGCGGCAGCGGCAGTGGGGGCCCGGGAAGGGCGCGGATGCGTTGACGTCGGCTGGGCAGCGTGGGCATGGCCGTAGTGCAGCACGTCGGTCCGCTCGTGCCCGGACGGACCCTCGGGGGCCTGTGGATGGCGGCCCCCCGGGGCCGGTGGGTCAGTCCCCGGGTGGGGCGGGCCCCGGGCGTGGCGGGCCGGGGGGTCAGGCCCTGACCGCGTCTGCCCTCGGTCGCGTCAGGCCGAGGCCGCGCGCTCACCCGAGGAGGTCGCCGAGTCCCTCTTGGCGGCGGCCTGGCGATCGGAGGTGTCGCCGCTCTTGCCGGCCTCGCCGGAGCTCGAACCCGAGGAGCTCTGCCCGTCGGCGTCAGCACTGCTCGAGGAGCCGTTGGTGGCCCGGCTGCTGCTCGCGTAGTCCTTCACGTGCCAGCCGGAACCCTTGAAGATGATGCCGGCCGCACTGAAGACCTTGCGCAACTGACCCTGGCAGGCGGGGCACTCGCTCAAGGCGTCGTCCCTGAAGGACTGCACGACCTCCAGGTGCTCGCCACATGCGCGGCACGCGTACTCGTAGGTGGGCATCGTCCCGCTCCAGGTGCTCGAGGCCGCGTCGGCAGGCGGCCATCTTGGGCTCCGACAGCGAGCCTGGCGCAGGTGGTGGCCCCGGGCAGCCGGGTTAGCACTCTCAGCTCGCGAGTGCTGATGATGCCCGATTGTCCGGGCGAAGGCAAGCGGTCAGTGCGATGGCGCGCGGTGGACGTTGTGTTCGGTGACGACGAGATGGACCGGCTCGTCGTGGTCCTCGAGCGGGATGCGCGGGACCAGTTGGCAGGCGAACGCCACCCCCACGCGCACCGTCCGGCCCGGGAAGCGGTGCAGGAGCCGGTCGTAATGACCACCGCCGGCCCCCAGTCGGCCGCCGCGTGGATCGAACGCCACGCCCGGGACCAGCGCGACGTCCACGACCGCGGGATCGACGACGCGCCCGGCTGGCTCCCGGACACCTCGGTGTCCGAGCTGCAGCGTCCGCAGGTCGGCGGCGGCGACCAGATCGAGCAGCTCCCCTCGCACCCGCGGGAACAGCGTCCGCACGCCTCGCTCGTGCAGCGGTGCCACCAAACCCGCCAGATCCACCTCCTCGCGCAACGCCGCGTAGAGCAGCACGGTGCGTGCTCCCGCCAGCTCGGGCAGGCCGAGGAGCCGGTCAGCGATGCGGGCGGAGGCGCTTCGGCGCTCGGCGTCCGACAGGGCCCGCCGCGCGGCCCGTGTCGCAACGCGCAGTCGGGCCTTCGAGGTGACGTCCAGCGGGCAACCTCCCTGGCGTCCGGCAGGTGACGTACCACCGGGCGGCGGTGCGTTCGTACGAGCCTAGGCACCACGTCCCGCGTCCCCACCTCGGTAGGCTCACCGAGGTCGAAGGAGCGCACGTGGTCCGCAAGGCTGTTCTCCCCGTCGCCGGTCTCGGAACGCGGTTCCTACCGGTCACCAAGTCGGTCCCCAAGGAGCTCCTGCCGGTGGTCGACACCCCGGCGCTCCAGCTGATCGTCGAGGAGTGCGTGCGCTCCGGCCTGGACGACGTGCTCTTCGTGAGCGCGATGGGCAAGGCGGCGATGGAGGATCACTTCGACCGGCGCCTGGACCTCGAGGGTGAGCTCGAGGCCAAGGGCAAGAGCGATGAGCTCGCGATGGTCCGTTCGCTCGCTGAGCTCGCGCACATCCATAGCGTCCGGCAGGGGCAGGCGCTCGGGCTCGGGCACGCCGTGCTCCAGGCGGCCGGCCACGTCGGACCCTCCGACAGCTTCGCGGTCCTGCTCGGCGACGACATCCTCGATCCGGAGGGTGACTTCCTCGAGCGGATGGTGGCGGTCCACGAGCGCACCGCGCGGCCGGTGATCGCGCTCATGGAGGTGCCCGAGGACCAGGTCGGTCTCTACGGCATCGCGACCGTCGAGCCCGGCGAGCGGCCGGATGAGCACCTGGTCACGGGGTTGGTCGAGAAGCCGGACCCGGCCGAGGCGCCATCCAACCTGGCCGTGATCGGCAGGTACGTGCTGCCGGGGAGCATCTTCGCGGTCCTCGAGGAGCTGCCACCGGGACGCGGGGGAGAGATCCAACTCACCGATGCGCTCGAGGTGCTCGCCGCCGAGGAGCCGATCGTGGGTCTCACCCTGGACATCCCGCGCTTCGACACCGGGGACAAGCTCGGCTACCTGCAGGCCAACATCGAGTTCGCGCTGCGTCGAGCCGACCTCGGACCCGCGCTGCGCGCCTGGCTCACCGAGCGGCTGGCTGGTACCGACAACCATGCCGCACAGGCGTCCCCGTGAGCGGTTTCGTCGGTCACGGTCGCCACGAGGTGACCCCCCGCGAGGAGCTCATCAGCGTCGAGCAGCACCTCGAGGCCCTGCTCGCACTGCTGCCCACACCCGATCCGATCGAGCTGCGGTTGGCCGATGCGCTCGGATTGGTGCTCGCGGACGACATCACCAGCGACGTCACGGTGCCGGCCTTCGCCAACGCGGCCATGGACGGGTACGCGGTCATCGCCGCCGATGTGCGCGCCGCCACGACGGACGAGCCGATCAGGTTGGCCGTGGACGGCGAGGTGGCGGCGGGGGTACAGGACCTGCCGAGCGTCGAGCCCGGCCGCAGCGTGCGCATCATGACGGGCGCGCCGATGCCGCCCGGCGCCGATGCCGTGGTGCCGGTCGAGACGACCTCCACCCTGGACGCCGACGTGCTGGTGCACCGAGCCGCCGCGCCGGGAGACCACGTGCGGGCACCCGGTGAGGACCTCGAACCCGGCCAGGCGCTGCTCGCTCGCGGTCGTCGCCTCGCTCCCGCCGACCTGGGCGTGCTGGCGGCGGCCGGTGTGTCCCGGGTGCACTGCATCGCGCCGCCGCGGGTCGTGATCATCTCCTCCGGTGACGAGCTGGTGCCGGCGGACAAGGAGCCGCTGCCCGGACAGATCCGTGACGTCAACGGTCCCATGCTGGCCGCGATGGTCAAGGCCGCGGGTGCGGTCCCCTTCAGCGCCGGGATCGTGCGGGATGACCACAAGGCGCTGCGCTACGCCTTCGACACCAGCCTCGGGCACGCCGATCTGATCCTCTGCACGGGAGGCGCGAGCGCCGGTACCCGGGATCTCCTGCCGGAGGTGATCGGCTCGATGGGCACGGTCGAGACGGCCAAGGTCGCGATGAAGCCCGGCATGCCCCAGATCCGTGGCAGCATCGCCGGCTGCCCGGTGATCGGTCTGCCCGGCAACCCCGTCTCCGCGTTCGTCTCCTTCGAGGTGTTCGCGCGCCCCGTCCTGCGCTCGTTGCAGGGACGCCGGGATGTCCAACGCCCGGTCGTGACGGCGACGGCGGCGGAGCCACTGCGCTCGAGTCCGCACAAGCGCTCGTTCCTGCGGGTTCGTCTCACCCGTGCCGGCACCGGCTGGTCGGTGAGCCCCACGGGGCCGCAGGGCTCCCACGTGGTCACCTCGATCGCCCGCGCCGACGGCCTGGCGGTGATCCCAGAGGACGTGCTCGAGGTCGCTGAGGGCGAGCAGGTGCCGGTCCGCCTGCTCGTCGAGTGAGGCACCGGTGACCTCGTCGTCTGAGCCGTCGCCCGGATCGCTGTCGGATCCATCCTCCGGACCGCCGTCGCACGAGCCTCCGGTTCCGGAGCCGACCGGGGACGGGCTCACGCACCTCGACGAGCGGGGCCGGGCCCGCATGGTCGAGGTCGGTGAGAAACCCGTCACCGCGCGCAGCGCGACCGCGAGCTGTGAGGTCCATCTGACCGCCGCGACGGCACGGCTCCTGCTCGACGGCGCTCTGCCCAAGGGCGACGCGCTCCCGGTCGTGCGTCTGGCCGGCATCCAGGCCGCCAAGCGCACGCACGAGCTGGTCCCGCTCTGCCACCAGCTGGCGCTCACCTCGGTGGAGGTCGACGTCGAGGTGCTACCGGACGACGGGTTGGCGGTCATCACGGCGACCGCGCGGGCCGTCGACCGGACCGGCGTCGAGATGGAGGCGATGACCGCGGTCAGCGTCGCTGCGCTGACCCTCTACGACCTCGTCAAGGCCGTCCAGCGTGATGTCACGATCTCGAAGCTGCGGCTGCGAGAGAAACGAGGCGGTCGCAGCGGTGATGTCGCGCTGCCGTGAACATCCCACGTCTCGATGGTGCTGCCCGTCCGTTGGCCGGCTCCGCTACCGGTCGCCGGGCTCCTAGGATGCCGGCCGAACACCCGGTGTCGGTTGCCATGAGACGGAGGTCGCCGGTGTTACGGTCTCCGCGTTCCGCCGGCAGCACGCCAGAGCGGAGTGCGGAGGTGCAGCCGTGCCCGATGGCGTCGACGCGTGAACGAGGCGCTGGTCCCGTTGCTCCTCGTCTGGGCCGCGCTGCTGCTGCCCGGGGTCGTTCGTGCCCGCAACACCTCGCCACACGTCACCGTCGGAGGGTTCGAACGCGCCATGCACGTGCTCCGCAGCGATGGCCACGGTCGTGGCAGAGGGAGACGTCTGATGGTCCCCGCTGATCCCGCTCGCATCGTCGCTCGGCCGGTCGACGACCGCATCGAGCCCGCGGCGACCGCGCTGGCCGAGGACCCGGTGATCGCTCGTCGGCGGGTCTGGTTCGTCCGATCCCTGGTCGCGTGCCTCCTCACGCTCGTTCTGGGACTGCTCGTCCAGGGCGCGGCATGGCTGGCCTTCCTGGCCACGGTGAGCGCGACGGTGGCCTACGTCGCGGTGCTGCGGCGTCTCAAGCAGCAGCGCGACGAGGCTCGAACGGTGGTGCGCGAACTCGATCTCCGCGAGGGGGTGGTCGGCGACGTCGGCCAGGTCGCGGTCGGCGCCGAGGACGCCTGGGTCGGCGCCGGGACCGTGCGACTGCGCCGCTGGGACGGATGAGGTGACTACGCCCGTCGACCTGGTGGCCGCCGTCGCTCCGATCCGGCAGGAACTGGAAGCTCGCCACGACGCCCGAGAGGTGGCATTGTCGGCCTCCAGGGACGCGATCAGATCCGCAGCCAACGCGATCCGCGCGGTCCATCGCGACGAGGGCAGTCGGGCGGAGGAGTTGATCGCCGACGCCCGGGGCAGTTTGCACCGCGCGGTGGCGGCGGCGAGCGGACACCCGGAGGTGCGCTACGCCGGCTTCGTCGCGGATGCGGCCAAGGAGGTCGCCGAGGCGGAGCTGACCCGAGCCGCGATCAGCGGCCAGGCACTTCCCGAGCCCGACGGGATCGAGGTCGACGCGGTGTCCTGGTTGCACGGCTTGGCGGAGACCGTCGGGGAACTGCGGCGGGCCAGCCTGGACCGGGTGCGTAGCGGTGATCTGGACGCTGGCGAGCGCTACCTGGAGATGATGCAGGAGATCCTGGCGGCCCTGGTGACCATCGATGTCCCCGATGGCCTCTCCCGTGGTCTGCGGCGGGCCACGGATGCAGCACGGGCGATCACCGAGCGCACCCGTGGCGACCTGACCACGGCGGTCGGGCAGCGTGACCTGCGCCGGGCGCTGGACGCCCATCGCCAGGCACTGGAGCGCGACGGGCGCTGACCGGCCGGTGCCCATCCTGAGTGGCGGCCCCGCCGGCGCGGCGGGCCCAGGGGCCGGCTCCGGCTTCGGCCGCCCGCCGAGATCGGGACCCCACCTCTCGCTGCTACGCCGTTGGCGCCCCCTGGCGCCCGCAGCTACCATCCGCGCTCGCCCACCGGCCTCCGGGTCGCGGGTCGGCCCTGGGGGTGTAGCTCAGCCTGGCAGAGCACTTCGTTCGCAACGAAGGGGCCGTCGGTTCAAATCCGATCACCTCCACCACGAGAACCGCCCGGAGGCGCTGCTTCCGGGCGGTTTCTCGTTCCAGGGGTCACCAGGTGCCGATGATGCGGACCGGGTCGCCGGGCTGCAGGATCTCGAGCAGCTGGTCCGCTGCCGTCGGGGTCACCCGGACGCAGCCGGCGCTGGCCGGATGTGGCGGCACGTGGCGCGACCCGTGGATCGCGATCGCCCCGTGGAAGTACATCGAGTTGTACATGTTGGGCTCGGGCGCCGGGTACAGCGACGAGGTGTGCCAGCCCGGGCGCTGCCACGAGATGGTGTAGGAGCCGGCCCGGGGCAGTCCGTCCGTGCCCGTCGAGACCGGGTGGACGTGCTGCCAGCCGCCGTCCTGGCGCAGGTAGAGGACCTGGCAGGTCTTGTCGACGGTGACGCCCCGCCCGGAGCTGTCCGCTGCCGGGAGCCCGTCGCTGGCACGCAGCGCCGGCAGTTCCCCGTCCTGCAGCGATCGGCGGCTGACCTCCCGGCCCTCGAGACGACGCCAGGCGCACAGGGCCCGTCGGGTCTGTGGTCCCTCGATCCCGTCGACCGGTCCGACGGGGTAGCCGAGGTCGGCCAGCAGCTGTTGCGCCTCACGAACCGGTGCGGGCTCGGCCTCGGCCTCGGGCTCGGGTGTGGGTTGGGGTTGCCGTGCGGTGCCGATCAGGACCACCCGGTCGGTGGGCTCACGGACCACCTCCTCGTCGGTGAGCTCGCGGTCGGCCTCCTCACCGTCGAGCAGCGTGACCCGGTGGACCTCCCGGCGCAGGCCGTCGCGGCCCTCGTTGGCCACCCGTCGCTCCCCGACCAGCAGCGCATCGGTCTCACGGTGCTGCTCGCCGCGGTCGATCGGCTCCTCGATGACCTCCTCGACCACCTCCACCCGCGGCACCGTGCCGGTGTCGCCAGCGGCCAGCCCCTGGTCACCCTCGGTAGTGCCGTCGGTGTCGTCGGAGTCGGAGATGACGGGGCCGCCGACGACGTCCTCGCCGCAGCTCAGCAGCAGCAGCGAGACGATGGCGAGGAGGAAGAACGTGCGCGAGAAGCGCCTCATGGTGAGCCTCCAGATGGACGGTGGAGGACCGCTCGATGCAGGGTCCGGCGCTGTTGGGCGCCCACTGACAGCATCCCGCGCGCGCTTCATGATGGTGTCCGCGGCACGTCACAGAGCCGCAACAACCTCGATCGGCCTGCGCACCTGGACCAGCGATCCCACCGCCGTCGCGGTGCCGTGGCCCGGGTACCGGGCGGGGACACCAGCTCACGCACGATCGCGAACCGGAGACCGCTCCCGCACGCCGCGGGCGGGATCGGCCTCGGTGCGGTGAGCGAGGACGCCTACGAGCTGGTGCGTGTCGCGGTCTACGGTGGGTCCGCCGACCGCATCCGATCGTTCGCCGAGTACGGCCTGATCGTCGACCACCCCGTCGATCACCTCCGCCAACCGGCCGATCGAGCTGACCTGACCGTGCACACGACGACATGACGATCCAGGAGCGATCATGACTGCTGCGACCAAGGCCCTGTCCGCCCAGGGGGTGGCGATCTGGCTGGATGATCTGTCCCGTGCCCGCCTCGACACCGGGACGCTCGCACAGATGCTGACCGACCGGCACGTGGTGGGGGTGACCACGAACCCGTCGATCTTCCAGGCAGCGATCACCGGCTCGGACGACTACGCCGACGACATCGCGCGGCTGTCCGCCGAGGGTGCGGACGCCGAGCGGATCGTTCGGCAGCTGACGGTGGACGACGTGCGTCGAGCCTGTGACCTGCTCACCCCGGTGTGGGAGGCCACCGGTGGGCAGGACGGCCGCGTGTCGATCGAGGTCGACCCCCGCCTGGCGCATGACACCGACGCCACCATCACCCAGGCAGCCGAGCTGTGGGCCGAGGTCGACCGGCCCAACCTGCTGGTCAAGATCCCCGGCACCACGGCAGGCCTGCCCGCCATCCGGGCCACCATCGCCGCGGGGATCAGCGTCAACGTCACGCTGCTGTTCGCGGTGGGTCGCTACCGGCAGGTCATGGACGCCTACCACGCGGGGTTGGAGGACCGTCTCGCTGCCGGCCAGCCCATCGACCACCTCCACTCCGTCGCGTCGTTCTTCGTCTCCCGCGTCGACACCGCCGTCGATCCGCTGCTCGCAGACCACGACCGCGATGACGCCCGCGCGCTCCTTGGCACCGCGGCGGTCGCCAACGCCCGGTCCGCCTACGCAGCGTTCCTGGAGGACGTGGCCAGCGACCGCTGGCAGGCACTGGAAGAACAGGGCGCCAACCCGCAGCGGCCCCTGTGGGCCTCCACCGGGGTCAAGAACCCCGACTACCCGCCCACGCTCTACGTGCACGAGCTGGTCGCCCCCGGCACCGTCAACACCATGCCCGAGACCACCCTCACCGCGGTGAGCCAGGCCGAGGAGGTCACCGGCGACACCATCACACCCAATCTCGAGGCTGCCCGCGACACCATCGACCGACTCGCCCAGGTCGGGATCGACCTCGACCAGATCACCGACCGGCTCGAGACCGAGGGTGTCGCCAAGTTCGAGCAGGCCTGGACCGAGCTGCTCACCGCCGTCGATACCGCCCGCTGAACACCAGGGGTGGGCCACGGCGACCTGACCGACCGGTCAGCCGTGGTCGATGGGAGGTACCCACCTGCGGCACTCCCGCCGATCGCGGGCATGCTGCAGGTGGAGCGAGGTGTTCGCGACCGCTCGTAGGCGAGGGGCGGGGGCGTTCTCGCGGCCTGGGGGCCAGGATGGCGCGGAGGACCGAGGGCACGCAGACGGGACGACGCCGTCGGCTGCTCGCCACAGCCGTGATCGCTGTCTCGCTGCTCGTGGCGACGCCGTCGCTGCTGCCCGGCGCGATGGCGCAGCGACCGAGCGGCTCGGGTGACGTCGATGTCGGACGCGGTGTGTTCGCGAACAACTGTGCTGTGTGCCACGGCGCTTCCGCCCAGGGTCGAGGAGCCGCTCCATCCCTCATCGGGGTGTACGACCGTCACACGGCCGACGAGGTCGAGAACATCATCCGTCGGGGGCGAGATGGCATGCCGGCGTTCGGCGCGACCTTGAGCGACGGGCAGATCGACGACGTCATGGCCTTCCTCGGGGGGATGTCCGACGAAGAGGTGGAGTCGAGGCAGGGGGCACGTCGGCACAGGTGGTGGGATGACATGATGTGGGATGGGTCCGGTGGTGCGGTCATGGCGATCTGGATGATCTTCGGGTTGCTACTGATCGTGTTGGTCGTGGTGGGGCTCGTGTGGCTCGTTCGCCAGGTCTCCTCCAACGGTGGTGGTCGAGCCGAGCACCGGGGTTCACCGCCCTCGGGGCCGGCGTCGGGGTCGGCCCGCGAGGAGCTCGACCGGCGCTACGCGCGAGGAGAGCTCAGCCGTGAGGAGTACCGGGCGATGCGCGAGGACCTCGAGGGGTGAGCGCGACGAGCGCCCTTCCTCGCAGCGCAGCGCCCCGCCGCCGGTAGCTCGTGAGCCGCGTCGGACGGCCGTGGCACTTCGGCCCTCCTCGCGCCCGCGCCAGCGCCGGCTGGCCCAGACACTGCCAGGCAACGATCATCCCCGTCAGGAGCTGGCCAGCGATGAGCGATGAGACCCGCCGTCCCCACGGCCGTGAGCGCGAACCGGCCCCCGAGGAGCAGCAGCGCTCCCAGGAGGAGCTCAACCGCACCACCCGTGACACCGGCGGCGATGCTCCGGCGGCTGCCAGCATCGAGGAGCGGGAGGCGGTCGCCCAGGACGAGGACGAGCTCTTCGAGGAGGACTGAACGCCCCCGCCCGTCGGGACGGGTGCGACAACGCCCGATGGCGGGCACGGTGACCTCCCAGACGCAGGAAGGCGCTCCGTGACCCGCATCGACGTGACCCCGGCCGGCAACCAGCTCTACCAGGTCGACATCGAGGACCGTGAGGGGCGATCGCGGCACGAGGTCGGGGTGCCCGATGCCCTGCTCATGCGGCTCGATGTCCGCGGGCTCGCGATGCGCGACGTGGTGCACGCGGCCGTCGACTTCCTGGTCGAGCAGGTCGGCCGGCAGGATCTCGACCCCGAGGTCGACCTCGGCGTCGAGGCCGAGCGCTACCAAGGCTTCGACGAGCAGGTGCCGGCGCGCGCCCGGCAGCGCGCCTCGTCCGCTGAGCCCCCGACCGGGATGCGCACCACCGATCGGGATGCTCCGAGCGGCAACGAGCGGCTGCTCGCCGAGGTGGAGGAGGAACAGCGTCAGGGCCGGGCGAGCCATCCCGAACGCCGGGCCTGACCCCCGCTGGTCGTCACCGCGGCCACGAGCCGAGCAGGGATGCCGTGCCGAACGCCCGTCCGGGGACGTCGCGGTGAGGACGTGCTCGTGGATGCCGGCAGCAGCCCGTGCAGCGATCTCGTTGGCCGTCGCGGCGTACCCGCACGCGTCGAAGCGCTGAGCAGCTGCTTCGAGCAGGCACTCGACGCCCGAAGGTGACCGTTCCTGACGAGGCGTCCTGCGGCGACCTGACATCGTGCTGTGCGATCCGGGGGCCTGAGCGGACAGCCTCCTGAACGCCAGTGGTGAACGTGAGCGATGCTCGACATACTGCTCCACATGGACACGCTCACCGTCACCCGTACGACGCTCCTCGAGGCTCCGGCCGCCGCCGTCTGGCAGGCGGTCCGCACACCTCGCGCCTTCGTGACCGTCACTCGCGGTCTGCTGCGTTTCCCCGTCGTCGAGTCCCGGACCGATGAATGGGAGCAGGGCGAGCAGGTGGTGGGCTGGACGTGGCTGTTCGGCCTGCTCCCCTTCAACCGACACCACCTCACGGTCGCGCGGATCGACCACGAACAGATGACCCTGACCAGCGACGAGCACGGCGGCTTGATCCGTTCCTGGGTGCACGACATCATCGTCGAGCCGGTCGACGCGGACCGCTGCCGCTACACCGATCGGGTGGCCATCGACGCTGGCTGGGCGACCCTGCCCGTCACCGCGTTCGCCTGGGTGTTCTACCGCCGGCGCCAGCGCCGCTGGCGCCGACTCGCCCAGGAGCTCTCCCACGTCCCGTGACGACAGAGCACCGGTCTCACGTCCCCGGTGTCGGCCACCGAGCCCACCGGGGGCGCGAGCAACCGCGGCGTGGGACACCGGCGAACGGTGACCTGCGGCGCCGGGCCGTGGTGACGTGCCAGCAGGGCCGCGGTCGACCTAGGTTGCACGTGGGCACCCGGCAGCTGGAGTGGAAGGCAACGGACATGGCGACCCCCGACGACCTCCTCACCCAGCTGCGTGCGGCGCACCGCCAGGTCTTCGACGGCTGCCTGGACGCCGTCGACGGTCTCGACGAGGCCGGGTGGGCCACCCCGACGGGGTGTCCGGGGTGGGACGTCCACGACCAGCTCGCCCACGTCATCGGGGTGGAGCGGACCATGCTCGGTGACCCGGCCGACGAGGTGGAGCTCCCCGAGCTCGCGCACGTGCGCAACGACCTCGGCAGGTTCGTCGAGGTGGCGGTGCAGGCGCGTCGTGGCCAGCCGGGAGCAGCGCTCGTCGCCGAGGCGCAGGAGACGTTCGCGCGACGCCTCGACGCGCTGGATGCCATGGAGCCGGCCGCGCTGGGTGCGGAGCTGGCCGGGCCCGGAGGGATGCGCGTCAAGGGCTCCCAGATGCTGCGCACGCGGGTGTTCGACATGACCTGCCACGAGCAGGACATCCGCCGTGCTCTGGGACGTCCGGGCGGCACCGCGGGTCCCCACGTCGACATCGCCGTGGAGCAGGTCCTGCGTGCCTGGGTCCGCCACCTGCCGCGGGCGATCGACCCCGAGGGGGTGCTGGAGGTCCGGGTCGCCGGACGCTCACCGGTCAGCCTCTCGTTCCCGGACGGTGCCATCCATCGCGACGATGCCGTGGTGGCATCCACCGCCACGAGCCGGCCCGATCCCGTCGCCAGCCCGCCCACGGCCACGATCCACCTCGGCGTCGCTGACCTGCTGGCCGTGGCTGGGGGGCGCACCGACGCCCCACCACCGGCAGAGGTGTCGGTCGAGGGTGACCGGCCCTGGGCGCTACGGGTGCTCGAGCACGCGACGATCACGCCGTAGGGCGCCCGCGGTCGTTCTCAGACCAGTGGGCGTGCCGAGGCCGGGATCGGCACCGGGAGACTGGAGGTGCCCATCAGGCACGCGTCGACCGCTGCGGCGCACGCACGGCCTTCGGCGATCGCCCAGACGATCAGGCTCTGCCCCCGACCCATGTCACCGCAGACCCACACGTCCTCGACCGAGGTCGCGTAGTCGTCGTCGCGCGCGACGTTGCCACGGTCGGTCAGCTCGACCCCCAGCTCGGACAGCAGGCCGTCCTGCTCCGGGCCGACGAACCCCATCGCCAGCAGGACCAGATCGGCCTCCAGCTCGAAGTCGCTGCCCTCGATCTCCTCGAACCGACCGCCGATGAACTCGACCTCGTGGGCCTCGAGCGCCCGGACCCGCCCGTGCTCGTCGCCGAGGAACGCTCGGGTGTTCACGCTGAAGACGCGCTCGCCCCCCTCCTCGTGGGCGGAGGAGGTCCGCAGCATCATCGGCCACGTCGGCCACGGGTTGGCGGCCGGACGCTCGTCAGCGGGACGCGGCATGATCTCGAACTGGTGCACCGAGGCCGCGCCGTGTCGGTGGGAGGTGCCCAGGCAGTCCGCGCCCGTGTCACCACCACCGATGATCACCACCTTGCGGCCGGCGGCGGAGATCGGGACCTCGGCCACCTCGAGATCGCCCTCCTGGGCACGGTTGGACCAGGGCAGGAACTCCATCGCCTGGTGGATCCCGTCCAGCTCCCGCCCGGGGATGGGGAGGTCACGGGGGGTGGTCGAGCCACCGGCCAGCACCACGGCGTCGTGCTCCGCACGCAGTTGGTCGACGCTGATGTCCACGCCGACGTCCACGCCGGCGCGCAAGCGCGTGCCCTCGGCCTCCATCTGTGCCAGTCGGCGATCGAGGTGGTGCTTCTCCATCTTGAACTGGGGGATCCCGTACCGCAGGAGGCCACCGATGCGGTCGTCGCGCTCGAACACGGTGACCTGGTGGCCGGCGCGGGTGAGCTGCTGCGCGGCGGCCAGCCCGGCCGGGCCGGAGCCCACCACGGCGACGCGCTTGCCGGTGTGGACGCTGGGCGGCATCGGGGTGACCCAGCCCTCCTCCCAGGCCCGGTCGATGATCTCCACCTCGACCTGCTTGATGGTGACCGGATCCTGGTTGATACCCAGCACGCAGGCGGCCTCGCAGGGGGCCGGGCAGAGCCGACCGGTGAACTCCGGGAAGTTGTTGGTGGCGTGCAGCCGCTCGATCGCCGCCTGCCAGTGGTCGCGGTAGACCAGATCGTTCCAGTCCGGGATGAGGTTGCCGAGCGGGCACCCGTCGTTGCAGAAGGGGATCCCGCAGTCCATGCACCGGCTGGCCTGGGTCTTGAGCTTCTCCTGGGCGATCGGGAGGTAGACCTCACGCCAGTCACCGAGCCGGTCGTCGACCGGCCGCCGGGCCGGTAGCTCGCGTTGGTGCTTGAGGAAGCCCTGGACGTCACCCATCGTGATCCCTGTCGTCTGCGCCGTGCTCGGCGCGGTCGTCCCAGCCGGTGAGCGCGGTGCCCACGCGCGGGGGGTGATGCTCAGCCGCGTGCCGAGGCCATGATCGCCTCGTCCACGTCGCGGCCCTCCTCCTCGGCGAGCCGGCTCGCCTCCAGCACCCGCTTGTAGTCGCGCGGCATCACCTTCTTGAAGCGGCGGACCTCGGTGTGCCAGGCCGCGAGCAGCCCGGCGGCCACCGGTGACCCGGTCAGCTCCCCGTGGACGCGGACCTCCTCGCGGAGCCAGTGCCGATCGTCCTCGTCGAGGAGATCGAGGTCGACCATCTCCGCGTTGAGGCGGGTGCTGAAGGTGTTGTCGGGGTCGTAGACGTAGGCGATCCCGCCGGACATCCCGGCGCCGAAGTTGCGGCCGGTCCCGCCGAGCACCACGGCACGACCACCGGTCATGTACTCGCAGCCGTGGTCGCCCACGCCCTCGACCACCGCGACCGCACCGGAGTTGCGCACGCAGAACCGCTCCCCGACCACCCCGCGGACGTAGGCGGCCCCGCCGGTCGCGCCGTACAGCATGACGTTGCCGGCGATGATGCTGTCCTCGGCGACGAAGTCGGGGTGGGTGTGCGCTGGAGGCCGCACGATCAGGCGGCCGCCGGACAGGCCCTTGCCGACGTAGTCGTTGGCGTCGCCGAAGAGCCGCAGCGTGATGCCCCGCGGGACGAAGGCGCCCAGGCTCTGTCCGGCGGAGCCGGTCAGCGTGACATCGATCGTGTCGTCCGGGAGTCCGAGCCCCCCGTAGCGCTTGGTGAGCTCGTGGCCGAGCAGCGTGCCGACGGTCCGGTTGCCGTTGGTGATCGGCAGTTCGATGACGACGGGCTCCTCCTGCTCGAGCGCCGGCGCCGCGAGCCGGATGAGCTCGTTGTCCAGCGCCTTCTCGAGCCCGTGGTCCTGCATCTTGGTGCAGTGCCGGTCCTGCTCCCACGGGGATTCGGGGACGTGGAGGATCGGGGACAGGTCGAGGCCACGTGCCTTGTAGTGCTCCAGCGCCGGGGTGATGTCGAGGGCATCGACGGCACCGATCGCCTCGTCCAGGGAACGGAAGCCCAGGGCGGCGAGGTGTTCGCGGACCTCCTCGGCGATGTAGGTGAAGAAGGTCTCGACGAACTCCGGTGTCCCGGTGTAGCGGGCCCTGAGCTCCGGCTTCTGGGTGGCGACGCCCACCGGGCAGGTGTCGAGGTGGCACACCCGCATCATGATGCACCCCGACACGACCAGCGGTGCGGTCGAGAAGCCGAACTCCTCCGCACCGAGCAGGGCGGCGATGATCACGTCGCGCCCGGTCTTGAGCTGCCCATCGACCTGGACGCTGATGCGGTCGCGCAGGCCGTTCTTGAGCAGCGTCTGCTGGGTCTCGGCCAGGCCGAGCTCCCACGGTCCACCGGCGTGCTTGAGCGAGTTGAGCGGCGAGGCCCCCGTGCCACCATCGTGGCCGGAGATCAGCACCACGTCGGCCTTGGCCTTGGAGACCCCGGCGGCGACCGTGCCCACACCGACCTCGGCCACGAGCTTGACGTGGACACGGGCCGACGGGTTGGCGTTCTTCAGGTCGTGGATCAGCTGCTTGAGGTCCTCGATCGAGTAGATGTCGTGGTGCGGTGGTGGGCTGATCAGGCCCACGCCGGGGGTGGAGTACCGGGTCTTGGCGATCCACGGCCAGACCTTCTGCCCGGGGAGCTGCCCGCCCTCGCCGGGCTTGGCGCCCTGGGCCATCTTGATCTGGAGGTCGTCGGCGTTGGTCAGGTACTCCGAGGTGACCCCGAAGCGGCCGGAGGCGACCTGCTTGATCGCTGAGCGGCGCAGGTCGCCGTTGGCGTCGGGGGTGAAGCGTTCCGCGTCCTCACCTCCCTCGCCGGTGTTCGACTTGGCGCCCAGCCGGTTCATGGCGATCGCCAGGGTCTCGTGCGCCTCGGCGGAGATCGAGCCGTAGGACATCGCCCCGGTCGAGAAGCGGGTGACGATCGCGCTGGCCGGTTCGACCTCCTCGATGGGGACCGGCGGCCGCCCCTGGGCCGCGAACCGGAACATCCCGCGCAGCGTCATCAGCCGCTCGGACTGATCGTCCACCAGTGAGGTGTACTCCTTGAAGATCTCGTAGCGCTTGCTGCGGGTCCCGTGCTGGAGCTTGAAGACCGTCTCCGGGTTGAACAGGTGGTGCTCGCCCTCGCGTCGCCACTGGTACTCGCCGCCGGCCCACAGGTCGCGGTGGGCGGCTTCCTCGGGGCGGTCGAGGTGGGCGAAGCGGTGCCGCTCGGCGACCTCGCGGGCGATCTGCTCCAGACCGATGCCCCCGAGCTTGGTGGTGGTGCCGGTGAAGTAGCGGTCCACGAGCTCCTGCGAGAGCCCGATGGCCTCGAAGACCTGCGCGCCGGTGTAGGAGGCCACCGTCGAGATACCCATCTTGGACATGATCTTGATCACGCCCTTGGCGCAGGCCTTGCGGTAGTTGCGGCGTGCTTCCTCCCGCGTGAGCCCGGCGAGCATGCCCTGGTCGACGAGGTCGTCGATCGTCTCGAACGCCATGTAGGGGTTGATGGCGGCAGCGCCGAAGCCGATCAGCAGCGCCATGTGGTGGACCTCGCGCGCATCGCCGGACTCCACGACGAGCCCGACCTGGGTCCGGGTCCGTTCCCGGATGAGGTGGTGGTGGACGGCTCCGGTCAGCAGCAACGAGGGGATCGGCGCGAGTTCGGCGTTGGAGTACCGATCGGACAGCACGATGATCTTGGCCCCGTCGGCGATCGCCGCACTGACGGCGGCGCACACCTCGTCGAGTGCCCGCTCGAGACCCTGCGCTCCCTCGGCCACCGGGTACAGCCCGTCGATGGCGAAGGGTTGGAAGCCCGGCTGCTCGCCGTCCTCGTTCACGTACAGGATCTTGGCCAGCTCCTCGTTGGAGAGGATCGGCCGCGGCAGCACGATCTGGCGGCAGGACGCTGGCCCGGGCGCCAACAGGTTGGTCTCAGGGCCGATGGTGCCCGCCATCGAGGTGACCAGCTCCTCGCGGATGGCGTCCAACGGCGGGTTGGTGACCTGGGCGAACAGTTGGCTGAAGTAGTCGAACAGCAGACGCGAGCGTTCCGAGAGCACCGCGATCGGGGTGTCGGTCCCCATCGACCCGATCGGTTCCGCGCCGATGCGGGCCATCGGGGCGAGGATGATCTTCAGCTCCTCGGTGGTGTAGCCGAAGGTCCGCTGGCGCCGGACGACCGAGCTGTGCTGGGGGTTGAGGAGCGTGCGATCGGGAAGATCGTCGAGGTGGAGCAGCCCCTGCTCGAGCCACCGGCCGTAGGGCTCGGCCGCCGCGAGATCGGCCTTCAGCTCCTCGTCGGCCACGATGCGACCCTGCTCGGTGTCGACCAGGAACATCCGGCCCGGCTGCAGGCGTCCCTTGGCGACCACCGTCGACGGGGCGAGGTCGAGCACGCCGACCTCGCTGGCCATCACGACCAGGCCGTCCTCGGTGACCCAGTACCGGGACGGTCGCAGCCCGTTGCGGTCGAGGACCGCCCCGATCACCGTGCCGTCGGTGAAGGCGATCGAGGCCGGGCCGTCCCACGGCTCCATCATGGCCGCGTGGAAGGCGTAGAAGTCGCGCCGCTCGTCGGCCATGGAGGCGTGGTTCTCCCACGCCTCGGGGATCATCATCAGCACGGCGTGCGGCAGGCTGCGCCCGCCGAGGTGGAGCAGTTCGAGGCACTCGTCGAAGCTGGCGGTGTCGCTGGCATCCGGGGTCATGATCGGCAGGGCCCGCGACAGCCGGTCGCCGAACAGGTCGCTGGTCAGCGTCCCCTCGCGGGCGCGCATCCAGTTGCGGTTGCCCATCACCGTGTTGATCTCGCCGTTGTGGGCGACCACCCGGTAGGGGTGTGCCAGCGGCCACGAGGGGAAGGTGTTGGTGGAGAAGCGCGAGTGGACCAGCGCCAGCGCGCTCGTCAGCCGCTCGTCGCCGAGGTCGAGGAAGAAGTCGGCGAGCTGCAGGCTCGTCAGCATCCCCTTGTAGACCAGCGTGCGGCCCGACAGGCTGGGGAAGTAGACCGTGTCGGCCGGGTCGACGGCGCGGGCACCGGCTTCGGGGCCGCCGTGGCCGATCTCGTGCTCGATGCGCTTGCGGACCACGTACGCCCGCCGTTCGAGCTCCAGCCCCGACAGCGGCGGCTGCCCGTCGCCGGCGGCGATGAACAGGTGCCGGAAGGTCGGTTCGACGTTGCGGGCCATCGAGCCGATCGCCGTGTTGTCGACCGGGGTGTCCCGCCAGCCGACGACGCGCAGGTCCTCGTCGACGACGATGCGCTCGATCGCGGCGGCGGCGCGCTCGGCAGCAGCTGGTTCGCGGGGCAGGAACGCCAGTCCGACCGCGTAGGTCCCCTCGGGTGGGAGCTCGAACTCGCACACCGCGCGGAAGTAGGCGTCCGGCACCTGGAGCAGGATGCCGGCACCGTCCCCGACGTTGTCCTCGGCCCCGGTGGCTCCACGGTGATCGAGGTTGCGGAGCGCGGTCAGCCCCTTGACCACCATGTCGTGACTGGCGCGTCCCTCGAGGTCAACGACGAACGCCACCCCGCACGCGTCGTGCTCGAAGCGCGGGTCGTACAACCCCGAGGTGCTGGCGGGGGCGGTGACCGCAGCCGTGTGGCGGGTGGAGGTGGGCAGAGCTGGCACGGACATGTGCGCCCCTGAGGTCGACGGAGGAACCGGGTACTGCGCAGCTTGCGTGCGGGGCGCCGTTGACCCACCTGAGCGGCCGGGAGCCTACTGGCAACCTCACCCGTCCGGCGAACGAGGACGGCCGTGGCCCGGCGCGGCCGTGACCTCAGGGCGCCAGCAGCCGGTGGGGCCGCGACGCGATCGGACTCAGGCCAGCGGCAGCGCGTACCGCCAGATCGCGATCACGTGCAGCGCTCCGCCGACGACCACCAGCACGTGGAAGACCTCGTGGAAGCCGAACCAGGACGGCCAGGGGTCGGGGGCACGCAGCGCGTAGACGACCCCACCGGCGAGGTAGGTCACACCGCCCGCCACGATCAGCAGGATGCCGTGGAGCGGGAGGACGTCGACGATGCTGAGGAGCGGGATCGCCGCGAGCGCACCGAACGAGGCGTAGGCGGCCACCGACAGCCAGCGCGGACCCTTGAGGGGGGAGGCGGCGACCACGGCGCCGACGATCGCGATCGTCCAGGCGATGACCAGGCTCCAGGTCCGCCAGGCGCCGCTGAGGGTGTGTACGGCGACCGGTGTGAAGCTCGCCGCGATGAACAGCTGGATCATGGCGACGTCGGCTCGCGCGAGCTGCCGGGCGATCCGTGCGGGCCAGCGTGGCAGATGGTAGAGCCCCGAGGTGGTGAACAGCCCGATCAGCCCGAGCCCGAACACCGCCACGCTCAGCCGCGGGAGACCGGGGGTCGCGGCCCGCCATAGCAGCACGGCCACGATCGCCGCAGCGGGGGCGGAGACGCTGTGGATCACGCCGCGCAGCCGCGGTTTGTCGGTGGTGTCGGACGGTGCCGTGTCGGCGGCCGCACCCGAACGGTCGGTGCCTCCCACGGTCTCCCTCCTCCGCGACGTCGTTCGGCGTCCAACGGAAACGGTCCGTGGATCTGCGGTCAACGACCACCCTACCGGCCGGGTCATCTCGGGGCACCGTCGATGGCCGGTGATCCGGTGGAGCCAGGGTCCCTCCGTCCCCGCGGACGGGACCTGTGGCCCTGGAGTCCGCGGGCAGGGAAGGCGACCCTTACCTCGGACGCGCGAACCTTCCGTTCCGCGGCGCGTCGCTCCCACAGGAAGGCGGTTGGATGACCCTCTCCGAGGTGCCGGTGCGCACCCCCGTCACGGTCACGGCACTGACGATGCCGGGTGAGGACGCCCGACGTCTCACCGAGCTCGGGCTCCGCCATGGCGTCAGGGTCGAGGTGTTACGGCGTGCGCCGCTCGGCGGCCCCCTGACGCTGCGCGTCGGGACCGACCTGCTGGCGCTGCGTCGGTTGCAGGCGGCACAGGTGCTGGTCGACACGGAGGTGTCCTGATGGGTGCGCGGCTCCGGACCCCTGCGCGCCGTGGCAGCTCCACGCTGACCGACACGGTCCACGTCGCCCTGGCGGGCAACCCCAACGTCGGGAAGTCGAGCCTCTTCAACCGGCTGACCGGCGCCCGACAGCACGTCGCCAACTGGGCCGGCAAGACGGTGGAACGCCGCACCGGGACCACCGAGGTCGGGGGGACCCGGCTCGTGGTGACCGATCTGCCGGGGACCTACAGCCTGGCCGCGAGCTCGCCAGAGGAGGCGATCGCCGAGCAGGCCCTGACCGACACCGACCTCGACGTCGTCGCGGTCGTGCTGGACAGCACCAACCTGGAGCGCAACCTCTACCTCGCTGCCCAGGTCGCCGAGCTCGGGTGCCCGTTCGTCCTGGTGCTCAACATGGACGATGCCGCGACTGCCGACGGCTTCCTGATCGATGACGCCCGGCTGGCGGCGGTCTTCGACGCGCCGGTGGTCCGCACCGTCGCCCGCACCGGTGAGGGCCTCGAGGCGCTGACCGAGGCGCTCGTGACCGTCGGTGCGTCCGCCGACCACGGCCACAGTGCAGGTGCGGCATGACCCCCACGACCCGCCCCGACGACCTGCCGACCCTGCCCATCGAGCACGATGCCCCGATCGGGCACGAGCTCGAGCTGCTCGAGCGTGCGCTCTCGGAGCTGGAGCTGCCCGCGCGACCGAGCCGGCGCTGGCTCGCGCTGCGGCTACTGGAGCAGGAACCGGGCGCGATCGCGACTGTGACGGCCGTCGGCGGCGGCGCTGCCGTGGCCGCGGAGGCCGCCGCCGCGGCCGAGCGCCTGCGGTCCTCGCTCGACCTCGACCCCTCGCTGGTGATCGCCGACCGACGCTACGGCTGGGCCCACGAGGTCGCGGGCGCCGTGGTCAGCCGCGAGACCGTGCCGCGTTCCCGCACCGACCGGCTCGATGACGTGGTCACCCACCCCGTGGTGGGCATGCCGCTGTTCCTGCTCGCCATGTGGGTGGTGTTCACCCTGGTCGTCGACGTCGCCGACCCCTTCATCGGCTGGGTCGAGGAGGTCGTGGGTGGACCGCTCACCAGCTGGAGCGCCGCCCTGCTGGCGGCCGTCGGGCTCGACGGCGGTTGGTTCGAGGCCTTGCTGCTCGATGGGCTCCTGGCGGGTGTCGGCGGTGTGCTCGTGTTCGTGCCGGTGCTCGCGATCCTCTACACGGCCCTCGGCGTGCTGGAGGACTCCGGCTACATGGCCAGGGCCGCCTACCTGATGGACCGGGTGCTGTCGCCGATCGGCCTGTCGGGCAAGAGCTTCCTCCCACTGCTGCTCGGCTTCGGCTGCAACGTGCCCGGGATCTCCGCGACCCGCCTGCTCGAACGTCGCCGTGACCGCGTCATCACCGCGCTGCTCGTGCCCTTCGTGGCCTGCGCCGCCCGGCTGCCGGTCTTCGTCGTCCTGGCGGGGATCTTCTTCACCCAGTGGAGCGGCACCGTCGTGTTCGCGATGTACCTACTCAGCATCGCCACCGTCGTGGTGCTCGGCGGACTGCTCGACCGGCTGCTCCTGCGGGCCGAGCGCGGCACGTCCTTCGTGCTGGAGTTCCCGTCCTACCGTCGTCCGTCCCTGCGGGTCCTCGCGACCTACGTCGGCCAGCGGGTCGGCGCCTTCCTGCGCGGCGCCGGGCCGGTCATCGTGGCCGGGGCGGTCGTGGTCTGGGCGCTGCTGGCGACCCCGGTCACCGGCGACGGCTCCTTCAACGACACCGACCTCGACGACAGTGCCTTCGCGGCCACCTCGCAGGTCCTGGCGCCGACGATGGCGCCGGCCGGCATCGGGAGCTGGGAGGTCACGGGCACGCTGCTGACGGGCATCGTCGCCAAGGAGATCATGGTCGCCACCTTCTCCCAGGTCTACGTCGGCGACCCGGCCGCCGAGGAGGCCGACGCAGGCGGCGACGACCTCGACGTGCTCGCGGATCTGCGTGGGATCGGGACCGGGTTCGTGGCCGCCGGCGCGGACGCGGTGCTGGCCATCCCGGCCATGGTGGGGATCGACGTGGGCGGTGACGAGGCGGAGGAGGACAACAGTGCCCTGGCCGCTCCGCTGCGGGCCGGCCTCGATGAGACCAGCGGCGGCTATGGCGCGGTCGCGGCCCTGGCCCTGATGGTGTTCGTGCTGCTGTACGTCCCGTGCCTGGCCACCGTGGCCGCCATCCGTCAGGAGCTCGGTGGGCGCTGGGCGGTGCTCAGCGTCGGCATGAGCCTGGCGGTGGCATGGCTCGCCGCCACCGCGGTCTTCCAGGCCGGACGGCTCTTGGTCCGACTGCTGGGCGGGGGGTGAGACGATGCTGCTCGCGTTGCGTGAGGCGGTCCTGGCCACCGACGGCGGCACCCTGCGGCTGACGACGCTGGCCGAGGAGCTCGACGCCGATCCGGCGGTGGTGCGCTCCGTACTGCACCATGCCGTCGATCGGGGCTGGCTCCCGACCGTACGGATCGTGGACGATCCGTCCGACTGTGGCGCCGCGGCGTGCCGCCCGGAGCCGACCAGCGCGGTCTGTCGCCACTGCCCGATGGCAGCGCCCTCGAGCGGCTGACGCCGCCGCCCTCGGCTGACACCGCCGCCCTCGGCTGACACCGCCGCCCGTGGATGACGGGGTGGCAGGTGGAACCGGGCCCTTCGTCCCGTGACACGGGCGCACGGTGACCTACCGTGA
>JAWLDJ010000017.1:28700-33131 GCA_041686695.1 Nitriliruptoraceae bacterium
CCGCCGCCCTCGGCTGACACCGCCGCCCGTGGATGACGGGGTGGCAGGTGGAACCGGGCCCTTCGTCCCGTGACACGGGCGCACGGTGACCTACCGTGAGGCCGTGGTCGCGAGGAGGCGTGTCGGTGCCCGAAGGCCCGCTGCTGTGGGGGCTGGTGGCCGGCGGTGTGGCCCTGCTGGCCTGCTACGCGCTGCTGCTGTGGGACATCAGCCGCAGCGAGGTCCGGCACCTGCCCCGCTGGGCGTGGGCCCTGGTCGTCGTGCTCATCACCTTCCCGATCGGCGCGCTGCTCTACCTCGTCGTCGGCCGGGTCCCAGCCGCCGAGCGCGCGCCCACCCCCGAGCGGGCCGACAGGCCGGGGACCGAGGCGCCGCCGCCCCCGCCACCGGCCGCGGTCGGACGGGCGGCGATGGACACGATCGGCGACGCCGCCGGCGAGCGGTCCAGGAGCGCACCGTCGCGGACCGTGGGCGATGCACCGTCGGTGGTCGCCACCCGTGGCCTGACCAAGCGCTACGGGGACACCGTGGCGCTGGACCAGGTCGACCTCGCCGTACCACGCGGCGCCACCTACGGGCTGATCGGTCCGAACGGCGCCGGCAAGACCACGATGCTGTCGATCCTGGCCGGCCTGCGGCATCCCACAGCAGGGGGGGTGGAGCTCGGCGTCGAGCGGCGACGCCTGGCGGTACTGGTCGACACGCCGCTGTTCGAGCCGTGGTTGACCGCCCGCGAGGTGGTCGACCTGGCCCGCTCGCTGGTGGCGCCGGATGGTGCCGCAGGTGAGGTGGACCGGGCCCTGGAGGAGGTCGGGCTGGCCGACGCGGCGGACCGGCGTTGCGGCGGGTTCTCCCGCGGGATGCTGCAGCGCCTGGGCCTGGCGACCTGCCTGGTCGGCGATCCCGAGGTGCTGCTGCTGGACGAGCCCTCCTCGGCGTTGGATCCGGCCGGGCGTCGCGAGGTGCTCGACCTCATCGGTCGGCTGGCTCGCTCGACGACGGTGATCCTCTCGACCCACATCCTCGCCGATGTGCAGCAGGTCTGTGACGTCGTCGGGGTGATCGACCACGGGCGGCTGCGGTACCAGGGGCCGATCGCAGATCTGCTGGCGCGCACGTCCTCCGCGTACCACCTCCACGTCCGCGGCGCTGCCAGGCCCCTGCTCGAGGACCTGCGGCGCGCCCCCTGGGTGCGCTCGGTCGAGGAGCAGGCGCCCGGTCGACTCCGGTTCGTCACCGACGACGCGACCCGGGCGGAACAGGCCCTGCCCGGCCTGCTCGCCGACAGTGGTGTCGCGCTGGTGTCCTGCCACCCGGCCACCGACCTGGAGACCGCCTTCCTGGAGCTGACGCGATGAGCCTGTGGCGGTTGGAGCTGCTGCGGATGGTGCGCACCCACCGGTGGACCATCGTGGTCGGGGTGTACGCCGTCTTCGGCGTCCTCGGCCCCGTGAGCGCGCGCTACCTCAGCGAGATCGTGGCCAACTTCGCCGGGGAGGTGACGATCGTGGTGCCCGACCCCCGCCCGGTCGACGGCATCCTGCAGTTCGTCTCCAACACGACCCAGCTCGGACTGCTGGCGGTGGTCGTCGTCGCCGCCAGCGCCCTGGCCATCGATGCCCGCACCGAGGTCGCCGCGTTCCTCAGGGCCCGGGTCGAGCACGGGGGGGTGCTGCTCTGGCCGCGGTACGTGATGGCGACCGCCACCGCCGTGCTCGCCCTGGTCACGGGTACCGCCATCGCCTGGATCCTGACCGTGGCGATGCTCGGAGAGCTGCCCATTCGGACCATGATGGTCGGCACCGCCCTCGGTGCGCTCTACCTCGCCTTCGCGGTGGCCGTGGTCGCGGCAGCGGGCGCCATCGCCCGAGGCGTGCTGCCGACGGTCTTCGCCGCCGTGGCGGTCCTGCTCCTGCTGCCGGTCGCCGGGATACTCCCGGCCGTCGAGCCGTGGCTGCCGAGCGAGCTGCTGACCGCGGTGGTCGCCCTGCTGGAGGGCGAGCCGGTCGCCGACTACCTGCGCGCCGTCGGGGTCACGATCCTGGCCACTGCGCTGCTGCTGGCCCTGGCAGCGCGGCAGTTGCAGCGGCGTGACCTGTAGCCCGGTGGGTGCCTAGCGGTGGGCGCGGTTGACCGCGCTGACGATCGCCTGCAGGGACGCGGTCACGATGTTCGGATCGACACCCACGCCCCACAGCGTGGTCCCGGCGATGTCACACTCGATGTAGGACGCGGCCGTGGCATCGTCGCCGGCGGACATGGCGTGCTCCGCGTAGTCCAGCACCGACACCTCGACCCCGTGGCCGGCCAGGGCGTCGCAGAAGCCGGCGATCGGTCCGTTGCCCTCGCCCTGGAGGGTCAGGGGCTCGTCTCGGTCGAGCAGTTCCACCCACAGCTGGTCGGTCTCGCCCTCCAGCGCGACGTGCCGGCTGCTCACCAGCCGGAACCGGCCCCACGGGTCGGTGTCCGAGGGCAGGTACTCGTCGGCGAAGATCCGCTGCATCTCCGCCGAGGTGACCTCACCGCCCTGGCTGTCGGTGCGGGCCTGGACCACGTGGCTGAACTCGATCTGCAGACGCCGTGGCAGATCGAACTGGTGGTCCTGCTTCATCACGTAGGACACGCCGCCCTTGCCGGACTGCGAGTTGACCCGGATCACCGCCTCGTAGGTCCGGCCGACGTCCTTGGGGTCGATCGGCAGGTAGGGCACGTCCCAGGTCATGTCCTCGAGCGCCACACCCGCCTCCTCGGCGTCGCGCGCGAGCGTCTCCAGGCCCTTCTTGATGGCGTCCTGGTGGCTACCGGAGAACGCGGTGTAGACCAGGTCACCGCCCCAGGGATGACGCTCGGGCACACGCAGCTGGTTGGCGTACTCGACGGTGCGCCGGATCCCGTCGAGGTCGGACAGGTCCAGCATGGGGTCGACACCCTGGCTGAACAGGTTCATACCCAGGGTGATCAGGCACACGTTGCCGGTGCGCTCACCGTTGCCGAACAGGCACCCCTCGACCCGGTCGGCGCCGGCCATCATCCCGAGCTCCGCCGCCGCGACCGCGGTCCCACGGTCGTTGTGGGGGTGCAGGGACAGCACGATGCTCTCGCGGTCGGGCAGGTGGCGGTGCATCCACTCGATCGAGTCCGCGTAGACGTTGGGCGTGGCCATCTCCACCGTGGCCGGCAGGTTCAGCACGATGGGTCGCTCCACGCTCGGCTCGAGCACCTCCATGACCGCACCGCACACCTCGACGGCGAAGTCGAGCTCCGTGCCGGTGTAGGACTCCGGGGAGTACTGCCACAGGATGTCGGTGTCGGGCGTGAGCACGTCGGCGTACTTGCGGGCCATGGTGGCGCCCTGTACGGCGATGTCGCGGATCCCGGCCCGGTCCATCCCGAAGACCACCCGCCGTTGGGTGACCGAGGTGGAGTTGTAGAAGTGCACCATGGCACGTGTGGCGCCCACCAGGGACGCGAAGGTCCGCTCGATCAGCTCCTCACGGCACTGGGTCAGCACCTGGATCACCACGTCATCGGGGATCAGGTCCTGCTCGATGAGGTGGCGGACGAAGTCGAAATCGGTCTGGCTGGCGGCCGGGAACCCGACCTCGATCTCCTTGAACCCCATGCGCACGAGCAGCTGGAACATGGCGAGCTTGCGCTGGCCGTCCATGGGGTCGATCAGCGCCTGGTTCCCGTCGCGCAGGTCGACCGCCGCCCACCTCGGGGCGCGGTCGATCCGACGTGACGGCCAGGTCCGGTCCTCGAGCGCGACCGTGATCTGTTCGTGGTAGGGCCGGTAGCGGTGCAGTGGCAGCCCCGACGGTCGTTGCTCGGGGGCCCAGGGGTGTGAGGGCGAGGTCATGGCGGCGGCTCCTGCGATGGCGGTGACGTTCGGCGTGACCGGCAACGCGGGACCCCCGCGGCGAGGATGCCGGCCTACCCGACCTCGCCGCGGCGACGAAGGAGCAGGAGTCCGTCACAGCGCATGGGCGCAGCATAGAGCACGCGTCGGCCCGAGGTCACGTCGCCGGTGGGGTTCGACGGCGTGCCGTGCCCGCGCCCCACGCCTCCCGCAGGGAGACCCGGCCGCTGGTCCGCAGGACGCTGTTGCGGTAGAACCGTGCTGCCAGTGGCAGCAGCACCACGATGAAGGCCATCGCCAGCGCGATGGCGGTGAGCACCTGCGGCCAGGCCGCCTGACCGACGGCGAACAGGATCGGTTGGACGATCGGCGCCGTCAGGGGGACCAGCCCCGTGACCGTGGCCACCGTGCCGGCCGGCTCGAGCAGGGCGAACTGCACCGCGAGGATCGCCCCGACCAGCACCAGGATCACCGGCAGCACGGCGCTCTGCAGGTCCTCGACCCGTGAGACGAGCGAGCCCGCCATGGCGAACAACGAGGCGTAGAGCAGGAAGCCCAGCACGTACCACGGC
>JAWLDJ010000018.1:0-16337 GCA_041686695.1 Nitriliruptoraceae bacterium
TCGATGCGGTCCTGGCCAGGGTGGATCTGGATGCGCTGGTCGCCCGCATCGACCTCGACGCCGTGTTGGAGACCGTCGACATCGAGGGGTTGACCCGGCGTGCGGGCATCCCCGAGTTGGTCGCCGAGAGCACGGGGCAGGCGGCCAACTCCGCGCTCGACCTCACGCGACGCCAGCTGGTGGCCGTCGATGTCGGGCTGCTCCGTGTGGTCCAACGGTTGCTGCGACGTGATCCGGGCACGCTGCCCCCGGGGCCGCCGCGGCTGCTGACCGACCGTCCCGGTGAGGTGCAGGATCCGCAGCTGTCACGGTCGCGCACGAAGGCGCGCATCGAGGTGAGCGGCTACTACGCCGGGCCGGCCAGCCGCCTGCTCGCCGTGGCGGGCGATCTGGTCGCCTCCGCGGGCACGTTCACCGCCGCCGCCGTGACGGTGTCCTGGCTCCTGTCGGTGGTCGCCGGTGTCAGCTTCGACGCCACGCAGCGTTCCGGCCCGCTGTGGGCGGGGGCGCTGGTGCTCTGGTACCTGCTGTGGTGGTGGGTCAGTGTCAGCGTCGCCGGCCGCACCCCGGTCATGGCGCTGGTCGGACTGAAGGTCGTGAACCGTGACGGGACACCGATCCGTGCCGGCCGTTCCCTGCTGCGCACGGCGATCCTGCCGCTGAGCCTGGGGGCGTTCGGCGCCGGCATGCTGCTGGTGCTCATCGACCGGGAGCGCAGGTCCTTCCACGACCTGGTCTCCGGGGCGGCGGTGGTCTACGACTGGGGTGGTCGTCCCGCCGAGCTGCCGTCCCCGATCAGCCGGTGGCTCGCGGAGCGCGGGGGGGCCACGCAGGGCGCCAGCACGACCGACGTGGGCCCGTGATGCGAACCCTGGGGCTGCTCGGCGGGATGGCCTGGCCCTCCACGGCGGAGGCCTACCGCGCGATCAACACCGCGGTGGCCGAGCGGCTCGGAGGCGCCCACTCCGCACCGCTGATCGTGTGGTCCTTCGACTTCGCGGAGGTGGAGGCACTGCAGGCGTCGGCGCGGTGGGATGCCGCCGGTGCGCTCCTGGCCGACGCGGCGCGCCGGCTGGAGGTCGCCGGCGCCGAGGGGCTCCTGCTGTGCACCAACACGATGCACCGGGTGGCGGACGCGATCGAGGCCGCGGTGTCGATCCCGCTGCTGCACATCGCCGACGCGACGGCGACGGCCATCGTCGCCGACGGCGGCGTGCGCGTGGGGTTGCTCGGGACGCGCTTCACGATGGAGGACGGGTTCTACCGCGACCGACTCAGCGCCCATGGGCTCGAGGTCGTGATCCCCGAGGCGGCCGACCGCGCCACCGTGCACCGGGTCATCTACGAGGAGCTGATCCACGGCCACCTGACCACCGCCAGCCGTGCCGCCTACCGCGCCATCGTCGAGCGCCTCGTGCAGCGTGGCGTCCAGGGGGTGATCGCCGGCTGCACCGAGATCGAGCTCCTCCTCGGTCCCGAGGACGTCCCGGTGGCCTACTACCCGACGACGAGCCTGCAGACGACCCACGCCGCCGCGTGGATGCTGGCGGACGACACCGACTGACCAGGGGGTGGTCGGCAGGCCGCGGCGGCGGCGCACGGCCGGGGCCGGCACACTGGGCGGCCGGGCAGACCCGTCCCTGCGGCGGGGAGCACCCCGCGACCTCGCTAGGTTCCCCCCACGCGGGTGCTCACCCGACGTTCCCACCAGGAGGGCAGCGTGGCCAGCGAACAGGGCGCGACGATCGTGCTCGTGCGGCACGCCACCACCCCCGCCACCGGCAAGCGGCTGGGCGGCTGGACGGCGGGCGTCCACCTCGACGAGGCCGGCGAGGCGCAGGCGCAGGCGACCGCCGAGCGGCTCGCGGGGGCCCGGATCGCGGCCATCTACAGCTCGCCGCTGGAGCGCACGCAGGACACAGCCAGGATCGTCGCCAGGCCGCACGGTCTGAAGGTCCGGACCCGGCGCGGGCTCGGTGAGGTCGACTACGGCGAGTGGACCGACCGGTCGCTCGGCCAGCTGCGACGACGCAAGCTGTGGTCGGTGATCCAGTCGACACCCTCACGGGTCACCTTCCCGGGTGGCGAGTCCATCCGCGGGGCGCAGTCCCGGGCCGTGGAGGCCACCGAATCGCTGGCCGCCGAGCACGCCGGCGAGGTGATCGTGTGCGTCTCGCACGCCGATGTCATCAAGGCGGTCGTCGCCCACCACCTGGCCATGCCGCTCGACGCCTTCCAGCGGCTGGTGATCTCGCCGGCGTCGATCACGGTGCTCGCGCTGCCCGCCGGAGCGGCCCCGGTGCTGCTCACGATCAACGACACCGGCCTCGCCGGACCACCGCTGCCATCGAGGGACGACACATGATCGACGTGGAGCTGAACGCGCCCCACCACGTGACCGTCGGGTTCACCGGCGTCCCGGGGTCACGGACCTTCTTCCTCCAGGCCGAGGACGACAGCCGGCGGGTCGAGTTCCTCCTGGAGAAGGGCCAGGCCCGCGGCATCGGCGAACTGCTCATCCAGCTGCTCGCCCGCCTCGACGACGCCGCCGCCACCGACTGGGACCGCACGGCGATGGCGCTGCGCGTCCCGCTCGATGCCCGATGGCGGGTCGGGGAGCTCTCGCTCGGTCTCGACCAGGAGCAGGATCGGTTCCTGCTCGAGCTGACCGAACTGGTGGCCGAGGAAGGTGGGCCCGAGCCGCGTGAAGCCCGGCTGTGGCTGGACCGTGACCAGGCCCGCCGGTTGGCCTCACACGCCGAGGAGGTGGTGGAGCAGGGCCGGCCGACCTGCGAACTGTGTGGACGGCCGACGGCGGCCGACGGCGAGCACGTGTGTCCGGCCACCAACGGTCACGGCAAGCTGACGCGCTGACCGTGGCCGCATCGATGACGCCGGCGGACCGACTGCGGTCCGCCCCGGTCGAGGTCGTGGGCCGGTTCGCCGACGCCTCCAACGCCACCCTGCTCGTGCGTCTCACCGATCGGGACCGGCGGTCGCTCGACGAGCTCGAGCGGGCGCTCGGGCGTGCCCCCGAGCTCGACGATCTCGATCCGGACGATCTGGCGGTCTACAAGCCGCAACGCGGGGAGCGGCCGTTGTGGGACTTCCCCGCCGGGACGCTGCACCGTCGTGAGGTCGCCGCCCACGAGGTCTCGCTCGCGCTCGGCTGGGAGCAGGTGCCCCCCACCGTCCTGCGGGTCGAGGCCCCCTTCGGTGCCGGCTCCCTGCAGTGCTACGTCGCCCACGACATCGACGCCCACTACTTCACGCTGCTGGAGGGCGGCGACCCTGCGGTGGTCGCCCAGCTGGAGGCCATGGTCGTCTTCGATGCGCTCATCGAGAACGCCGATCGCAAGGCCGGCCACGTGCTGTTCGTGCCGGGGACCCCGGGCCGGGTGTGGCTGATCGATCACGGGGTCAGCTTCCACACCGGGCCGAAGCTGCGGACCGTCGCCTGGGAGCTGGCCGGCCAGGACGTGCCACCTCGGCTCCTGGCCGACGTCGACCGGTTGCGCGAGCGGCTGGCCGGTGACCTGGCTGCGCGGCTGGGGACGCTGCTGACCGGTGACGAGGTCGCCGCGCTCGAGGCGCGCTGCGTCGAACTGCTGGCGCGGGGCACCTACCCGCAGCCCACCGTCCCGCACCCGTATCCGTGGCCGCTGCTGTGAGCCGGCATGCCGGCGGGCAGCGGGGGCGCTGATGGCCAACTACCGCGATCAGGGCATCGTGCTGCGGACCTACAAGCTCGGCGAGACCGACCGCATCCTCCACCTGCTGACCCAGGGCCGGGGCAAGGTCCGGGCGGTGGCCCGGGGGGTGCGTCGACCCGGGAGCCGCTTCGGCGGCCGACTCGAGGCGTTCAGCCACGTCGATCTGCAGCTGTACGAGGGACGCAACCTCGATCAGATCACCCAGGCGGACCTGATCGCCCCCCACGCCCGCATCCGCACCGACCACGGGGCGTCGGCGGCGGCGTCGGTGATGACCGAGGTCGTCGACCACGTCGCCCAGGAGGGCGAGCGTGACAACGGGGTGTTCCTGCTGCTGCGGGCTGGTCTCCAGGCCCTGGACGCCGAGCCCGCCGATCCCGCCATCTTCGTCGACGCGTTCCTGCTGCGCATCGCCTCGATCGTCGGCTTCCACGTGTTCACCGATGCCTGTGCCGTGTGCCGCAGGCCCGGCCAGCACGTGTTCCTGAGCGTGAAGGCCGGTGGCGCGCTGTGCGCCGAGTGTGCCCCGACCGGCACCCGGGCCGTGGACCGCACCGTGATCGAGGCGGTCGCGTTGCTGGCGCGCGCGGGGGAGTGGTCGGCGCTGCCGGCCCTGGCTCGTGAGCAGCCCGCCGCGCGCGCCACCGCCGCCTCCTACGCCCAGGCGTTCACCGAGCACCACCTCGACCGGCGGCTGCGGGCCTACCCCGCGGTCCCCCGTCCCTGACGACGGGCGTGTGCACGCCGCGAACCGGTGGTGACGGCGGGCCGGCCGGGGCGGCGGTGGGGCTTCAGGCGCGCGGCCGCCGGGCCCGCACGGCGCCGACCAGGGGCAGGTCGGGGTCGGGTCGCAGCACGACCTTGCCCGCCCGAGCCCGGGGTCCCGCCGCGGCCGCCACCATCGCGTCCTGCCACCGCTCGAGGGGCGCGAGGTGCGTCACCAGCCCATCGACGGGGAAGGCGGGATCATGCAGCCACTCGACCGCGTGCTCGGCGGAGCGCCGGCCGTCCAGGGACGGCTCGGGGCCACCGTTGATCGTCCCGCGCACCGTCAGCTCCCGGTTCCACACCAGCGACCAGTCGACGGACTGCCGCCGGGCCGCGCCCGCCAGGACCAGCGTCCCGCCGGGGCGCAGCAGGTGGAGAGCGAGGTCGATCGTGTCCGGGTAGCCGACGCAATCGAACACCGCGGCCACGCCCCGCTCGAGCAGGGGCAGCGGAGTCCGCTTGGCGGTGAGCACCCGTCCACCGTCCTGCGCGGCCAGCGCGTGCACCGCGGCCGGGCCCGTCGGCAGCACCCGGCTGGCACCGACGGCTCGGGCGCGGGCAGCACCGAAGCTGCCCGGCGAGACCACGGCCACGTCGAGGTCCGGGTACAGCCGGCGCAGGGCCGCGGTGACCAGCAGACCGATCGTGCCGGGCCCGATCACCACGACGCGGTCCCCGTCCCGCTCCCAGCGCAGCGCCGCGTGCAGCGCCACCGCCAGAGGCTCGGCCAGCACGGCCCGGACCGAGGGCAGCTGTCCGACCTCCAGGCACTGCGAGCGGTGCGCGACGAGCTGCTGGCCGAACCCGCCTCCCACGGCGACGTCGAAGCCCTGGGTCGGCGCGGCGCAGCCGGTCTCCCCGGGCAGGTCGAAGCGCTCGCAGGCGTGCGGCAGCCCGCGCTGGCAGGTGCCACAGACGGGGTCGAAGCCACGGTGCACGCAGGACAGCACCGGATCCAGGGCGACCCGGGCCCCCACCGCGAGGTCGTCGACCCCGGACCCGACCTCCTCGACCACGGCCACGACCTCGTGGCCGGGGATCACGCGGGCGGCGGTGTAGTAGGCGCTGAGCACCAGGGAGATACGGGCGTGGGCCAGGCCGACGTCGCTGCCGCAGATCCCGGCGAGCTCGGGGCGCAGCCTGACCCAGTGCGGGCCGGGAAGCTCCGGCGGGGGCAGCGCCTCCTCGAAACGGAACAGCCCGCCGCGACGCCAGCCCGCGTCGGACCGCAGACGCCCGGCGGCCGTGGTCCACAGGTAGCGGGGCACCGTGGTCTCGGCGACGACCGCTCGCATGGTCACCCTCCGGCCACGGCGCGGGGCTGACGCTGCGGTCCGAGCAGGCCCTGCCCCGCGGCCCAACGCGCGACGTCGGCCATCCCGGTGTCGAGGTCGATGGCCGGCTCGAAGCCGAGGACCTGCCGGGCGTGCTCGATCCGGTAGCTCCCGGTACGGGCCAGCAGGCGCATCGAGGCGGCGCCGAGCTCGTTGCCGCGGCCGAACCGGCGCTGGACCCCGCCGACCACGCTCGCCGCTGCGACCGCCGTCGGGGTCGGCAGGTGCCGCGGGCGGGTGCCCACCATGGCGCCGAGCCGGCCGAAGTACTCGGCGCAGGTGGTCGCCACGCCATCGGTGAGGTGGAACACGCCACCGGCGGCGGCCGGGGTCGCGATCGCGCGGGTGATGCCGTCCACCAGGGTGTCGACGTGCACGTGACTGAGGATGCCCCGGCCCCGGGCGGGCAGCACCGCCTGGCGCGCGCGGAGGTAGGTCAGGGGGAGGACGACCCAGGGTCGTGATCCCGGTCCGTAGACGTCGCCCGGCCGCAGCACCACCACCTCGAGGTCGCCGGCGAGACCGGCGGCCATCACGAGTCGCTCGCTGGCGACCTTGGTGTCGACGTAGGCGTCGCCGTTGGGGCGCATCGGCCGCGACTCGTCGACCCAGGCCGGCAGGTCGAAGCCGTGGACGACCACCGAGGACAGGTGGACGAAGCGGCGGACCCCGGCCGCGGTCGCCGCCGACAGCACCCGCCGGGTGCCCTCGACGTTGACCGCGTGCAGGCGTGCCACGGGCACGACGTTGGAGACGATCGCCGCGGTGTGGACCACCGTGTCGACGCCGTCGAGCAGGTGTGACCACGGTCGCGGATCGGTCGTACTGCCGAGGTGGACACCCGCGGCCGGATCACCGGCGACGTCGATCCTGCGCACCGGCACGCCCAGGCTGGTGAGGTGCTCGGACAGCGCGCGTCCGATGAACCCGTTGGCGCCGGTGACCAGCACCGGGCCCACCGGGGTGGGGCCGCCCCGCGCTCGGTCGGCCGGGCCGGGCACCGCCGTCACCGCCCGGTGCGGGTGCCCGCCCGCTCGGACACCTGTCGCAGCGCCGCGCTCACCCGGCCGCTGACCCGCGCCGGCACGGCCGCCCCGCCGTCGCTGCCCGCCGCGCCGCCCGCTCGGGGCGTGACGCGCAGGTCGGCGTCGCCGTTGCGCTGTCGCTCCTGCTCGATCGCCCGGATGTAGCGCCAGTAGTCGACCTGCATCGTGTGGCGCTCCGAGCGCAGGTACCGCTTCGCCATCGCGCGGCGGTCGCGGCGGATCCAGTCGCGCATCTGCTCGGTGGACGGGAGCGCGGCCGCGCCCGTCAGCAGATCGCCGACCCACTCGGCCTGGTGCTCCATCAGCGCGATGCTGGCGCCGACGGTCTGGATGAAGCCGAGCAGGTACAGCCCCGGGCGTTCGGGTGCCACGACCCGCTGGTAGAGCGGCAGCTCGTTGTCGCGGACCTCGAGCACCTGTGGCGCCAGGAACGGCAGGCTGACCTGGTAGCCCGTGGCGTACACCAGCACGTCGACCGGCTCGACGCGGCCGTCGACGAAGCGGATCTTGTCGCCCTCGAGCGACCCGACGTCGCTGACCACCTCGATGTCGCCGTGGCCGACCAGGTCGTACAGCCGCGACGACACGGTGGGGTGCGCGTCGAGGAGGCGGTGATCGGGTCTCGGGAGCCCGCGGTCCTGCGGCCGGCCGACCGACGCCCGCATCAGCAGCTCGTACAGGACGCGTTCGACCCGGAAGGGCAGGTGGGCCGTGAGCGGGGAGGACAGTTGGTCGACGGGCTTGCCGAAGACGTACTTCGGGATCACGTGGACGCCGTGCCGGGTGGAAAGCAGCACCTTGGAGGCCAGCGGCGCCGCGTCGCACGCGATGTCCATACCGGAGTTGCCGACCCCGATGACCAGGACGCGCTGGCCGTCGAACACCGTCGGCTCACGGTAGTCGTGGGAGTGGAACGCCGTGCCCGTGAAGGTGCCGGGGAGCTCCGGCACCTTCGGGACCCCATGGTGGCCGTTGGCGACCAGGACGGCGCGGGCCGTGATCGCCTCCCCGGTGATGGTGGTCACCCGCCAACCGTCGGCACCGGGCGGGCCGTCGCCCTCGAGGGGTTCGACGGCCACTACCTCGGCGTTGAAGGTGATGCGTTCGGTCAGCCCGAACCGGTCCGCCAGGTCCTGCAGGTACGCGGCGACCAGGTCGTGGGAGGGGTAGTCGGGCCAGTCGTCGGGCATGGGGTAGGAGGGGAAAGACGTGCGCGGGCGTGAGCTGTTGAGGTGCAGGGTCTCGTAGGCCGCCGCACCGCCGTTGTCGTTGTCGATGCGCCACAGCCCGCCGACCATCGACCCCTTCTCGAGGTGGCGGTAGGTCACACCGCGCCGCGAGAGCGCCTTGGCGGCGGCCAGACCGGCTGGCCCCGCACCGATCACCACCGCGTCGACGTCGAGGTGGTGTTCGTGGAACGTGGGGGTGGACACGGTGGGCTCCCTCGAGGACACGCGGTGGTGGCAGCCTACGTCCCTGCGGGCGCGCACGGAACGAGGATCGCTGATCCGTTCACCTCAGGCGCCGGTGGCGGTGGCGGTGGCGGGTAGCGTGGGAGCGCGGTCGGGCAGGCACCCGGGGGTCCGGGTGGGAGCCGGGCTGGGTGGTGCGGCGCGAGGTCGGAGGGGTGCGGTGAGCGGTTCGGGGTTGCTCGCACGGTATGAGCTCGACCCGGGTCGGCTCCCGGCCCACGTCGCGGTGATCATGGACGGCAACGGACGCTGGGCCAACCGCCAGGGGCTGCCCCGCAACGCCGGTCACGAGGCCGGGGAGGCCGCGCTGTTCGACACCGTCGAGGGAGCGCTCGAGCTCGGGCTCACGGACCTGACCGTCTACGCCTTCTCGACCGAGAACTGGCGCCGTCCACCCAGTGAGGTCCGCTTCCTGCTCAACTTCAACGAGTCCCTGCTGGTCCGGCGTGCCGACGAGCTCGATGACCGCGAGGTCCGGGTTCGCTTCATCGGGCGGCGTTCACGACCCGTGCCCAGACGGCTGGTGCGCCTCATCGAGCAGACCGAGGCCAAGACGGCCCGCCACCGACGCCTGACCCTGCGGATCGCGTTCAACTACGGCGCGCGCGCGGAGCTCGCCGATGCCGCGCAGCGCGCCGCGGACGACGTGGCCGCCGGCCGGCTGGCGCGGGTCGACGAGACGGCGCTGGCGGCCCGCCTGACCGATCCCGAGATGCCCGAGGTCGACCTGCTGGTGCGGACCTCAGGGGAGCAGCGCATCTCGAACTTCCTGTTGTGGCAGGCCGCCTACGCCGAGCTCGTCTTCGTCGACACCCTGTGGCCGGACTTCGACCGCGAGCAGCTCGCGCGGGCGGTCGCGACCTACCAGGCGCGGGACCGCCGGTTCGGCGTCGCGGTCGACACGCCCGAGCCGCCCGGTGTCGAGCCGGGGCCGGCCACCTCGGGGTGAGCGTCAGCCGGTCGCCAGTTCGAGGTCGACCCGTCTCGCGAAGTGCTCGAGCAGCTGGAGCGTCAACCCCCACAGGGCACGGCCGTTGACGTCGATGGCCGGGAAGCGGATGCCGCTGTAGCGGATGCTGGTCGCGTTGGCGGGTGCCGTCAGCTCGCCGAGTGGCACCCACCAGGCGTTGGCCACCTCCCGCGGTTGCGGGGTCATCGGCAGGGGTTGGTCGAGCGCGAAGGCGTAGCAGGTCACGATGCCCGAGCTGACCCGGGCGCGGTGCTCGGCGATACGAGCGAGCGGCGCGCCGAGCTGGAGGCCGACCTCCTCACGGGTCTCGCGGGCGGCCGTGCCGGCCAGGGTGGCGTCGGCGGCCTCATGACGTCCACCGGGCAGCGCGAGCTGGCCGGACCACAGGTCCCCCCGTCGCCGCGAGCGTTCGATGATGGCCACCTCGACGTCGTCGGCGCCCGGTGCGAGCACCAGCGCCGTCGCGGCCTGCCAGCCGGACCGGTCGGCCGGCGCGACCTCCATGGCCGGTGAGGTGGCCACGCGCGCGGTCAACGCGGCCAGGCGCGCGCGCACCGGGTCCTGACCGGGGACCGCAGCCGACGCCGGGGGACCGGGGAGGCGGTCGCTGCGCACCCGCGCCCTCGCGAGGGGGTCCGCAGGTGCGTCGTCGGTGGTCACGGCGCGGCAGGGTAGCGCTCCACCTCGGCGTGTCGTCGGGCCGGTCCGGCACCGGCACAGCTCAGCCGCGGCGGCCCGTCAGGCGTTGCTCGAGCACACGTTCGAGAGCGCCGGCGAAGTCGGCGGCATCCGAGGGCGGCAGCAACGCGGTCGTGACCCGGATGCCGGGCGCGCTGTCGAGGCGGAAGGCCTCACCGGCGGCGACGCCCCAGCCCTGCTCCGCCAGCCCCTGGACCACGGGCACCTCCTCGTCGACGGGGATCCAGACGTTGAGGCCCGATCGGCCCGTCGCGGTGATGCCGCGCGTGGCCAGTGCGGCGAGCAGCGCCTGCTGCCGCTCGGCGTAGGCGGCGGTCGCCCGCTGCAACGTCCCATCGGTCTCGGCCTGCTCCCAGGTGACCGCCACCAGGTGCTGGAGGAGCTGGCTGACCCACCCGACGCCGAGCCGCTGCCGTGCCAGCACGCGGTCGGTGGTCGCCTCGTCGCCCAGCAGGATGCCGAGGCGCAGCTGGGGGCCGAGCCACTTCGCGACCGAGCGCACCACCGCCCACCGCGATCGGCCGGTCGTCAGCGTCGCGGCGGGGACGCCGGCGATCGGGGCCGCGTGGTCGTCCTCGATCACCAGCAGGTCGGGGTGGTCCGCGAGACGTTGCCGCAGTTGCTCGGCCCGGGAGCGCGACAGTGCGGCACCGGTCGGGTTCTGCGCCCGTGGGACGTGGAGCAGCGCGGTGAGGCCCCCGGCGAGGGCGGCGTCGAGGGCCTCGGGCACCAGCCCGTGGGCATCGACCGCGATACCCACGGGTTCCAGGCCGAGCGCGCGGACCAGATCGAGCGAGCCCGGATAGCCCGGATCCTCGACCCCGACCCGGTCACCCAGGCGGAGATGCTCCTCGAGCACCCGCTCGATGCCGTCGAGTCCACCGCCGACGACCACCAGGTGTCTGGCATCGAGCTCGTCCTGCGCGCCGGCCCGTCGGGCGAGGTCCACCAGGGCGGGCAGCAGCACATCGTCGGTGTAGCGGTACTGCGCCGTGGGCAGCGAGCGCACCCCGTGCTCCAGGCTCGGTAGCAGCCGCCCATCGGGGTTGCCGGTCGCCAGGTCCACGGCACCCTCGGGGACGGTGGGCGCCAACCGGAAACGCAGCTGTGGCCGGTGCGCGATCACCGTGCGGGCACGATCCTCGGTGACGACGACGCCGCGGCGGCGGAGCTCGCGGTAGGCCTTGGCGATGGTGGTGGGCGAGAGGTCGAGGTCGCGGGCGAGTGCACGCACGGAGGGCAGGGTCTCACCTGAGCGCAGCGCGCCCGCCAGCACGCCGTCCTCGATCCGGCGGACCAGATCGTCGGCGGTGCCGGCCACGATGTCGTACATTCTACTCCTGTGCCACTGCAGTAGTCAAACTGTAGTGTAACAGATGCTCCCACCTTCCGCCCTGCTTCGCCGCCGAGGTACGACGTGTCGGCTCCTGCCCTCTCCCTGACCGCGCCCCTGCAGCGCCTCCCGCTCGTCGGTCGCCGTATCGGCGACCTCGTCGTCAGCCGGCGTCTCGCGCTCATCGGTACGGCGATGGCCATCGTCTACGTGGTCTGGGGCTCGACCTACCTCGCGATCGCGGTGGTCGTGACCGAGTTCCCGCCGATGCTCGCGATGGCGGCCCGGTTCCTGCTGGCCGGCGGCCTGCTCCTGATGGTCGCCGTGCGTCGCGGTGACCGAGCGGGCGATCGCATCCGCCCTCGCCACCTCGTCCAGGGGGTGCTCACCGGTGGGCTGTTGCTGGTCGGTGGCACGGGGTTCATCAGCCTGGCCCAGACCCGCATCTCCTCCGGGCTGGCCGCGCTGCTGGCCGCGACGGTGCCACTCTTCCTGGCCCTGTTCGGACGCGGGGTGTTCGGGGAACGGCTGTCCCCGCGGGCGTGGCTCGGGCTGCTGGTCGGACTGGTCGGGATCGGGGTGCTCGTCGACCCGCGGGGTGGGCAACTGGGGGCGATCCTGCTGGCGTTGGTCGGCGCGGCAGCCTGGGCCAGCGGTTCCCTGCGCAGCCGTCACGCGACCGGTCCGCGTCGGCCGCTGGTGGCGGCCAGCCTGGAGATGCTGGGGGCCGCCGTGGTCTTCACCGGCTTCGGGCTGCTGCGCGGCGAGGCCGTCGGCGTCTCGCTCAGCGAGGTGAGCGCTCGAGCCTGGTTCGCCTTCGGCTACCTCACCGTGGCCGGCTCCCTGGTGGCCTACACCGCCTACAGCTGGCTGCTGCGCAACGCGACCACCTCGCTGGTCGGGACCTACGCCTACGTCAACCCGCTCGTTGCCGTGGGACTCGGGTGGCTGGTCCTCGGCGAGGTCGTCACCACCCGCACCGCGCTGGCTGGTGCCCTGGTCCTCGGCTCGGTGGTGCTGCTGATCACCGGACGTCCGGGCGAGCCGGTCCCGGCGTCGCTGACCTCGGGTGCCGACGTGTTCGCCGGCAGCGGTCGCTGGCACCGGATCCGACGCGGGCTCGGTTCGCTGCCGCGGGCGGCGCGGCTGTACCGCGACCCCGGTGCGTTGCCGTACCGCTCCACGGGCTATGACCCCCTGGACGAGCCCGGCGAGGAGCCGTCCCGGGGACCCGACGAGCTCAGGGGCTGAGGCCGGGCACCTCGCTCGGTCCGTCGCGCAACGCGACCGGGGGGCCCAACAGCTCGCGCAGCACGATGGCCCGCCGCAGCTCCTGTCTGGAGCTGAGCGCGGGCCGGGCCCGGCTCCGTGCACGACCGTCCCCGGCGGCACCGCTGGGGGCGGGCCCCTGCGGCTGCTCGGCAGGAGCAGGTGCGCCTGCGCGGTCCTCACTCATCGTCGGCGATCGATCGGCGCATGCGGGTGTCGGCCTGGACGTTGTCGAGTCGGTAGCTGTCCATGACGCCGATGTTGCCGTTGCGCAGGGCTTCGGCCAGGGCCCGTGGCACCTCCGCCTCCGCCTCGACGACCGAGGCTCGCATCTCCTGTTCGTGGGCCACCGCCATCGCCCGGCGCTCCTCGGCCTTGGCCTGCGCGATGTTCTTGTCCGCCTCGGCCTGGTCGGTCTGGAGCTCCGCTCCGATGTTGCGACCGATGTCGACGTCGGCGATGTCGATGGACAGGATCTCGAAGGCGGTGCCGGCGTCCAGGCCACGCTCCAGGACCCGACGCGAGATGTCGTCGGGGTTCTCGAGCACGTCCTTGTGGCTGTCAGCGGACCCGATCGAGGACACCGAACCCTCGCCCACGCGCGCGATGATCGTCTCCTCACCCGCGCCGCCGACCAGCCGTTCGATGTTGGCCCGGACGGTCACGCGGGCGACGGCGATCACCTGGATGCCGTCCTTGGCGACCGCGGCGATGCGCGGCGTCTCGATCACCTTCGGGTTCACGCTCACCTGGACGGCCTCGAGCACGTCACGGCCAGCCAGGTCGATCGCGGTGGCGCGCTTCCAGGGCAGCTCGATGTTGGCGCGGTCGGCGGAGATCAGGGCCGCGACCACGGACTCGACCCGCCCTCCGGCGAGGTAGTGGGCTTCCATCTGCCCGACGTCGAGGTCGATGCTGGCCTTCGTCGCGCTGATGAGCGGCCGGACGATGTCCGCCGGTGGGACCTTCCGCAGCCGCATCCCGATCAGCGTGCCGAGCCCGATGCGGACCCCCGAGAAGATGGCGGTGATCCACAGTCCGACGGGGACGAAGTAGAGGAACAGGCTGATCACCGCGAGGACGGCGGCCAGCACGATCACGATGATGAGGGCACTGGCTTCCACGGAGAGCTCCGGGTCGGGGTGGACGACCGTAGCGGCCGTCGGACGGGTCAGGACACCCCATCGGGCTCGATCAGTCGTCGCGGGCGGCCCGTTGCACGACGCGCCGGTACCCCTCGTCGCTGACCACCGTCACCGGATCGCCGGCGGCCAGCCACTCGCCGTCGCTGACCACGTCGATGCGGTGCCCGTCGATCCGAGCGACCCCAGCGGGGCGCAGATCCGACAGGGCAACGCCCTGCCGTCCCACCAACGCACCTCGGGGCAACGGTTCGGGGCGGCCGTGTGGCGGGGCATCGGCGGAGGTCTCGCTGTCCGGCGCCAGCACCTCGGCGCTGCCGAACCATCGCAGCCAGCCGCCCGTGACGGGCCGCGAACCGCCCTGCATCGGTCCGGCGCTCAACCGCATCCCCTTCTGGCCGCTCCGGCGTGCCAGCAGCACGATGATGGCGATGATCACGACGCTGACCAGCAGGAAGGTCAGGGTGACACGACCCGCCACGGCCAGCAGCTGCGACACCGGGACCAGGTCCAGATCGCGGTTGACCATGGCGAGCACGCCGCCGCCGAGCAGCGAGAGCACGCCGAGGACCCCGGCGACGCCCACGCCGGGCACCACGAACACCTCGACCAGGAGCAGCACCACCCCCACTGCGACCAGCAGGATGTCCTCCCAGCCCGACAACCCGGCCAGCAGGTGGCCGTAGAAGAACGCGCCGAGCAGGGCCACCCCGATCGCCGCACCGATCCCGACGCCCCCGCTGAGCAGATCACCGACCAGCAGCCAGACCCCGACGCTGAGCAGTAATGGTGCCAGGAGCGAGCTCGTCAGCAGTCGGACCAGGCGTTCGGCCAGGGTCGGTGCGACCTCGACGACCTGGCCGTCCGTGAGGTCCAGATCGGCCAGCAGCTCGTCCCGGCTGCCGACCACCGAGTCCGCGTAGCCGACCTCGAGCATCTGGCGGTCGTCGAGCGTGAGCAGCTGCCCATCGTCGACGAGCCCCTCGATCTCCACCGCCGGGTCGACCATGGCCTCGGCCACCAACGGGTCGCGGTCGCGTTCCTGGGCGGTTGCGCGGAAGATCGATCGGACGGCCGAGACCACCTTCGCGTCGGCGGTGGCGCCGGTGGCGGCGTCCACCGGTGTGGCGGCGCCCATGATGCCCGCGGGCACCACGTGGATCTCCTCTGCGGCCAGGGCGATCAGCGCTCCCGCGGACAGCGCGGTGGTGTCGATCAAGGCGATGCTGCGCACGGGGCTGGCGAGCAGGCTCTGCCGCATCTCGAGCACGGCGTCCAGTCGACCGCCCGGGGTGTCGATCTCGAGCAGGACCGCGGCGGCGCCGTCGGCCTCCGCGTCGGCGAGGACCCGGTCCAGGAACGGAGCGATGCCGAGGTCGATCTCACCCTCGATCGGGGCGACCACCACCGCGGGCGCATCCTGCGCTCGGCCGTGACCGGCGACCAGGAGCACCGCACCCAGGCACACCACCAGGAGCGCGACGAGCCGGCGGGTGGTCGGCGCCGCCGGTACGGGAGCGCCGATCCCTCGCGCGGTGCTGCCCACCCTGTGCATCGCGTCGCATCCCATCCTGGCACCGGAGCGCCCCGTCACCTCTGGAGGGTACGTCGCACAGCCGTCTGACGGTGTCCGCTCCGGAGCTGAACGCTCGTCACCTACGGCGGCGGCTCCTGCTGCTGCCCCTGCCCCTGCTCCTGCCCCTGCTCCTGCTCCTGCCATGAGTGATCCAGGCGTGCGTCCAGCAGCCCCGCCGCAGCGACCACCTGCCCTGCGAGCTCGTTCGTAGCCGCCTCGTCCAGTTGGCCCGACGGGAAGGTCACGGCGATGGCGGCTGCGCGGTGTGTTGGGCGTCCACGCGTCGCGGCGGCGATGGACGTGAGGCCCGCGGTGAGCTCGCCGTCCTCCATGGACCAGCCACGGCGTCGGTCCAGCACCAACTGGTGGCGTAGCCCGGTCAACCCGAGCGGACCGCGATCGGTCCGCGTGACCCGTGCGGTGTGGTGGGGGTAGGTCGTCTCCACCGGGAGCAGCGGCCTGCCTGCCAGCAGGCAGCGACCTGCTGCGGTCAGGTGGGCGGGGAGACGGACCCCGACGTCGGGGGCCGACGGCTGGCGTCGGGGCGGATCCTCTCGGACGAGGTAGACCACCTCCGTCCCGTCGAGGATGCCGAGGTGGCCGGTGTGGCCGGTCTGCCTGACGAGTCCGGCCACCAGCGCACGGCCCGCGCGTTCGAGCCCCGTCTGGCGCTGGTACGCCGACCCCAGCTCGAACGCCGCGATGCCCAGCTGGTAGCGGCCCGGTGGGGACAGGTGGGCCACCAAGCCGTGCTCTTCCAGTGCGGTCAACAGGTGGTAGAGGCTGGAGCGGGGGATGGCCAACTCGCGGCCGATCTCACCAGCGGTGACCGGACCTGACCGTGCGGCCAGGTAGCGCAGGATCGCCACCGTGCGCTCGGCGGCAGGCACCTGCACCTCGCTCCCCACCTGAGCGCGCTCCTGTCCCTCCTGGCCTCACTCACGATAGTCTCGGATACGAGACATTTGTCAGGCAGCCTTTCCAGCACCGTCGGTCGGTTCACGTCGGTCGGTTC